>CAZPCC010000053.1:0-32582 GCA_964584905.1 uncultured Gemmatimonadaceae bacterium | reverse complement strand
AATTATCGCGTTGAGGTTGAGCGCCGCGGCGCGGTCGAGAATGGCTATCAACTCCGCCTGCTGCTGTTCGCTCGATAGCCCGGGACGCGACGGCCAGTCGATGTTGCCGACGGTCGCCACCCAGGCCGCGCGAAATTCCCGATCGAGCGGCGGCGGGAGCTCCGGACCGGCCGGTGCCGGTAGCAGCTCGTCAGGTGCGAGCACGCTCGGCGCCGGCTGTTCGGGTGGCGGAGCCGGAGCCGGCTCTGGCGGTACGTACGGCGGCGCGCAGGAAGTGGCCAGGAGGAAGGCCGCGAACGACCATCGATGAAGGGAGATGAGAGACGCGAGATGCGAGGACCAACCCGCCTCGCGTATCGCACGTCGTTTCTCGCGTTTCGCTTCTCGCATCTCAGTTCTCCGTGCGCGGCAGTCGTTCCGGCAGGTCGGCGACGATGTAAGCCATTACCGCCATCGCCGCCACGCACCGCGCCAACTCCGCCGGATCGAGCTTGTCAATGGTGTCCGAATCGGTGTGATGGTACCAGAAGTAGCGTGTCCCATCCACCTGCAATCCCATTCCGGGCACACCTAACGCCATGATCGGGCCGATGTCCGCTCCGCCACCGCCGCGGGTGATCGTATCCGCCCCGATCGGGGCGAGCAGCGTACCTATCGCGCGCACGATCGCGAACGCGGAATCGCTGCCGGTGAACCCGAATCCCGTCGGACGGAACACACCGGCATCCGATTCCATTGCCAGCACGTGCCCATCCAGCTCCGCGCGATGCGCATCGCGATACGCATTGGCGCCGCGCAGTCCGTTCTCTTCGTTCGTCCACAGCACCACTCGCACCGTGCGGCGAGGGCGCATTCCCAGCACCTTCATCAGGCGGACCGCTTCCCATGCCGCCACGCTCCCACCCGCGTCATCCATCGCGCCGGTGCCTACATCCCATGAATCGATGTGCCCACCGAGCACCACCACTTCGTCAGGTAGCTCCCGACCACGGATCTCGGCCACCACGTTGCGCGACAGAGCATCGGGAAGCGTTCGCGCGCCCATCGCCAGGGTTACGCGAATGCGCTCGCCACGATCCTGCATGCGACGAAGGAGCATCGCATCTTCTACGGTGATCGCCGCGTGCGGAATTTGCGTAACGCCCGATTCGTAGTGCATTACGCCGGTGTGAGGCGTCTGCTGCGAGTATGGCGTTACCGATCGGATGAGGCTTGCGACGGCACCCGCCCTAGCCGCTTCGACGGCGCCGTTCACGCGATAGGCAACGGTCTGCCCATAGGTGGTGAACGGCACGTCGAACAGCACGACCTTGCCACGCGCATCGCGCGACCGCTCGCGCAGTTCATTGAACGAACCGACGACCAGCACATCGGCGGTAATCCCCTCGGGTGGAGTCGCAACGCTGCCGCCCAGCCCGAGCATCGGCATCATTCGCGGACGCGGTGCGAGCAGGCGTAGCGATTCGTTGCCTCGAACCCAGCGCGGCACCATCACCGGTTCGCCCCGCACGTTCTCGAGCGAGTCGTTGCGCATTTCGGCCAATATCCAGTCGATCGCGCGCTCGAGAGACTCCGATCCGCTGAACCGGGCGCCGAATGCATCGGTGAGCAGCGTCAGGCGTGCGTACGCGGCGCTGTCTCCGGTGGAAGCAGCGATCAACCGGTTCGCGTCGTCTCGATAGCGTTCGGGGATGTCCTGAGCCGCTGCGGCGAGCGGCACGGTTACGAAAACGCCGGCGAGGATGAGCGCCCGCGAAATGATCTTCATTATTGGCAGCTTCACGAAACAGGGAAACGACATCGCGGACGGGGTGCAGCCGAGCTAAGATGCCCGTAGGAATAGCGGCAGGGTTCGTCGAGCGCCACCGCACCGGGGTTCGTCGGCACGGATAATGACGAATGAAAAGACCGATGCTTTCAGTCGGGGGCCATATGAATGGGACGGGGACCAAATGAATCGGACTCGAAGAGCATTTCTGGCTGCGTCAGCGATGATCGCCGTCGCCTGCGGCGGCGACAGCGGCTCTGATGCGACACCGGCGGACACGTCCGCTGGGGCAACGCCGCCACCGCAAGCGAGCGTCGATCCCGCGCAGATCACCGCCGCGATGGTGGCGAGGGGACATGACATCTTCCACGGCCGGGCGGCGAGCGGTATCTGCTACACATGTCACGGCATGAACGGCACCGGCGGCCCCGGTGGGCTCGGCCCAAACCTCGCCGACGACCAGTGGCTGAATACCGACGGCAGCTATGGCGGAATAATCCAGACCATTCGCACCGGAGTGGCGCAGCCCGTCGAGGCACTGGCAGCGATGCCGGCTATGGGTGGGCTTGCCCTCTCCGATGAAGATCTTGGGGCGGTTGCGGCATATGTGTACTCGCTGAGCCATCCCGAGGTGCCGCAGGCGACGCCGTAACTCCGGAGTCGACGCCTTACCTTTGCGACATCGTGGCGCGAGGTGTGTCGGACGCTTGTCCCGCACTCCCTGACGAGTCCCCTACGCTGCCAGCCAGTACATCGAGGCATGCGGCGGCCGCACGCTCCACGGATTGGCGGTCGCCGGATGGCATGTCTGAATCGCCGACCTGCTCAGACAACATCTCCGCCTGTGCGGTCAGAGCCCGGCGACGGCCTGCCGGCACCAATCTGCCTATCCGCTGGAGTGCGTCGAACAGCTTGATTGCGATGGTCGGATTGCCGAACCCGTAGTGGCGGATCTGATCGAACGCGAGACCAACCGACAGCTCGAATGTCGTCACGCGAGAGAGAAAGCGAAGCTCTCCCGAGGCGTTGGTGCGTGCCGCGAGTGGATCTACCGAGGTGCCCAGCCGTACAAGAAGCTCGGCGAGCCGATCGATGCACAGCATGGCGGTGGTCGGATCGTTGACGCCGGGCGAAAGGGCGCGCAGCGCGATATCGGATATCACGATGATTCCCAGATCAACATCCTGGTCCGGGGTGCGTTCCTCGCCAAGCACGAACGCGTCTCGCACCGCCCTGATCGCCGTATCATCCGCGGCGGAAGGCGGCCAGATCGAGGCCAGGGATTCACCTTCGATGATGAACCCTCCAACCGGCACGTCCATTCGAATCGTCAGGCGGCGATCCTCGGCCAGATCGAACATCGAGTCGGCGTGTACCGCCAGCAGATATCCCGATTCGGCGGCAAGCACTACCGCGGCGGGAGCGGCGGGTGCGCGGGGTACCGGGAAATCTTCATCCGGACGACCGAAACCACGTGGAAAAAGGTGATCCATCCGCTTCAGCGTATGCTGCGTTTCGCGCGTGAGGATAACGGCTGCCTGCACGGAGCGCGCCGAGTGATTGATGAAGTAGATGAGCGCGCCGATGCTCACCAGCACCAGCAGGATCGCGACGGTAACACCCAGCTCCGGAACGAACGCCTCACGATCGTCATCGGCGCCGGTCACCGTTCGCAGTACCATCACCGTATACGTGAAGGTGCCGATGAATATGCCGAGTACGATCTGGTTCGCGGGATCAGCCATGAATCCGCGCAGCACGCGGGGAGTGAACTGGCTGCTGGCTAGCTGCAGAGCGACGACGGTCACCGAAAAGACCACGCCGGTTACGGTGATCAGGCTTCCGGCAACGGCGGTGAGTACGCCACGCGCGCCGTCGGCGCCGCCGCTGAAAAGGAAGTCTTCCATCGTGCCACTGGCACTCCATGCGGCGTCGACTCGGACGATTACGAGTGCCAGCAACAGAGCGAGGGCGGTGCTGAGCGCTGGAACGAACCACAGACTGTCACGCACGCTCGACCAGAGCAGCCCCAACCGCGTCGCGTTGGCTCGATCAGACTTCTTCCCTGGTTCTCGAGAGGTCATCATGTCAAATGTCTCCCACCATCACGCTTCGAAGCGTAGCCGCATCGATGTTGCCGCCGCTGAGGACGATTCCTATGCGCTGACCGGCGAATAGTTCGCGGCGGGCGAGCAGCGCGGCGAGTCCGGCAGCTGCTGCGCCTTCGACCAGTGTATGCGTCGTCGAGAGCAGCAGACGTAAGGCGGAGGCAATCTCCGCATCGGTCACCGTCACGAAATCCTTCAGCCCCTCGAGGAGCGCGGGGAACGTAAGCGCATATGCGGCTCTCGTTGCCAGACCATCGGCGAAGGTCAGGGCGGCATCCGTGGTTCGAGGCGCACCGGCGTGCCAGGAGTCGTGTGCCGCCGATGCTCCAGCGGCCTGCACCGCAGTCACGTGAACCATCGGACGCTGCGCGCGCAGCACCGTCATGGCGCCGACGGCTTGTGAACCTCCCCCGACAGCGATCACCATGGCGTCGATATCCGCTGCCTGCTCGAGCAGCTCGAGCGTGAGCGTGGCGGCTCCGGCGATGACGCGTGCGTCGTTGGTGGAGTGCGCAAGAACGAGCCCCTTCTCCTCGGCCATTCGCGCCGCCACCGCGGCCGAGTCGTCGTAGTCGGCCCCGCTTTCGATGAGCGTCGCCCCGTAGCCCCGGATTGCGGCGTTCTTTTCCGGATTGTTGCCGACCGGCACGCAGATGGTTACCGGGGCTGCGAGCAATGCTCCGGCGTAGGCGAGTCCGAGCCCGTGATTCCCCTTGCTCGCCGCCACCACCCCTCGCCGGCGCTCGACAGGCGCGAGCGCCGTCATGAACGACAGTGCGTTTCGAATCTTGAAAGCGTTGGTTGGGTTGAGATTCTCGTGCTTGACGAGCACATGAATGCCGTGACCAACGTGCGCGTCGAGCACGGGATAGGTGCGCAGCGGCGATGGTTCGAGATATGGACGCAGTCGCTCGCGTGCGGCGATCACATCGTCAAAGGTGATGGGCCAGGCAGACAAGAGCGGAGTGGGAAAGGTTGGAACGCGCGGGACTCGACGGATGATGCGCCGGATCACGCTCGCGCGACACCCCGTGCTATCGGTCGTCGCGCAGGACGACAAGCGCGGCGTGGTGGCCGCACATGCCGTGAACGCCTCCGCCAGGCGGCGTCGAAGCCGAGCAGAGGTAGACGTTCGGAATCGCCGTGCGATATGGATGAAGCACCGATGTGGGCCGGCGAAAGAGCTGGAGCAGAGTGTTGGCTCCTCCACCAACGTCTCCGCCAACGAGATTGGGATTGTGCGCTTCGAGATCGCGAGCCGTCATCACGTGCCGCGCGACGATTCGGTCGCGAAAACCCGGAGCGAAACGCTCCACCTGCGCCTCGATCCGTGCATGGACATCGGTTGTCGATCCGTGCGGCGCATGACAGTAAGCCCAGATGGCCTGGCGGCCATCCGGAGCGCGACTGGCGTCGAACACCGACGGTTGCGCGAGGAGTACGAAGGGGCGCTCGGCGTGTTCTCCCCGCCACGGTGCTTCTTCCGAAACGACGATTTCGTCGAGCGTTCCGCCAATGTGTACCGTGCCGGCGCGGACGCAACGAGGATCGGACCACGGAATCGGCCCTTCGATCAGCCAATCGACCTTGCACACACCCGGACCATAACGATATCGATCGAGTGCCCGGCGCGCCCTGTTCGGAAGTGCGGCACCGGCAATGCGTACCAGTTGCGCCGGAGTCACATCGAGCAGCACCGCGCGCGCCGGCTCCAGCTCTTCCAGAGACTCGACAGGCGCCCCGGTCACGATCTCGCCTCCCAGCGACCGTAGATAGGCCGCCAGAGCATCGGCCAATCGTTGCGCACCGCCGCGCGGAAATGGCCAACCCTCGGCGTGAGCAGCCACTGCAAGCACCAACGCAATGGCCATTGTCGGCATCTGGCCAAGCGGCAGCATGCTGTGAGCGGCAAGCCCCGCCCACAGCCCTCGCGCACCGCGAGTTTCGAACCTGGATCGTACATACGGCGCCGCGGCGCGAAACGCGGTGATGCCGAACCGGGCCATTACGATGGGATGCCGTGGAATGCGCAACGGCTGCAGTATCGCCGGGGCCAGGACGGGCCAGTCGGCCACCAGCGGGTCCACCAGCGCTCGATAGGCATCGCCATCGGTACCCAGACCCGCCGCGGTCTCGCCGACATCGCGGGCCAGAACCGCCGCGGGCGTGTCGTCGAACGGATGTGCCAGGGGCACATCCGCATGGATCCATTCCAGGCCGAACTTCCCCAGCGGGAGGGTGCGAAAGAATGGCGAACCGGCCGCCAACGGGTGCACGGCCGAGCAGACATCGTGAACGGCCCCAGGAAGGGTGAGGGCCATTGAGCGCGCTCCACCGCCCACGCTGGAGGCACCCTCACGGACGAGCACGGAGCGGCCGGCAAGCGCCAACGTTATCGCCGCCGACAGGCCGTTCGGGCCGGCGCCGACGACCACGGCATCGTAGCGCGCCCGAGAGGCGCGGACGCTCACGATGGTGGAGAGCTCACGCTCCTCGACCTCCCGCACATTGACCAGGATCCTCAATTCGTAGTCGCCTTCGGCGAGCGACCGTCCGCCGAACGAAAACTATGTCCATGATTCCTCCCTGTTCGAGATGGTGACCCATACCGTAGTGAATCCGTCTCTCCGGAGGCGGGTGGTGCTCCCCACGAAGGTGCAGCGAGGGGCAGAAACCGTACCCGCCCCCGGTTCCCGCCGAAGGGGAGCCACGAGATCGTAAGCTACGGGAACGGACTAATGGGAACTGCACAGCAGCCAGTCGAAACGCAGACCCAGACCGCGGGGAGCGCTACGCTCGCCCGGGAGCTTTCGGATTTCCTCGTGTTGCTCTCGATCAGCCTCAACAAGCATTCGTTCTACCCGTCCGGCCACCCGCAGCTCAAGGGCGCGTCAGGGGACCTGCTCGAGTCGCTGCGCGCCATTCTCGCCCTGCGTGCGACACTGGCGCTGGGAGTCGCGCGCCAGCAACTCGTCATAGAAGGCGTGGCTACCGAATGCACGCATCCGCTGCTGGCAGACCTGGCCGACCGTCTTCACCGTCACCAGATCGGAGCCGTCCAATTCGAGAGCGGAGTTGGCGAGGGCGATATTCGGAACTTCCTGACGGCACTTGCGGAAGATCCTGACCGATCCGACCGGCCCCTGGGATTGAGCGCGAATCCGAGCTCGGGATTGAGTCACATCAAGCTGCACCCGGTGAACTTTTCGCGACTCGCCTTGCTCGAAGGCGGCGACGGGAATGCTTCGGGCACGGCTTTCGGCGCCGACCTCTGGATTGGATTGGCGCGCGCCGCAATGGAGAGCGACCCAATAGAGGCAGGAGACGATCGAGCTCTCGACCCGGCAGCGCTCGCCACGGCGATCGAAGGACATGAACGAGAGGTCGCCTACGATCAGGTGGTGGTGGGATACCTGCTTCAGATCTCGGATGAGCTGCGGTGCGGGCAGACACCGGAATCAGCGGCGTTGCGCCAGCGCGTGTCACGCCTCATCAGCTCGCTCCGTCCGGAGACCCTGAGCCGGCTACTGGAGATGGGAGGCAACACCGTCCAGCGGCGCCGGTTTCTGCTCGATGCCTCGCAGGGAGTGGCAGTTGATGCCGTGGTCGAGCTGGTGGAGGCCGCGGCGCTCGCCTCGGGGCAGACCATATCGCACGCCATGGCTCGTCTCCTACACAAGCTCGCGGCGCAGGCTTCCGGTGCGGGCGGGTCGGGATCGCCGGCCGATGGGGCTTTGCGGGAGCAGGTGAGGCAACTGGTGCGTGGCTGGTCGCTCCCCGATCCGAATCCTGACGAATACCGGAAGATGCTGGACCGCATGGCTCGGGTTTCGCCCGAGGTGGCCGCATCCCCCGACGAAGGTCTGTCGGAAGCGGAGCGAATCGTGGCGATGAGCCTGGAGCTGGACCTGATCGAGGAGCCCACCCTTCGTGCGCTCCTCGATCTTGTTGCACAGGGACAGGTACAACGCGTGGTTGAGTTACTCGACTCCGCTCCGCCCGGCTCGGCGTGCGCGAGGCGCCTTTGGGCCGAGCTGTCATCGGACAAGCAGCTCGCTGCTCTTCTGGCCAGCGAGCCTCTCGACGCCGCGCTGCTCGAGCGGCTGGTGGGAATGGGCGGCGCGGCTTGCGCGGACTCTCTGCTCGATGCGCTCGCATCGGCTCAGTCGCGCAGCACGCGGCGCCTGATACTGGACCATCTGATCTCGATCGGAGCGCCGGCGGCGCTGGCGGCGGTCAACCGGATGCCTGACGCCCCGTGGTACGTTAGGCGGAACATCCTGACGCTTGTGCGGCGAGTGGGGATGCTGCCGCCGGGCTGGAGTCCCGCGGAACAGGCCCAGCATCCTGACGTCAGGGTGAGACGAGAAGCCGTTCGGCTGATGGTCGAGCATTCTGCGTGGCGGGAGCGGGCAATCGTGCTCGGGTTGCTCGACGCGGATGACGGAGTTCTGCGTATTGCGTTGAGTGCGGCGGCGACTTCGTGTCCGCGGCCGGCAGTCGCACCGATGATTCGCCGTCTGCAGGAGGGAACGATGAACGACGAGCAAGCCCCGCTGGCCATACGCGCCCTGGCCGCAAGCGGTACACGCGAAGGCTTCGAGCTGGCGCTGAACTCTGCGCTCCAGCGCACTTTCTTTGGCCGGCGGCGGCTGGCTCCACTTTCCGACGACCTGCTGGCGGCGATCTCCTCGCTCGCGGTGCACTGGCCCAACGAGCCGCAGGTGGCAACGGTGCTCACGCTTGCCATGGCACATAACGATCCACGCGTCCGCGCCGCCGCGGCGCCGGGAGGTGCCACTTGAACGAGGCATCCGTATTCGTCATCGCATTCGGGCAGTCGATCGCCGCCATGGGCCTCTACCGCGATGGGCATCCGGCGCGCGCCAGGTCTGTCGATATAACGTACCAGCGGCTGCAGACACTCCTCGCCCGCGACCCGGCTCCGCAGTTCAGCTTCGTGGAGCGCGAGGTGATCTACGCCGGCCGCAGTCTGCGGGAGTTGCGCGATTGGCCGCCCGCCGCGCGCCTGACGAAAGCCGGGATCCAGCGACTCGAGCTGTCGGCCGAAGTGTCGCGTGAAACGTTCGAGCAGTTCCTCGACGAGATCGCCACCCGGCTGGCGAATGCCGGGTCGGCCGAGGCACCCCAGATGCGCCAGTCGGCGGTACGCTACGGCGTGCTCGGCCTGCGCGGCGAGCATCAGACGACTCCACTGGGAGCCACGCTGCCTTCCGCCACGATCCGCTACTCGCTTGCCGAGGAGGTGGCGGCAACGCAATGGATACACGGCGAGGTAGTCGATGGGAGCTCCATTCCGCTGCTCGAGGCCGAGGCAACGGTTCGCTCGCTCTCTTCGGTAATGCACGCCGAGCATCAATTGGTCATGCCGCTGCTCTCCCTCCGCGAGTATGACGAGTATACCACCACGCACTCGCTCAACGTCTCGGTGCTGGCAATGGCGCTGGCCGAATCGTTAGGTCTTGGCGCACGGGAAGTCCGGGCGTTCGGCGTGTCCGGGCTGCTGCACGACATCGGCAAGGTTGGCATCCCCCGCGACCTGCTGAACAAGCCGGGAAAACTCACGCCGGAAGAGCGGGAGATCATTCAACAGCACCCGGTGCATGGCGCCCGGCTCATACTCAAGAGCGGCCAGCAGCTCGACGTCGCGGCGGCCGTAGCCTACGAGCACCACATCATGATCGACGGATGCGGATATCCCAAACTTCACTTTCGCCGCGACTGCCACCCCGCCAGCCACGTGGTGCATGTCTGCGACGTATACGATGCCTTACGCACGCGGCGTCCCTACCGCGATGCATGGGAGCACGAACGGGTGATGGCCTATTTGAACGAGGCTGCCGGAACGGAATTCGATCCCGAGCTCGTCCGCGTGTTCGACACGATGATGCAGAGCTGGCGGCGCGAAGTCATACAGCACGAAGCGCTGGCGGGAGTTGCCTGAGCCCCACGAAGGCTACTGCCGGCACGGGGCACCCAACGGCGGACTGGGCTGGTCTACCTTTACGCGACCGGCCTGCGTTGCCAGCCGCAGTCCCACATCGTGAATCAGCTGCGTAACCCGCCACAGATTGCCGTAGTTGATGTACTGCGGCTCGTCGGTCAGCTGGTGATAGTCGCGGTGGTCGCCTGTCGAGAAGAACACCACCGGAATGCCGTACCGTGCGTACATGTAGTGATCGCTGCGACAGTAATACTGCTCCGGATGCCCCGGCGCGTCGAACTGGTAGTCGAAGGCGAACGGCGCCGGCCGCTCCTTGTTCACCTGTTCGACCAGCTGCCCCAGCTCCGTCGATAGGCGCCGCGACCCAATCAGCTGAAGGTACGCCGGGCCGCCACCGGGAATGTCGTCCGCGCCACCGCGGCCGATCATGTCGATGTTCAGCTGCGCGACGATCGAATCGCGCGGAACCGTGGGGTGAGCCGAATACCAATCGGCGCCGATCAGCCCCTTTTCCTCCGCGGTGTGCCACACGAACAGCATCGATCGTTTCGGCTTCCGCGGTCCGCGGGCCATCGCTTCGGCAATCTCGAGTACCGCCACCGATCCCGAACCGTCGTCGTCCGCGCCGTTGTAGATGGAATCGAGGCGAGCCGGCCCGAGCCTCCGCAGGCTGTCGACATTGACGCGAATCTCACGGCGCTCCGCTCCGGTCAATGCTCCTCCCTTTGCCTGCTGCCTCCGCTCTACCTCGGTATTGAACGCGCGCAGAGAATCGTGATCGGCCGGCTGCGCCGAAATGCCATCGTGATCGCTATGCGCGCCGATGGCGACGTACTGGCCGCGAAGACCAGGATCGCTTCCCGGCAGCACGGCGACGACGTTGCGAGCCGGGACGATCGACTCGGTGTAGGCGATGCGCGCGCGGACGGGACCTCCCGTACGGCCCGGTTGCGCCGTCTCGACGGGCGTGGCGAGCATCGATTCCGCGGCGGCGCTCGTGAGAAGCAGAACCGGAATGGTCGCACCGGCCTTTTCCTGACGCAGCGCCAGCCGCGCGGGGCGAAGGAAGTTGGTGTAGGCCTGGAGCATGGGCGCGGGCACCACGATCGCGACACCGGCGGCGTGCTGGAACCGTGTGCCTTCGTTCATCGGCGGCAGCGCCAGCGGACCCCGATCGGCGTGGAAGATCAGCAGTCGGCCGCGTGCAGCCTCCGGGCTGATCCAACTGCTGGTATCGTGCAGGGGTCCGGCGAACACAGACGTTGCTTCGGCGACATCACCACCGCGAACGGGTACCACATCGCTCCACATTGCGAACGATGTTCCGCTCACCGACACGCTGCTCGACTCGTCCAGCGTCCGGCTGGCGAGCGGCACCGCCTGGAAGTACGTGCCGCTGTCCCCGGCCGGCTGCAGGCCTAACGCACGCAGCTCGGCGGCGAGATAGTCGGTGCTGCGGAGATGCCCCTCCGTGCCCGCCTCGCGCCCCTGCATCGAATCGTCCGCGAAAATGAACAGCCGTGTCCGAAGGTCATCCTCCGTTATGGCGGCCGTCGTGGCTCGTGGCAAATGGGTCCGCGCGCTCGCCTCCTGCGCATGTAGAGCCATCGGTAACATGCTTGCGATGACGGCCGTGGCGGCCGCCGCTGATTTGATCCGATTCATTGGTCAGTGGCAGAAGAAGACGACCGGCTTCAGGTCGCCAGGCGATAGCCGGCTTTCCACACGGTCAGAATGTGCCGGGGGTTGGAACTGTCGGCCTCGAGCTTGCGGCGCAGTTCGGCAATGTGAATGTCCACCGTGCGAGTCATGACAACGGCGTGATGATCCCAGACTTCGCGCAGCAGCTCGTGGCGGCTGGCCACCGCACCGCGACGCCGGATGAGCGCGAGAAGCAGGTCGAACTCCTTTGGTGTCAGCGCCACCGTGTCGCCATTTCGGATCACGGTACGGGAGGCGGGGTGCACTTCCACGTCTCCGAATCGCTCCACCTCGGGTGCTTTTGCCTGACGTCCGCCACCGGACCGCCGCAACAGCGCATTTACCCTGGCCGAAAGCTCCAGCCGGCCGAATGGCTTGGTCACGTAGTCGTCGGCACCTAACCGGAATCCGAGAACCTTGTCGGCTTCCTCTCCTCGCGCGGTGAGAATCAGCACCGGCGTCTGATCGCCGTCCTCACGCAACGTGCGCAACACCTGATAGCCGTTCATTTCCGGCATCATCAGATCGAGGATGATCAGGTCCGGATGTGACGCACGCGCGCCGGCCAATCCGCGGCGCCCATCGGGTGCGACTTCGACGGCATAGCCTTCAATCTCGAGCGTGGCACGCAAGCCGAACGCGAGATCGGGATTGTCCTCGATGATGAGGATGCGGTTCATGCAGGTTCCCGCACGGTTATCGCATCCGCTTCATGCAATGAGGTCGTCGCCTGGTCAGGCGACGGGCCCAGTCCCAATTCGACGACGAACAGCGCCCCACCGCCGGGATTCGCCTCGACCCAGGCCCTTCCATCGTGCAGCTTCGCCAGATCATGCACCACGGCGAGTCCAATGCCACTCCCTCCGACGGCGGAGCTGGCATCGCGCGCAAGGCGCTGATAGGGCTCCCAGATCTGATCCGCATGCTCGGCAGGAATACCGGGGCCGCTATCGCTGACCTCGATGCGCAGCGCGCGCGTCAGGCGCTCGGCAGTGACGAGCACCCGTTGCTCCGGCGGACCATACTTGACCGCGTTGTCCAGAAGGTTGAGCAGAATGCGACGCAGGGCATCGCAATCGACGTCGGCGTGCGTACCCGGCGGAACGCTCATCGTCAGGTGTACGCCACGTGCGCGCGCCACCGGTCCGAAAAAGTCGAGCACGTCACGCACCTCGGCCGGCACATCCACCGGTTCGCGCGCTATCTGCTCGTGCTGGCGCTCCTGCCGTGAGAACGCCAGAACGTTCTCCACCAGATACGTCAGGCGACGCGCTTCCTGATCCATCACCCGGGTCGCGCGCGAACGCTCGGCGTCGGATCGCAGCGCGCCGGTGTGTAGCAGTTCGGCGAACAGCCGGATCTGGGTGAGAGGAGTACGGAGCTCGTGCGATACTCCGGAAACGAAGTCGGCCCGCAGCCGCACCAGCTCATGTTCCCGCCGCAGCTGCACCACCGCACCGGCTAGGAGCGCCGCCGTGAGGACGAACAATCCAAGCATCAACGGCCACTGCGATCGAGGCAGTCCGCCCACGACGAGCCTGCCGGCGAACTCCGGCCGCAACGACACCGCGAACCGAAGGCTGCCGAAGGCCGCATCCAGAGTGTCGAGCCCCACGAACGCTGCGCTGTCCGGCGGTCCCGACTGATAGAGCAACAGATCATCAGGCGTATGCACAGCGACGCGCAGCACCGAATCGTTGGGCACGTCTCCGACCAGTGCCCGCGGGAACAACGGCTCACTGCGGAACGTGTGTGCGAGCAACGGCGCGGCGAAAGTCTCGGCCGCCTGCACCATGCCGTAGGTGACGACCGGCGCGCTCTCGTAGTCGCGCGAAAGCACGTACGCCACCATTAGTGAGGCGCCGGCACGCTCGTCGAACACCAGCACGTACGAGTCGTTGGTCAGCACCACGTTCAGGCGCTCGAGCGGCGAGCCCGACGACCCGAAGGTGAGCGGCACGAATCCGGGAGGCCGGGCGAAACGCCGTTCGTGCGCGGCCACCGTATCCTGCACCCATCGTGCGACATCCGTTCCAAGCGGACGATCGAGCGTGAACGAACTGTCGCGCCAATCGTAGCGGAAGAAGCGCGCGGCGGTGTCGAGACACTCGCAGTACTCGCCGCGCTGCCGGGCAAGCGTCGCGAATTCCTGCGGTGAAGGCTGTGCCGAGGGCGGCAGCGTGGGATCGACCCGCGTGATGGGCGCAATGAATGGAGTGACGATCGCCGGAAGGAGCGTGTTCTTCGCGCGGAACCCGTACTCCCACGCCGCGAATTTGGCGTAATCGCGAAGCGTCGCCTCCGCGGTCGTGCGGCGAGACCGCTCGGCGTCAAAGCCCTTGTATGCCAGCGCCCCAACTAGCACCAGCACCAACACCATCAGCCCGATGGTGTAGGGAGCGATTGCGAACAACCGGAGACGACGTGGCACAGGCAGGGAGACGGGATTGCAAGGGCGTGGGCGGCCAATCCGCCTCGTTGGAATATACCGGCCAGTGTGAATCCCGTAGCCGTCGAGGCTGTACGGAAAGTGTCGGAACCTGTGGACCGGGATTCGCCTGCTACCTGCACTCCGTCTCTTTCACCGCCCAACGGGGCTCTGTCCGCGACCGGACCTTACGACCCCGCCGCCTTACCACCGCCCACTATCCCTTCAGGAGCGCTGGCGCCGGGACATGACGAGCAGGACCACCCCGGCCGCAATGGCGAGTCCGCCGATCACCGGCGGAATGGGGATCGTTTCGCGAGTCTCCGCGGTCGCCGATATCGGCCCCACCTCCAGCACTGTCCTGTCTCGATTGTACGTGATTCCCTGGTAGACGAGCGCCAAAGCACCGGCGACGATCAGCACGATGCCAATGATGGCTCCAGCACGCATGGTTCCTCTCGTGAGCAGTCGGTGCGAATCTGCAAGGCACGATGCGTTCCCGCAGCTAGCTGCAGCCGTCCGGCACAAATTTCCCCGGAGTCCGTAGGGCGGGTGAACCTCGCTCTCTCGCCGCTGCCGTCGCGCACATCTCCAGTCGCCGTTACCTTGGAAGCGCGACAAGGCGTCCAGTTGAGCTACCCTATGTCGCCGCTCCTGCGCCCAACACCCCCTCCTGTGTGACCACTTCCCGCTGGATCCTCGCGATCCTCTCATTCGCCGCCGCGATTGGCGCGTCGGTGTTCGTGGTCTATTCGAGTTGGCCGGAGCAGCGCAATCCCGCCATTCTGCCGCTTTGGGCGCATGCCGCCTGCGCAACGGTGGCGTGCCTCGAGGTCCTGGCGCGAGGGATAAAGTTCAAGCTTGCCGCGATGGCATTGCACATACCGCTAAGCCTGAACACCGCCGTGCGCACCTGTGTCGGCGGCGACTTTGGCGCCGCCATTACGCCAGCGCGAAGCGGCGCGGAACCCGCGCGATTCCTCATTCTCGCTGAGGCAGGGGTAAAGCCATCGGACAATCTGCTTCTCCTCTGGGTCGAGCTATCGCTGGAGATGCTCTCCCTGGCCTTCGCCGTGATCGTGTTTGCCGTAGTGTTTACCGACGCCGGCACGGCGCTTCACGGGGTTCTTGCGGTGGTAGGTGTCTACGCGCTCGTGGTCACAGGCATCGCCGTGCTGGGCATGGCGTTGGCACGGCGATCGGAGAGAGGGCCGCCGTTCTGGATCTCGGCTCTTGGTGTTCATGGTGCCAGGTGGGAAGTGGTGCAGCGTTCGCTCCGCCGGATGCGTGAAAGCACCGATGCGGTCCGCCATGCGCACTGGGGGCTGGGCCTGGCGGCGTACGTGGTCTCCCTGGCCCACGTAGCGCTCCGGCTCGCCATTCTGCCGATCATCGTGTTTGCGTTAGGCGCGGCGCTCGAGCCCCTTGCTCCGCTCGTGCTGTGGCCGCTGGCCCTGTTCTATGGCGCCGTGGTGGCGCCTGTGCCCAGCGGCGGCGGTGTGATCGAGCTGGGCTATCAGCATTTCCTCGGCGGTGTAATACCGGCCTTTCTACTCGGCGCGTCGCTGGTGTGGTGGCGGTTCTATTCTTTCTACATTCTGGTAATCATGGGCGCGCTCGCGACCGGGAGGACGGTAATGCGGGCGCTACGGCCTTCGGATGACCTCGGTGACTCGGCTGGGGACAATGAGCTTCAGTCCGCTTGACTGGAGGCTGAATGGAGAATTGCCTCTTGCCGCATCGCCGTTGCGGCATAATAATCGTTATTCAGCAGGCCCCCGCTCGTCCTCCCCGCCCGGTGATCTTTCATGGTGCAGCGCCCGTGGTTGGCCCACTATGACCAAGGAGTTCCGGTTTCACTGGAGCCCTACCCCGACCTGACGCTGGTCGACTATTTGTCGGCCAACGCGCGCGACGCGCCCGAACACCCCGTTGTGCTGTTCAAGGGAGCTGTCCTGACCGCCTCGCGATTGGAGCGGCTGAGCAATGCCTTTGCCGCGGCGCTGCTCGACCTCGGCGTTTCACCGGGAGATCGCGTTGCGCTGCTGCTTCCCAACTGCCCCCAGTTTCTGATCGCCGAGTTCGGCGCCTGGAAGGCCGGGGCGATAGTGGCTCCGCTCGACCCGACGTCCCCGGCTGGAGAGCTCGAGTCGCTGCTCGCGCAGATCGAGCCGCGAGTCCTGATCACCATCACCTCCTGTTATGCAGGAGCGAAGGCGGTGAAGCAGCATCTTCGGATCCCGCACCTGCTCGTCACCGGCATCAAGGAGTATCTTCCTCACGCCTCACGCTTCCTGTTCGACTTCTTTCATAGCGTGCGGGATGGGCATCGGGTACGACTGTCGCCCGAAGATCAGTGGCTCCCGGAACTGTTGGAGTCCTACAGAGGCGCGCACCGGCCCCGCCTGACGATCAATGCCGACGCCGATGCGACCCTGCTATCGACCGGCGGCACGGGTGGGGATCCGAAGCTGGTGCTCGGCACACACCGCGCGGCGGTGGCGAGCGGCTTTCAGCTTTCAGCCTGGTTACGGGATTTCGCCGACACCGATACCAGTGTGATGATGCTCGCCCTGCCGCTTCATCACACGACGGCGATGCTCCCGCTGCAGGGACTCGCGCTCATGGCCCGGCTGCCGCTCGCACTCGTTCCGGAGCCGCGGGATGTGCGCGAACTGCTCAAGACCGTCCAACGTGTCAGGCCTGTGTTTCTGAGCGGAACGGCTGCGATGTTCGCCTCCATTCTGGACAGCCCGCTGGTTCGCTCGGGAAAGATCGAGTTCTCGTCACTGAAGGTATGCCTTACGAGCGGCGCACCGATGCCGGCGGCCAAGCGTGCGCGGTGCGAGCAGGTGATCGGCTGCGCGATACTCGACGGGTACGGTCTGACCGAATCGCAAAGCACCATCGCCGTCCATCCGGCGGGCGGGACGAGGAGGACCGGATCGGTCGGCCTTCCGCTTCCCGACACCGACGTGCGTATCTGCGATTTCGAACTTCCGCACGACGAGACTTCGCCAGGCACGATTGGTGAGATCTGGGTGAGCTGCCCACAGCAAATGCGCGGCTACTGGCGGAAATCCGGCGACGTTCCCACGGTGTTCATCGAAGAAGGTGGCAGGCGGTGGCTGCGAACGGGCGACGCCGGCTATCTCGACGTCCACGGCCACTTGTACCTGTTGGACCGCGTCGCTGACATGATTCGGATCGACGGAGTCACGGTTTGGCCTGGCGAGATCGAAGACGTGCTCGCACTCCACCCGTCGGTGGCCGAGGCCGGCGTAGCGGGGGTGCCTGACGATCAGCGAGGGCAGCTGGCGCGGGCGTGGATCGTGCCGGCGGCGGGCGTCGTTCCGACGGAAGTTGAGCTTCGCGCTCACTGTTCGGACCGGCTGGTCTCGTACAAGGTGCCGGCGCTGATCAGCTTTTGTGACGAGCTCCCCCGCACATCGGCAGGCGCCCTCCTTCGGCGCAAGATGGTCGAGCGCCACCTGGCCGAAGAGCGTACGGCAGCCGCCCTTAACGGTTCACGCTACGATCAACCGGTGCGCCTGCCAACGCATGACGAGAGAGTCATTGGTGGGCCGCTGCTCGCCGAACCAGCACGCCGTGAAAAGGAGCGGCGAACGGAAGCGGGCGATTAATTCGGGGAAAGGGAAAGCGACCGGGAAAAGGGAAAAGGGAAAAGGGAAACGGGAGACTTGAAGCGGACACCGACTTTTCGTTTTCCCGATTCCCGTGTCCCTTCCCATTTCCCGCTTCCCGCTTCCCGCAGTCTACGGTACCCGGCACGGCACCTGTCGTACGAGCACCGAGCCCGTCCACTCGGAGATACCAGTCCGCGTCGTAGCGACGACGCGACCAAGTCGCGGGTTCGATGCCGGCGAGGGAAAAGTCACCAGAACCGATTGATCGCCGACGGCCAGGCGCACTGAGATCGAGTCGTTAGGTAGGAGCGTCCATCCAGGCTGCGAGGTATCTGCCGCCGCCGGAATCACCAGCGGCGACTGCGCCGCAAACGCCTGCGCCTGCGGCTGAGCAGCTGCCGCGGCGTCCGCGACGACTTGCGCGGATTCCGTCAACCGCACTACGCCAGGCAGTCGTGGGGCGCTGGCGTCACCTTCGCCACGAGAGTCGAGCTCGTAGCACCCGGTCACGCTGACGGCGCTGGAGATCACGTTGCCACTCCTTGCCAGCAGTCTCTCCGCACCGGCGGCACCTCGCTGCCGATCGGCAGGAGACGGCGGGGGTGCTGCTGCGCCCAGATCTACCATGCGAGAGGCTTCGGCCCGAGAGCCGGCGACGGCCACGGGCCTCGATTCAATGGCATCTTCCTGAACCCTGACGACGGTGCCCGTCGTTACCGGGGTGGACTCGAGTTCGGCCGTCTCTGCTTTCAGCGCTCGCTCCCCGCTCTCCGGAGCGGGACTCGCGGGCACCGGCGAACGCCCGGCCGCGGCCCCCGGTGCGGCGCTATCGACGGCCACCGCCGCCGGCGCTTCGGCAGGGGGCATCATCATCTCCGACAACGCCTCCATGCGCGGCGAGTTGTGCGAGCCCCAGTCGCGCGTCACAGCCATCATCGTTCCGGTAGCGACGATCGCCATCGCCGCGGCGGCTGCCACCGCGGGGCGCCTCCACCATGGCCTCTGCACGGTCCGCCGAGTGCGGGAGTGGGTGGGCACGACCGAGCCGGGCACGTCATCCAGCGCGCCAAGGATGTGCGAGGCACGCGCGGACAACCCGCGCGCTTCGGCGACCAGCGCGGCACAGGAAGCGCACGAGGCGACGTGCGTCTCCATCGAGCGTGCCTCTTCGTCAGGCAGCGCTCCATCGAGCCACGTATGAATCGTACCTTCGTCAGGATGCTGCATTCGATGCTCCCCCGCTCCGTTGGAGCGCTTCGTACGCTTCCACCAACCGCCGGCGCGCCCGCGCCAGCGTCGTGCCGATCGAACCAGGCGAAAGCTCCAGCGCCTGCGCGATCTCGCCGTAGTCAAGTCCTTCCTCCCGCATCAGCAGCGCCTGCCTGTCGCGCTCGGCCAGCGTGCCGAGTGCCTGGCGAGCGAGCTTCGTGCTCTCTTCACTGTCGACCTCTGGCTGAGCCGCATGAGCCTCACGCTCCCGTTCGCGCTCCTCCGCCTGAAGGAGGGTCAAGTGATGCCGCTGCCGAACGTCGCGGCGCACATCGTCCCGCACGAGGTTGTTGGCCACGGTGAATAGCCACGCCCGTTCATTGGTGAGCCGCTCCTGCCGGAGAGCCCGGAGAAATGTCTCCTGCGCCAGCTCCTCCGCCCGGTCGCGGTCCCCGAGCTGGCGCGTCAGGAAACGCACCAGCTGCGGGTGATACTCGCGAAACAACCGCTCGACCTCCGCCTCGGTCACCGCATCACCAGCTCGCCAGCATGCGGCGAAGCTCGGTCTCGCTCAGGCGGTCGACCCCTTCGGGCGACAGCTCGAGCACCACCTGCCGGCCGGTGATCCGCACGCGGTCGCCGAGGCTGAACGCCTCTCCGGCCATCGGCAGCCGCTCGACCAGGGCGAAGTAGGCGGCCGAGTACGGCTTCACGAGCACGACTACGGCGCTTCCGGCGTCCACCTGGTCGGTCCAGACTCCATCGATCAGTACGAATGTCCGATTGGCTGCCTGACGAACAACGCCTGCGTCCTGTCCAGCGGCCTGGTTCGACACCGCCGCCACATCGGACAAGCTCACCGCCTGACGCTGCTCGGCCGAAGTGCGCGCGGCTTCGAATCTCCGGGATCGCACCGCGACTTCATTCTCCGGCGCCGCTGGCGGCGGCGCGCCGCGCCCCGTCACGGCACCACCGGCCACGACGCGCTGCAGGTCGGCAAGCACTCCGGGCTCCGGCACGAAATACGACGTGAACTCGGTCGGAATGCCATAACGCTCGCCTAGCTCACGAATCTCGGCGTCGACTTCCGCCGAACCGCCGTTTGCCCGCTTCTCGGCCGCGAGCCAGCCCACGCGTTGCGTTGCCCACAGCCGTGGTACGAACGCGTTCACGCGCGAACGGTCCGGAAAGTTCGCCTGGGCGGACCAGCTCACCGGCCCGTCGGCCGTCATTCCCTCGAACCGGAGCCTGGCCGTCCCGCTACCTGTATAGCGGGCAAGTACCACCAGATCCTGTCCGGCGAACAGGTCCAGGTGGCCTGACGGGTGCACACCATGTAACCGCACGCCCTCGGCACGAATGCGTACGCCCGTCGCCACCGGGTTCGTCAGGCGGCTGGCTACCACTTCGACGGCCCGTTCCGGCGACTCGTCGGGGCGGACAAACGTCGCGGTTCCCTGACCGCCCAGGGCAAGCTGCTCCACCAGCGTCACGTTCACGTCGGCGCCCAGTCCAAAGGTGAACACGCGTGACCGGCCACGGATACGCGCGGCCCGCGCGGCGATTGCGGCGGGGTCACGCTCTCCGACCGTCGGCTCCCCGTCGGTGACGAACAACACCATCGACAGGCGCCCCTCTGCGCCGCGCCGCGAGTTGCCAAGCGCTGCCTCGAGCGCTTCGCTGATGTTGGTCGAGCCGCTCGCCTGCAGATCATCCAGATACTCCTCAGCCGCGCGCACGTTCTCCCGGGTTGCCGGAACGAACGCATCGCGGAACGTACCCACGCTACTGGCGAAGTCTATGAGCCGAAAGCGGTCTTCGGACGCCAGCGTGGCGAGGAGCTGTTTTCCGGCGGCCCGAGCCTGCTCCATTTTCCGGCCGCGCATCGATCCCGAAATGTCGAGCACGAACGTCACGTCGCGCGGAGTCGTGCGCGGGGGGAGCGCCGGCGGCGCGAGGGTGATCAGCGCAAAACCGTCGTCACCCGAGCGCGCGTGGGGGAGCACAGTAATCGCCGCCGAGTTTCCGCGCCGCACCGGAAGGAGAATGGTCACCTCTCGCGCGCTGCCGCGCACATCGGCCTGCATCTCCCGTCCCTGCTCGACGACGCTGAGCACGTGCGTCGGGGAATAGGCCCGACCGTACGCCGCCGAGCGCGGATAGAGGAGCGTGAACCGCATGCTCTCGTCAGGCTGCCGGCCGGCACTCCGCCCCGGCGATCCGGCCCCGCGAAAATGGTCAATGCGGAGCGCATCGCCCTCACGCTGCGCGACGACCTGGTAGCGCACCTGCACCCGCTTACGCTCTCCCGGGGCGATCGGGAATATCCGCGTGCGCAGCAGCCCCTGTCCCATCCACTCGACCAGCGCCGGATCCTTCTGCTGCCTGACGATTTCCTCGTAGATACGGCGCGCTTCGACGGCATCCATCGTCTCGCCGGTCGTCATCTCGCCGTTGATTTCCAGCGCCAGGTCCTGAAACGCGGCGCCTCCCGGAAGCGGAAACAGGTAGTCGGCCTCGCCGATCATGCCGCCGCGGTTGATGAACTCCTCATCGATTTCGTAGCTGAGAACGCGGTCGGCAAGCCGCACCCGCACCCGGCTCGATAGACGTTCTACCTGGGAGGCAACGACGGGCACGCACCGCGGCACCGGCCGCGGGCACGGGCGCGGGATGACTCGGCCCTGGGCGGGCAGCGCGAGCGGAACAATGAAAAGCAGGGCGGCGATTGCGGCGCGCATGAGACGACTCCTTGCGTCTGGGTACACAAGAGAGACGTCGCCGCCGATCGAACTTGCACACTCGCGCCGCCAGGGCCGATCAATCCTCCGGCAGCAGCACCGGCTCGTCGGCAGAGCTGCGGGGAGCCCGCTCGATCACGCGGACCTCGAGCAGGTTGGCATCCGCCCGGCCGAGCATCTTCTCCAGCACCTCGCCCGGCTCACGAACCGCCCAGCCGAGTGAGAACGGAACCGGTGCGGTGCGAAGTGCGGCGACCTGCAAGCGCTTCGCGACACTCTCAGTATGCGACCCCTGATCGGCATTGAGCAGTATCACGAACTCATCGCCTCCGATCCGGACGACCGCTTCTTCGGCGCGAACCTGCCGCATGAGAAACCGGCTCATCTTCACAAGCACATCATCGCCGGACTGGTGGCCGTGCCGGTCGTTGTACTGCTTGAAGTGATCGATGTCCATGAAGATGCAGCCCCACTGTTCGTCGGGATTCATGAGCATCTGCTTCTGGGCTTCGGCCAGGTAGCGGCGGTTGTAACAGCCGG
Organism: uncultured Gemmatimonadaceae bacterium; assembly: GCA_964584905.1. Taxonomy (GTDB): domain Bacteria; phylum Gemmatimonadota; class Gemmatimonadetes; order Gemmatimonadales; family Gemmatimonadaceae; genus JALZIF01. The sequence continues at coordinate 10,475 of CAZPCC010000053.1, read as the reverse complement.
TGAGCGGATCGCGGATGCTCAACTCGATCAGCTGGCTCTCCAGCTCCTTGCGCGCCGTTATGTCCACGAGAATGCCGTGATACCGGCGCTCGCCGGTCATCGGGTCGCTGAAGATGTAGGTGGTATCGAGAACGGTGCGCAGCTCGCCATCTACCCGGCGAATGAGCAGTTCGAACTCTCGCACGGTCCCGTCGCGCTCCAGAAGCTCCAGCTCACGCCGCCGCTGTTCAGGGTTGGCGACCAACGCCTGCGCTGGCACCGAATCCAGCTCCTCGAGCGATCCCACACCGACCATTTCGAGAAACGCGGGGTTTGCGTCCAGAATGCGCCCTTCGGTGCTGGAGATGTAGATCCCCTCACGGAGGTTCCGGACGAACTCGCGAAGAATTTCCGGATCTTCGAGCGTTCGATCGCCGACCTTGACCGGTTGAGGCTTGCCTACGCCTCTCTTCCCCGTGATGGAAATCCGTCTTTGAAGTCGTCCCATGTTCCGCACAGAGGTCTCTCCGTCCCGTGATCGTGACCAGGCCCGACAAAGTATAGCGACCTCAACAACAAGATGTGTTCCCGGTCACATATCCTCGCGGCGGCGCGGCGCCGAGACTGTGGAGCATGTCGTCAACTCGCTCCAGGCTAACGTTTTATGGCGAAGTCGCGCTCTTTGCTATTCCGCGCTGGATCTGGCGCGAGCCTGTGCAGGCTGCGGCGCGGGTGCCACAGCTGACGGTGTGGAAAAGCGGCTACGTTTTTGCGCGTACATCAATCCGTCGGCGCGCGCAAGCAATTCATCCAACAGGCAGGGCGATCCCGCCAGATGACGCGTGCTGCCCACGCTGAGCGACAGCGCGTACGGCCGGTGGCCGCGCGAATTATGTTCGCCGAGCTGGCTGCGCAGCCGATCGAGGAGCGAATCGGCAGCCAGCGGCGACGTCTCCAGTGCCAGCACCGCGAATTCATCACCGCCCATCCTCGCCAGCACATCGGACTCACGAAAGGTGGCGCGCAGGATGTCCGCTGTCTCGATCAACGCCAGGTCGCCCTCCCGATGGCCGAACGTGTCGTTGATCTGCTTCATTCCGTCCACGTCCATGAATACGTGAACCACATCTCGCGATAGGCGCTCGGCCGTCTTGATCTGCTGCCTTGCGAGCGAGATGAAACCACGACGGTTGTACAGCCCCGTCAGGTCGTCCACCAGGGTCTTGGTGTGGAGCGCCGTGCGCATGTGCTGCCGTTCGATCGCAAACCGCATTGCTCGAGACAACGCGATTCCGTCGACCTGGCCCCGTACGATGGCGTCCTGAGCACCGGTCCGCAACGCCCGCACTGCCTTGCCCATATCGGGGACGGTCGAAAGCATTACGATTGCCAGTTCAGGGGCGTGCTCCTGCAGTTCCTGCAGCACGTCCAGCTCGTCGCCGGCGCCTTCGCACAGGGCAATCACCGCGACATCGAACGCCGCTTCCGTAAGCCACTTCAAAGCCTCGAGCGTGGTGGCCGCATGCTCCAGCTGCACGCGCTCGGCACCCGTGTCGATGAGCGCGACGTCGAGCCAGGCCGACGTCGAGGAATCGCCATCGACGCACAGCACCCGAATCGGCCGATTGGCTTCGGGATCCGTTGGCCGCCGCATCAGCCAGCCCATTGGTCGAGCGACACGGTGTCGCGCTGGCGAATCGGGATCACGCGACCGGCAGCACGCCGGACGCAATCCCGTACTCGCGCAGCTTGCGCGCAAGGGTGGGCCGCGAAATCCCCAGAATGCGGGAGGCCGCACTGCGATTGCCATTGGTCAGCTGCAACGTCAGGAGAATCGCCTCTCGCTCGATGATCGAGAGCTGCTTGCCACCAGGCGGCACGCTGATCTCGCCACCAGCCGCTGTCATGCGGCCCGCTGCTGGCGCGGTCATGCGGTGCTGGATCATCAGATGCTCCGCGCCAACGCCGTTCGATTCACACAGGATGGCGGCGCGCTCAATCACATGCTTGAGCTCACGCACGTTGCCCGGCCATGAATGCATTCGCAGGGATGCGATCGCATCCGTCTTGAGAGCCTTGGGCTGAAGCGCCTGCTCGGCAGCAACCTGCTCGAGAAAGTGCCGAGCCAGAATCAGCACGTCGTCTCCCCGCTCGCGCAGCGGCGGCAGCGAAATGCGGAAGACGTTCAGTCGGTAGTACAGGTCCTCACGAAACTCGAGCCGCGACACGGCTTCGGACAACCCGTCAGTCGCTGAAGCGACGATCCGGCAATTCACCCGAACCTCATCGTGACCGCCAACGCGACGAATCCGGCGATCGTCGATTGCACGCAGCAGCGGCGCTTGCAGGCGCTGCGGCAGTTCGCCGATTCCTTCGAGAAAGACTGTTCCCGCACCGGCCAACTCGAGCATCCCGCGCTTCTGCGTGCGCGCGTCTCCGTTGGATCCACGCTCGTGACCGAACAGCTCCGACTCGAGGAGATGTTCCGGAACCGATCCGCAGTTCAACGTTATGAACGGCTCGCCGTGCGTGAGTCCCGCGTAGTGCACCGATCGGGCGAGCAGCTCCTTGCCTGTGCCGGTCTCGCCCACGATGAGTACCGCGGTCAATCGCGTCGTCGCCACCTTGCGTGCGAGCTCGAGCGCCTCGCGAACCTGCGCGCTTTCACCAATGACGTGTTGAACGCCGTTCTCCACAGTAGTGCTCTCGGACATCGGAAATCGGATAGGGTCTACGGATGTGGCGGCGCTACATACGCCTCCACGCGCGGAATCCCGCGCGCGGCATTCGCTGAAGTAGTGACGATTGGAGACCGAATCGGACACGGGGGTATCGGAAGCAGCGATCCGCGACTCGCGACCATGGCTAAAGCAATGCCCATACCCGACCGGAAAACCTTGCGGCACATACACATAGCGGAAAGCGACCCACCCGCCGACCGTGCCAGATGCAAGGGAACCTCTCGGTTTGCAACGACGTGCGACTTGCCGCCGCCACTTGTCGGTATGGCTTACGCCGACAGGCACGTACGTTGCACCCCTGCTGCCGCTATCACGTCACTCTCACCGCCACCGTGGTGTACGGCATGCCTGAGAAGAATCGGGAAAAGCGGGATCGGCAACAGACCGACTCCGACGCAGGTCAGGAGGCAACACCGGCGGAAGCGCCAAAGCGAACGCACGAAAGCGGTTATGGCGGACGTGGCGGCGAGCCCAGGACGAGTAGCGACGAACGGGAACCGGTCGAGCCCACCGGGCAGGAGCCCGCCTAGCTACTTCGGCGGGCGACAGGTCAGTCGCGGGCGCGGCCGGGCGTTCGCCGCAGCACGGCACCAGCACGCTGGCCAGTGAAGTGCCCGTTTTGCACCACTATCTGTCCGTTCACCAGCACCCATGGAATACCGGCCGGATACTGGTGGGGGTTCACGAAAGTCGCTTGATCAGCGACCCGCGCCGGATCGAAGATCACGAGGTCGGCGACCAGTCCCTCGGCCACCCGGCCCCGATCGGCGAGGTTCAGAGTGGCTGCCGGAAGTGACGTCATCTTTCGAACGGCCTCCGCGAGTGCCAGCACACCACGATCGCGCACGTACACGCCGAGAACGCGAGGAAAGGTGCCGTAACCGCGGGGGTGCGGCACTCCCTCACCCGGTTTCGAGAGCCGGCCATCCGACGCATGGCTGGTCATGGGATGACGCATGATCCGCTCGACATCGCCCTCGTCGAGCACGTGGTAGATCCCGCTCGCTCCGCCTCGCAGCTCAGCCTCTATCACCAGGGAAGCGCCGTTCTCCGGGGTGGGCGCCAGCCCTTCGCGCAACACCCAGTCGTGCAACGTCCTGCCCTCCAGGGTGGCATCCCACGCGACGCGAGCGAACTGCACCCTTCGCAAATCCCCGCCGCCGCGGTCGTTGAGCAGGTTGAAGACGATGCCGCGCGTTATGCTGTCGCGCAGTACCGGATCTCGCGTCCGCCGCGCGAATGCCGAATCACCTCCGGCAAGCGCCCACGATGGAACGAGTACCGCTATCCCGGTGGATGTCGCGGTGTACGGGTACTGGTCCATCCTCACGTCGAGACCCGCGGCCCGCGCCGAATCGACCATTGCGAGCGTGCGCCGGCTCTCTCCCCACATTTTCTGCCCGACGGCCTTGTGGTGCGTAAGCACCACGCGAATGTCCGCCTCACGAGCGATCCGGATCGCTTCAGCCACGCCCTCGAACAAGCCCAGCCCTTCCTCACGCAAGTGTGAGGTATAGATGCCGCCGGAATCGGAAGCCACCCTGGATAAAGCGACCACCTCGTCGGTAGCCGCAAACGTGCCGGGGAGGTAGCGCAAGCCGGTAGACATTCCGAACGCCCCTTCGCCAAGGGCCTGTCCTGTCATGCGCTTCATGCGCTCGAGCTCGTCAGGCGTGGGCGCGCGATTGGCAAGTCCCATCACCTCGCGCCGGATGGTATTGTGCCCAACGAGAAAGGCGACGTTTGCGCCGGGTCGGGCCTTCTCGACCGAATCCAGATACGCGCCGAACGGCCAGGGTCCGCCACCATCGGGACCCCCGACCGCCGTAGTCACCCCCTGTCGCACGCTGCTCTCCATGTCGATCAGGCGCAGGAGCGGATCGAGATGCGCGTGCAGATCGATGAACCCCGGCGCAACAGTCAGCCCGCTGGCGTTGACGACACGCGCCGCGCCGGATCGGGGCAGGGCGGTACGGGACACGCGGGCGATGCGTCCGCCGGCGACCGCAACGTCGCCCCGAAATGCCGGAGCTCCGGATCCGTCGAGAATCTCGCCGCCGGTGATCAGCAAATCGTACGATTCGTCGCCGGCAGATTCACCGCCGCCGGCCGACCGGGTAGCTGGGGCGCAGGCTATGGCGGCCACCAACACCGCTATAGAGGCGAGTCGTGGCAAGATGCTCATCATGTCTGGCATGGCTGCGGGGTGGCGCGCGCCGCGCGCGCGGGTGATACTGGGGGCCCGTTCCCGCAGTGGCAAGAGCGCAGCGCGTGACGTTGGATCTCGCCGCCCGTCACCACCGGTAGCCTGCATTCTCCCTACCGCAGCAAATGTCCTCATTTCGCCTCCTAGCCGCTGTCTGTCTCCCCGCCCTGTCGCAGCCCGCGGCCGCACAGAGCGCGGCCGCTGCCTCCGAATATGCAGCGGTAGTGGGACGGGTGGTCAGTCGCGGCGTCCATGCCGGTGGCTTTGCCGGCGCGGCGGTGTCGATCGGTAATCGCGACACCACACTCGTGCAGCGCGGCTTTGGCAGAACCTCGTGGATCGCCAGCGCGAGCGTCGTCACGGCGAGCGGTACCTCCTACGACCTCGCTTCGCTCACGAAGGTCGTTGCCACGACCTCTGCGATCATGTTGCTGGTCGATGAAGGGCGTGTCGAACTCGATGATCCGGTGAAGCGCCATCTCAGGGAGTTCGGCGGCGCCGGGCGTGACGCCATAACGATTCGCGACCTGCTGATGCATCGTGGCGGGCTTCCAGCCGGTCCCGACATGCGCCGAGCGGAATCTCCCGCCGCCGCGCGTCGCGCCGTGCTGAGCACGACACTGGCTTACAGGCCGGGAACGCGCACCCTGTACTCCGATGTGGGTCCGATGATTCTGGCGATGGTAGCCGAACGCGTGACCGGCGAACCACTCGACCGGTTCGTCAATCGCCGGGTGTTCGTGCCGCTCGGCATGCGCCACACCGGGTTCGGCGCGCCGCGGGGGACTTTCGCCTCTTCGACCGGCTCGGCCGGCGACGGGGCGGTGCATGATGCCAACGCTCGACGGTTAGGCGGTGTCGCCGGCCACGCCGGTCTCTTCTCCACCGCGTCGGACCTTGCGCGCTTCGCCCGATTGCTTCTGAATGGGGGAGTACTGGACGGCGTGCGCATTTTCAGCGACACGACGGTTGCGCTCTTCACATCTCGTCAGGTGGATGGCCGTCCCCTGGGATGGGACATGTGTCCGGGAGGCGGCCGCTGTGGACTTCGCATGAGCGATTCCGCGTTCGGTCACACCGGATTCACGGGCACATCCATGTGGATAGACCCCGAGCAGGGCGTATTCGCCATTCTGCTCACCAACGCGGTCCTCGGACCGTGGGCGTACGATCCGGTGGCGGTCCTGTCCGACGTGCGTGCGGACATCGCCGACCTGGCGGTTTGCTCCTCCAGCGGGGCCGGCGTGGGCGAGATTCGGCTTCGGGCCGAGATCGCGATCAACTGGTTCCGTGCCGGCGCCACGCCGGTTTCGATGTCGGGTTACTGAGCTGGTGGTGTAACGTTCCTGCGCGGTCTCCAGAAGTACGCTAGCTTTCCGCTCCTCCCGCGCAACCAGCCCGTCCTAATCGGAGGCACCCTGGGGACGACTCGACCCACCAGCGCCCGCATGCCTTCGCTGACTCCGGCAGCGATCGTGGCGTTGTACGCCACGGCGGCGATGCTCTACATCGCCTTGGGTGACCGGCTGCTCGGCGATCTGGCCGGTACACCAGCCGACGTGACCTGGCTGCACACCCTAAAGGGCGCCTTATATGTAGTTCTCAGCGCTGCTTTCCTGTACGCGCTCATCAAGAGCAGCCTGGCACAGATTACCCGCGCTCAGTCCGCCGAACGCGAGCAGCATGCGCTGCTTCGCGCGGTAGTGCAGAACACCGCGGATGCTCTCTCCATCAAGGCTCCCGACGGGCGCTACCTGCTCGTCAACGACCAGGTGGAGCGCCTCATCGGGCGCACGACAACGGAGATCATCGGGAGCAGTGATGCCGACCTCTTCCCCGAAACGCTGGCCGGCAGGCTTTCGGAGGCAGGACGCTCGGCTATCGAATCGCGAACGCCGCGGACGATCGAGATCGAGCTCGAGCGACCTGATTCGCGGTTCTGGCTGCTGACTTTTTCAGCATACCGGCTCGAGGATGATACCGTTGCCGGTATCGTCTCCGTCGCGCGCGACATTACCGATCAGCGCGAAGCGGAAGAGGAAACGCGCGCCAGCGAGGCACGGCTCCGGATGTTCATTCAGCAGGTGCCGGCGATCATCTGGTCGGTGGACGCGGAGCTGCGCATAACGTCGGTACAGGGCGCCGGGCTGGCCGCGGTCGGACTGAAGCCTGACGAACACGTGGGAAGCAAGGTGTCCGAGCTGAGCATGACCGATGGGTGGCCGCTGAACGACGTGATCGCTCACCAGCGCGTGCTGGGCGGCGAGTCTGTCGTATTCGAGACCACCCGCAGCGGCAATACATTCGAATGCCATCTCGAGCCGCACCGGTCTTCGGACGGACAGGTCGCCGGCGCCATCGGCCTGGCAACGGACGTCACCGAGCGCGCCCACGCCGGGAAGCTCCTCGGGGAGCAGGAGGCACTGCTGCGCCAGGCGCAGAAGATGGAGGCGGTCGGGCGGCTGGCCGGAGGCCTGGCGCACGACTTCAACAACCTTCTCACCATCATCACTTCGTCAGCCGAGTTTCTCGAAGCTTCGTTAGGAAAGGACGACGAGCGACGCGACGATCTGATGGAAATCCGCCGCGCCGGCGACCGCGCCGCCGACCTCGTGCGCGAGCTGCTCGCCTTCAGCAGCCAGCAGATGCTGCAGCCGGCGGTGATCGATCTGCACGAGTTGCTGCTCGAGACGCGTCCACTGCTCGCCCGTACCCTCACAGCGCACATCAAGCTGCGGATCACGTCGCGCCCGGGTGAGTGCATCGTCAAGACCGACCGCCGGCAGTTGGAGCTGGTGCTCATCAACCTGGCGGTGAACGCCCGCGATGCCATGCCTCACGGCGGTACCGTGTCCATCGAAATTACCGCCGTGACGCTCGAAGGCACGCGGATGCTCGTCGACTCGGGACAGGAAGTGGGCGCCGGCTCCTATGCTCTCCTGCGCATGAAGGACACCGGCCTCGGAATGAGCGCCGAGACGCGGGCGCGGATCTTCGAGCCGTTCTTCTCGACGAAGAACTCCACTCCCGGGAGCGGCCTCGGGCTGGCCGTTGTGTACGGCGTGACCACTCAGAGTGGCGGCTTCATCGAAGTCGACAGCCAGATCGGAAGCGGTACCGAATTTCGAATCTATCTGCCGCTCGCCGAACGTTCCGACATTCAGCCGCGCACAAAAGCTGAACCGGCGTCGCGGCACCCGGCGACGGTGCTCCTCGCCGAGGACGAGGATGCGGTTCGGCGACTCGCTCGCCGAATCCTCGAGCGAGAAGGGTACACCGTGCTCGAGGCACGCGATGGTCAAGAGGCGCTCGAGCTCTGCTCCATGCCTGGCCGACAGATAGATCTGGTGCTTAGCGACGTAGTAATGCCGAGGCTTGGGGGACGTGAGCTCGTCCAGCGATGCCAGGCGCTCTTTCCCCGTTGCCGAGCCTTGCTCATGTCGGGATACACGAATGACGAGCTCGTGCGCCTGGATGTGATGAATAGCCGCGCCGTATTTCTGCCCAAGCCGTTTACCCCGGACGCGCTGGTGAGCAAGGTGCGTGAGGCGATGGAAGCGCCTGAGGCCAGTTGATGACCCTTCCCCAACTCACGTTGCACTGCCGCAAGCGGCGCGATAGGTTGCCCTTCCTGCCTGAAGAAAACCCCTACCCCTCGAATCCATGAGCCTCCGCTCCGTCCGGCTCCTGCCATTCCTGTGCGCGCTCCTGGCCACTCTGACCATTTCAGCCGTGGTCGCGCCAACGGCGCTCGCGCAACCCGTTCCAGCGGGACAGGACACGACGACTGTACCGTTGTCCGCACAGCAGCCGGAAGCCGCCCAGCAACCGGCAGGCGGTTTCCAGGCGAGGGTCGATGGCGCGATGGGCCGGGTGAATGCCGTTCTGAGCGCCGTGTTCTTCTACGACATGATCTTCTGGGACAACGACGAGCCCGATCAGCACTCATTGCCACTCGCCGTGTTCTGGCTGGTACTTGGCGCGATCTTCTTCACCTTCCGGATGGGGTTCATCAACTTCCGGGCGTTCGGTCACGCGATCGCGGTTACGCGCGGCAAGTACGATGATCCAAAGGATGCTGGTGAGGTTTCGCACTTCCAGGCGCTGGCGACCGCGCTCTCGGCGACGGTCGGACTGGGCAACATTGCCGGAGTGGCAATCGCCGTCAGCATCGGTGGTCCCGGCGCCACCTTCTGGATGATCGTAGCGGGACTGCTCGGCATGACATCCAAGTTCACTGAGTGCACGCTCGGCCAGCAGTACCGGGAGGTACGCCCCGACGGTCGTATCATGGGCGGCGCGATGTTCTACCTGTCCAAGGGGCTCGCCGAAATGGCTCTGCCGCGGCTCGGCAAGGTGCTCGCCGTGCTGTTCGCGATCCTCTGCATTGGCGGCTCCATCGCCGGCGGAAATTCCTTTCAGGTGAACCAGTCGCTGAATGCCTTGCAGGAAACGGTGCCGCTCCTTGGAGAGATGCCGTGGATCTATGGGGCGGTGATGACGGTGGCGGTGGGGATAGTGATCATCGGAGGCGTAAGGCGTATCGCGCAGGTGGCGGACAAGATCGTGCCGTTCATGTGCGGCGCCTACGTCCTGACCTGCATCCTGATCATCGGCGACAACTTCAGCGACATCGGCTCCGCGTTTGGCAGCATCTTCTATGGCGCGTTCACGCCGGAAGCGGGTTACGGCGGCTTCATCGGCGTGTTGGTGACCGGCTTCCAGCGAGCGGCATTCTCCAATGAAGCCGGCGTGGGCTCGGCGGCCATCGCCCATTCGGCGGCGAAATCGGAATACCCCGTACGCGAGGGGATCGTATCGCTCCTCGAGCCTTTCATCGACACGGTGGTCGTGTGCACGATGACCGCGCTGGTGATCGTCTTCAGCGGTGCGTACAACAACCCCGAATACGCGGGAATCATAGCGAGCCGTCAGGGAGCGGCGCTCACCTCGCGCGCGATGGGCGAGCATTACGCGTGGGTGCCGTACATGCTGTCCATAGCCGTGATGCTGTTCGCCTACTCGACGATGATCTCGTGGTCGTACTACGGCGAGCGGTGCTGGGCATACATCTTCGGCGACCGGTCATCCACGTCCTATCGAATCCTGTTCCTGACCTTCACCTTCCTTGGCTCGATCATCACCGCCCAGAACGTGCTCGACTTTGGTGATCTGATGATCCTGGGGATGGCGTTCCCCAACATTCTCGGACTCTTCCTGCTGCACGGCAAAGTCCGGGACGAGCTGAAGGTCTACTGGGCGAAGCTCAAGAGCGGTGAGATGAGGACGTACGCCGAGGAGCAGGCAGGTGCGGGCAGGCCGGCGGCATAGAACGGAAGTGCGAAGTGCGAAGTGCGAATCGAATTTCGATCGCACCGATTGAGGCGGGAGTGCGAGTTGGAGAAAGTCGTTCCTTTCGCAATTCGCACTTCGCATTTCAAACACCTTACTTCATTCGCGCACCACGATTTCATTGTTGCTTCGGTCCACGTCGGGAAAGGCATTCTCCGCGTCGATCGATATTCGTTCCACCGACGGCGAGCCCGGAA
>CAZPCC010000052.1:0-15244 GCA_964584905.1 uncultured Gemmatimonadaceae bacterium | reverse complement strand
AGCACACGGCCGAACCTGATCGGTGTGCTGCGGGCGAACTCCGGACAGCCTTCGGGGGCTCGCGCGGCCGCCCGGTTTCGCACGTCGCTGGTGACCGTGCAGATCGCGCTGTCGATGGCACTGCTCATCTCGGCCGGACTATTTCTCAAGAGCCTGACGAACGTGAGCCGGATCGATCTCGGCATCCGGATCGACAACGTCATCACGTTCGGGATTTCACCATCGCTCAACGGTTACGATTCGACGCAGTCGCGTCAGCTGTTCGAGCGGGTGGAGGCGGAGCTCGCGGCCCTTCCCGGCGTGACCGCGGTGTCGGCGTCGATGGTCGCGCTGATGGCGGGAAACAGCTGGGGCAACGATGTGCTGGTGGAGGGTTTCGAGCGCGGCCCGGATACCGATGCCAATTCCCGATTCAACGAGATTGGTGCGGGCTATTTCAAGACGTTAGGCGTGCCACTGCTGGCGGGAAGAGAGTTTACGGAGAGCGATGTACTCGGCTCCGGCAAGGTGGCCGTCGTAAACGAGGCGTTCGCGAAGAAGTTCAACCTGGGCAGGGATGCGGTGGGCAAGTGGATGGCGCGCGGCGGCGGCGGCGACTCGCTGGACATTCAGATCGTCGGACTGGTGCAGAACGCCAAATACAACAGCGTGAAGGACGAGATTCCGCCCGTGTTCTACACTCCCTACCGCCAGGATCCGCGGGTGGGTTTCATGAACTTCTACGTGCGCAGCGCACTGCCGCCCGAACAGGTACTGCGGTCGGTGCCGACGGTAATAGCGCGTCTCGATCCCAATCTGCCGGTCGATGAGCTCAAGACGCTGCCGCAGCAGGTGCGCGAGAACATCTTTCTCGATCGTATGATCAGCACATTGTCGGCTTCGTTCGCCGTGCTGGCAACACTGCTCGCGGCGATCGGGTTGTACGGCGTTCTCGCATACACAGTGGAACAGCGTACGCGTGAGATCGGACTGCGCATGGCGCTCGGCGCCGACGGAAGCCGCGTTCGCGGAATGGTGATGAAGCAGGTGGGCATCATGCTGCTTATCGGAGGGGTGGTAGGCATCGCCGCGGCCGTCGGGCTGGGGCGGGCGGCGGGATCGCTCCTGTTCGGGCTCGAAGGGAACGATCCGCTGGTGATCGGCGTCGCGGCGCTGCTGCTGGCGTCCGTCGCGCTCGGGGCGGGTTTTCTGCCGGCTCTGCGCGCTTCGCGGGTGGATCCCATGCAGGCGCTACGCTACGAGTGAGTGTACGTCGTTATGTAATGCCCGGTAAAGGCTAGCGGTGCCCGGCGCCGCAACGGCTGTCGTGGGTCAGCGCGCGCTCAACCGCGCGCTGCTCGCCAGGCAACTTCTGCTCGCTCGCGAGCAGCTGACGCCGATCGAGGCGGTAGAGCGTCTGGCCGGCCTCCAGGCGCAGGTGCCCCGCCCGCCGTTCGTCGGACTCTGGACACGCCTTGCCGATTTCGAACGGGAACTGCTGACCAGCCGGCTGCACGATCGGTCGATCATCCGCGCGACGATGATGCGCGGCACGATCCACTTGATGTCGGCCGCCGACTATCTGGCGTTCAGGCCGGTGCTGCACGCCGCGCTGGTGAGCGTGCCTGAATCGATGTTCCGCCGCCAGCTCGCGGGACATGACCTGTCGGCGATAGTCGCTATCGGCCGGAAGTTCTTCGCGCGACCCAACACCTTCGATGCACTGCGAAAGCACTTCGCCGAGCACCGCCCGGAGCTCGATGCGCGTGCTCCCGCGTATCTCGTACGCATGCACGTGCCCCTGGTGCAGAAGCCGACAGACGATGCCTGGGGCTACCCGGCCGCGGCGGACTTCGCGCTTGCCGACGACTGGCTCGGCGCGTCGGTCTCGATTGTCCCAGCCGCGCCGCACGAACTCGTCAGGCGCTATCTCGCCGCGTTCGGGCCGGCGACGCCGGCCGATGCCCAGGCATGGTCCGGTCTCGGGGCGCTGCGTTCCGTGTTCGAGGATCTGCGCCCCGAGCTGGTGACAATGCGCGACGAGCGGAAGCGCGAGCTGTTCGATCTCCCCGACGCGCCACGTCCCGACGCCGATACGCCGGCCCCGGTGCGCTTTCTGCCCGAATACGATAACGTACTACTCGGCCACAAGGACCGTACCCGCATCATCGACGATGCGCACCGGCCAATCATCTCTACCGCCAACCTGCAGATCCGCGCGACCTTCCTGATCGAAGGGCGAGTTGCCGGAACCTGGCGAGTTGAGAAGTCACGCAAGGTTGCAACGCTGGTGCTCGAGCCTTTCGGCAAGACGACCAGGAAGAGCCGCGCCGACCTGGAGCAGGAGGGTGAGCAACTGCTGCGATTCACCGAGCCCGGGGCCGCGAGTGTCCAGATTCGCCACGCCGGTTGAACCAGGGAGCGGACATGCCTGACGCCAGGAGAGGTGATACGCAAACGACCGGCGAATCCGAGTTTCGCGCGGTGCAGCGCACTCTGGAATCGACATACTCGCCGCCTGCGATAGCCGACGCACGGGCTCGCCAGGATGCGGTACTCCTCGAGCGGTTCGCAGGAAAGAAATACCGCTTTGCTGATATCGGTTGCGGCAACGGCTACCATGCGGTCCTGTTCGCTGGCTCGTCGGAGCTGTATGACGGCTTCGAGATCTCTACTGAGATCGCCGCCACCGCTCGCGAGAGACTGGAGCGGGCTGGCCTGACGCATGCCCGTATCATAGTTGGAGATGTAGCGGAGGCCGACCTGCCGAGCGAGTTCTACGACGTGGCGATGTGCCTCTACTTCACACCGGGCAATCTGCGCGACAAGTCAGACGACCTGGCGCTGTACACCGACGCCTATCTCGATCGCAATCCGTATTTCGTGCGCGTAATGTCCCGATTCATTCGAGCGCTGCGCAGAGGCGGGTCGCTGTTTCTCACCCTCTACCGGGACACGCCGGAGACCGAAGCGGCGCAGTTCGACTTCTACGAGAAAACGGGCCAGCATCCTGTCAGTCCGCGCGGCGGGCGATTCGTCGCCACCGCCGAGGGTTTCTGGTCGGCCAGGTGGACGGAGAAGAGCGTGCTGTCAAATCTCGCGGCGTGCGGCGTTTCTCCCGGCGACGTGAAGTTCACCGAATTGAACGCCATTGCCTGGCTCGTCGAAGCGAAAGCCCGCGCCTGACGCGGAGCGTCCTTGAGGCTGCGTACGTTCGGCTCTAGTCGTGCCGCAGCGCAACCGTCGGAGTGAACCGCGCCGCACGGATTGCCGGAATGCCTGACGCGAGGAGCGATACGGCGATCAGCACGCCGGCAACCGAAGCGAAAACCATCGGATCGGTTGCGCTCACCTGATAGAGTTGTGAGTCCAGACCACGGGCGATCGCCAGCGCGGCGGCGGTCCCGATGCCGACGCCCGCCAGCACCGGTACCATCCCGGTACGCAACGCCCAGGCTGCTACATCGCGTGGCTGCGCTCCCAGTGCGAGCCTGACGCCGATTTCGTTGGTGCGCTGGCCGACGAGAAACGACAACACGCCATAGACGCCTATCGCCGCCAGCAGCATCGCCAGCCCTCCGAATGCTCCAACGAGCATCGTCAGGAAGCGGGGTGCCGCCACCGCCTCTCCCACTACGTCGGCCATCGTGCCGATTCGAGTGAACGGCTGGTCGTGGTCTACCGCCCGAATCGCGGTGCGCATGGCCGGCACCAGTGCGGCCGGATCCTGCCCCGCCCGCGCACGGGCGACGAACGTCACGACCCGGCGCGACATCAAGCGGCTGGGAACGTAGATCGCTGGCGCCGAAGCCGTGTCGACCGCAGCATAACGCACATCCGCAGCGACGCCGGCGATCGTGAGCCGCACCTCTCCCATCTGCAGTTCCTCGCCGACGGGACTGCGGTCGGGCCAATAGCGGCGCGCCGCTGCCTCGCTTACGACCACCTCGAGTGCCGCGCTGTCGCTGATGTCGCTCGACAGGTCGGCACCACCTAGCAAGGCGATTCCCATCGTGCGGAAGAATTCGCGCGACACGGGGACAATCTGGGCGACCGGCTCCTGCCCCTCCGGTTGCTCGCCCCTGGCCGGAATGGTGAACTCCATCTGTTCGCCGAAACCAAGAAGCGGTGCATCCTTCACGGCTGCCGCGCTTGCCACCCCCGGAATCGCGCGAATGCGCTCGAGCATTTGCGCGGCGGCAGGCATGTAGGTGGCCGAAGTCGGATAACGCGACGAAGGGATGGTGATCTTGGTGAAGGCCACGCGGTCGGCATCGAATCCGAGGTCGACCTGGTTGAGCCGCGCGAAACTCTTTCCGAGAAGAGCCGCCCCGGCGACCAGCACTACGGCGAGGGCCAGCTGCGCACCTACCAGAACACGCCTGACAACGTTGGCGTGCCCGCCACCGATCGTCCCCCGCCCGCTCGCGCGCAGCGTGGGCTCCACATCGCGAAGCCGCTGCAACGCCGGCGCCAGCCCGAAGCCCAGGCCGCACAGCAACGATAACACCAGCCCGAATGCGATTACGAGGCCATCGGGGCGCACCTGTCCCGACTCCGGGAGCCACTCCTTGGCATGGGCGGCAAGTACCCCGGTGCCCGTCCATGCGAGCGCCACGCCGAGCAGCCCACCGGCCAGTGCGAGCACGAGGTTTTCGATCAGTGCCTGCCTGACGAGCCGGCCGCGGCTCGCGCCGAGTGCCGCGCGCAGCGCCACCTCGCGCCGCCGGTGCCATCCTCGGGCCAGCACCAGATTGGCGATGTTGGTGCATGCGAGCAGAAGGACCAGAACGACGGCGCCGAACAGTACGATCAGCCGCGGTCGCGCCGAGCCGACCAGATCGTCGCGCAGCGGAACTACCGTCGCATCACGCCAGCCGGAATTGCTGTCACCGAACTCGTTGGAAAGGCGCTTAGCGACCGCAGCGAGATCCTCGCGCGCGCGCTCGACGGTCACGTCTGGTCGCAGCCGCCCCACCACCTGGATCCATCGCACGCCTCGCACCCGCGGAACCCCCGTGGCCGGCACCACCTCGAGCGGCGTCCATACATCCACTTCGCTGTCGGGAAAGCGGACCGCAGCCGGTAGAACGCCGACCACGGTAAATGGAGCGTCGTTGAGTCTCAGCGTGCGGCCTATCAGCGCCGCGTCGCCGCCAAAACGGGCCTGCCACAGCCGGTAGGAGAGTACGACGACCTTTTCCCGTCCGGGCTGATGCTCGTCAGGCAGTATGACGCGTCCGGCCGCGGCCTGTACGCCCAGCGTGCTGAAGAAGGACTCGCTCACATACGCGGTCGCAAGACGCACCGGCTCCCCTTCATCGGTCAGCGTGAGGCCGGTGGGAAGTGTGCTGTAACCCGCCAGATCGGAGAACGCGACGTTGCCCGTTCGCCAGTCGGCCAGGTCCGGGATCGACAGAGGGCCGTGCGCCTCCCCTCGCGAAGAATCGGCGACCCACGCCCGCACCAGACGCTCGGGCTCGGCGAAAGGCAGCTCCCGCAGCAGGACATCGCGCACTACGCTGAAGATCGCGGTGGTCGCTCCTATACCCAGCGCAAGGGTGAGCACCACGATAGCGGTGAAGCCCGGCGCTCGACGTGCACCGCGTAAGGCGTAGGCGACATCCCGCTTGAGGTCTGCCGCTCCAGCAACTCCGCGCGCCTGCCGCCCTCTTTCCCTGAAACGCTCCACGCCGCCGAAATCGAGCAATGCACGCCGGCGCGCTTCGTCAGGCAGCACGCCCGATCGTTCGTGCCGCGCCGCCTGCATCTCCAGATGGAATCGCATTTCGGCGTCCATCTCGCGGTCCACCGCGGTCTGCCGGAACAGCGCGCGTACCCTGAAGACGATCCGTTGCACGAGTCGCATGCTGCCGCCTCACGCCGTATCGAGTACGAGCTCGATCGCCGATGAGACCTTCCGCCAGCTCGTCGTTTCCGAAGCGAGCGCGCGCCGTCCCTCGGGGGTGAGCTGATAGTACTTTGCCGCGCGATTGTTCTCGCTCGTGCCCCACGAAGCCCTTATCCATCCCCTGGCCTCGAGCCGGTACAGGGCAGGGTAGAGCGATCCCTGCCCCACCTGCAGCGCATCGCGTGAGAGCTGCTGAATCCGCTGGCTCACCCCCCATCCATGCATTGGCTCGAGCGACAGGGTCTTGAGGATCAGGAGATCCAGTGTTCCCTGTAGAACGTCGCTTCCAGCTGGCGGCACCCTGACCTCACTTGTCGAGCGTCAAGGGGAGACTACTGCTTCTCTTGTCGGATGGCAAGGGGAAGCTTCCCGTTGCGTTCCGGATGCCGATCCTGGATGGCGGCCCGGCATCGACGTGCCGGGCCGTGCCGCCCGACGGCCCGCCCTTCGAAAGCCTAACGCTCCACCGGCTCCAGGCGCACCACCGACGTCGGCTCACCTCCGCGATGATCGATCGCCAGATAGATGAAGCCGTCAGGTCCCTGCCGCACGTCGCGAATGCGGCCCATCCCCGTAAGAAGCGTCTCCTCGTGGGTCACACGCTGTCCGTCGAGTGTGAGTCGAGCGAGCTGCTCGCCGGCCATGCCACCGACGAACATGCTGCCGCGCCACTGGGGAAAGCGGTCGCCGGTGTATATGAGCAGCCCGGAGGTCGCGATGGACGGCACCCAGATGTGTACCGGTTGCTCCATGCCCTCCTGCTGCGTGCCCGCGTGAATGGCCGCTCCGCTGCGGTAGTTGACGCCGAAGCCGATTACCGGCCAGCCGTAATTGGCACCGCGCTTGATGAGATTCAGCTCGTCGCCTCCTTGCGGGCCGTGCTCGTTCTGCCACAGGTCGTTCGTCTCCGGGTGCACCGCCATGCCCTGCGCGTTGCGGTGTCCGTAACTCCAGATCTCGGGCAGAGTATCGCCACGACCGACGAACGGGTTGTCCGTCGGCACGCGGCCATCATCGTGCAGCCGGATCGTGGTGCCGTAATGATTGGTCAGGTCCTGCGCCGGGTGCGCCGTGAGGTCGCCGCGCGACGGAGACTGCCGGTCGCCTACCGTAATGAACAGGAACCCGTCCCGATCGAACGCAAGGCGCGACCCGTGGTGCCCGCGTCCCGTGGTCCACGCCTTTGCCACGAAGATCTCCTCCACGCCGCTGAGCCGGTCGTTCTCGAAACGACCGCGGATCACCACCGTCGTGCCCTGCGTGGTGTCGGCGCTCGCCTTGGCATAGCTCAGGTACAGCAACTTGTTCGAGGCGAACTGCGGGTGAGGCACGGCGTCGAGCAGCCCGCCCTGACCGCCTTGGCGGACGGCGGGCACACCAGAAACCGGGTCGGCGAGCAGCTTGCCGTCGCGCACGATGCGAAGCCGGCCGGCACGCTCGGTGACGAGCATGTCTCCACCCGGCAGGAAGGCGATCGACCATGGGTTCACGAGTCCGGCGGCGACGGTGACTACACGGTAGTCGTGGTGCGCCGCGCGGTGCACGGCTTCCTGGGCAAGTACCGAGGCAGGCACCGTCACCAGGCCGAGTGCGAGAAAAATCGAATTGGCAGCAGCTCTCATTTGTTCTCCGGGTCGCGGTTGCAATGGAAAATACCGTTGGGGGCTGGGCCCGTCATCTCGCTGGCGAGGTCGGGTCGAATGAGGGCGCCGGAGCAAAGAGCGGTAAGTGGCGCCGGGATCGGTAATTGTACGCCATGCGGGTCGTTTTCTGTGCCCACCTCGGTCCGGCTCCGCCCTTGCCCCAGCCCGGCTGGCGAGTCAGTGGTGGGAACGCCCGGACGCTGAAAAAACTCCGACCGTCGGATTGCTGGGCTGAGCGTGTGACTTCGGGCTTGGGTTGACGGTCTCAATGATGATTCTCCCGTACAGCGCCTCGCCTTCTGTGATCACGGTCACAGTTGCGACGCCGTGTCACCGGAATTGCAACAGCGGTGACATCCAAGGGGGACAGTGTCTGATCGAACGGCGTTAGGACGGAATGGCCGAAGCGATTGCAGCAGAGCAGGATAGAGATTTCATTGAACGAAGCGACGCAACGGCGCGAAGCGTGATATGGAGAGTGTCACGCGCCGTTGGCGAATGCTGGCTTCGTAAACCGAGACCGGGAGAGAACGACGATGGGCTTGTTCAAGAAGATTCGTGGAGTGGTGACCGGTACTTCGGGCGAAGACCAGGAATGGATCGCGGTCGACGGCGTGGGCGATACGGCGGAGTTGCTGCGGGTCATTGCGCAGACAATGCCGTCGGGAGCTTTGCTCAATGTCGTCAAGCCGCGGAGCGCCGAGGTTGAAAGGTTTCTTCAGGTCAACAAGACGGGAGCCTCGAATGTCGAAGAGGGCGACTTCTATATCTCGATGTCCGGGAATGCCGTGGTACAGCTCGCCGAGCTTGTCGGCCAGATCGATCCCGAGCCAGCGTTCGGTGCAGTGCTTGTCACACTGAATGGGGGCAATCTCATCGAAGCTTACCGCCGCGACTTGAACGAGGATGTCGTATGGCTGAGTTCGTCGCTTCCTTCGGAAACTCTGGCCCGGGCACGCGAGGGACTCAATATCATCGCGGAGAACGGTGCGGCGGCTTCTCATACGCCGGCCCTGCGGGCGCGCTCAGCGTGATGAGACGACCGGGGCGGATTCCAGCTGGACTGAAATGAGAATTGCGAGTTGCGAAATGGAACGATTCAAGATGACGCGGCGCCGGTTTCCGGCGCCGTGTGTCGCATCGGGGCGTGGCGGATCCGGGCACGGAGCCTAACGAATCATTGGCCGCCATGAAGTGCGAATTGCGAAGAGACCAGTCTTGTTCGTCGCTCAGCACTCGCAGGGATACCCGAGTTTCCCCTTTCGCCCTTCGTCCTTCGTCCTTCGCCCTTCGCCCTTGACTGGTTGCATCGTGCGAAGGCCGGAAGCATACTCCCGCCATGAGCGGTCCTCCCCGCCGCCCCCGTGCCGAACGTGTGCTTCTCTTCGAGCCCTCCGACTTTGCCCGCGGCGCCGCGACGCACATCGCCGCGGCTGTGGAAGCAGCCGTCCGGCTGCATGAACGCTGTGCCCTCGCGCTGACGGGAGGGTCCACCCCCCGCCCAGTGTACGAGCTAATGGCGGTTCCGCCGATCTCCGAGAGCATTCCATGGGACCGGGTTGACATCTACTTCGGCGACGAACGCTGCGTACCGCCTGACCACCCGGCGAGCAACTATCGCATGGCGCACGATGCCCTTCTCCGGCACGTCCCCGTTCCGCATGCCTCGGTGCATCGAATGGAAGGGGAGCAGCTCGCTCGGGAAGCGGCAGCGCGGGACTACGCACGACTCTTGCCTGCGAGGCTCGATGTTCTCCTCCTCGGCATGGGCGAGGACGGACATACGGCATCGATCTTTCCGGATTCACCCGCAGCGAGGGAGAGGGCGCGACGGGTGGTGCCGGCCACGGGTCCCGAACCATTCCCCTTTCGCCTGACGATTACTCCACCGGTAATCGAGGATGCCGAGACGGTGATCGTGATGGTGACGGGTGGCAACAAGGCAGATGCGGTTGCGCGGGCCCTGGAAGGAAGCCATTCACCGGAGGAATTCCCTATTCAGCTCGCACTCCGCGGCACCTGGCTCATCGATCGTCCGGCCGCACGCAATCTGCGCGATCACCCAACGGCGCTCGTCACGCCTGACGATACGGGTAGGGCGCGATGAGGGTACTGGCTGGTGACATTGGTGGCACCAGTGCAAGGCTCGCGCTTGTCGAGATCGACGAGCACAGCGCGGAACTGGTCGTCACGCGGCGTTACGACAGCAACGAATACCCCGGACTTGCCCCTATCGTGAACGCTTTCCTGGCGGAAGTAGAGGAAAGACCGGTCCGGGCGTGTTTCGGCGTCGCTTGTCCGCTGTCGGAAGGGAAATGCATAGCCACCAACCTATCTTGGGTCATCGATGTCGCCGTACTGAGAGAAGCCATCGGAATTGAGCGCACCGGAGTCATCAACGATCTCCATGCGGTAGGCCGCGGAATTGAGCGCATGGGCGCCGCCGATCTGCTGCCCCTGCAGGCAGGGGAGCCGAAGGCTCGCGGTCCTATCGCCCTGATCGGCGCGGGAACGGGACTGGGCGAAGCGTTCCTCACCTGGCACGACGGCGCCTACGTGGTTCATGCATCGGAAGGAGGCCATGCGAGCTTCAGTCCGTCGAATGAGCTCGAGTGGCGTTTGCATGAAACGCTCGCGCGGAGGTTCGGGCATGTCTCGTTCGAACGTGTAGTGTCCGGGCCGGGACTGGCGAACGTCTACGAACACCTGGCCGCAGCCGGGGATATAGCGGAGCGAGCGAGCGTGCGCATCGAAATGCGAGGGGTCGATCCGGCGCCCGTGATAACGCGCCACGCGCTGGCAGGAACCGATGAGCTCTGCCAGCTGACGCTCGATGTCTTCACGAGGGTGTTCGGTGCGCAGGCAGGCAACCTTGCGCTCACGGTGCTGGCGACCGGCGGCGTATACGTCGCCGGTGGCATTCCTCCGCGCATAGTGCCAAAACTGCTCGACGGCACCTTCATGACGGCCTTTCGTGCGAAGGGACGGCTTTCCGGTATAATGGCAAAGATCCCCGTGAATCTGATCGTCAATCCGCACGTGGGGATCATTGGAGCGGCGGTGGTGGCCATGGAACAATAACGCTCGAAGCGGCGGGAGTGCGCTCGCCCTCGGCCGAATGGAGATTGGTAATGCAGCTAGCGATGATCGGGCTCGGCCGGATGGGCGGCAACATGGTGCGCCGTCTGCTGCGCAACGGGCACGATCTGGTGGTTTACGACCGGAATCCCCGGGCGACGGCCGATCTCGTAGCGTTAGGTGCGAAGGGCGCCGACGAGTTGCCCGATCTGTGTGCCAGCCTCGCCGCACCAAGGGTCATCTGGATCATGGTGCCGGCCGGAGCTCCGGTAGACGATACGATTGCCGGGCTGTTACCGCACCTCGACGCCGGCGACATCGTCATCGACGGTGGCAATTCGAGATTTCACGACACGATTCGCCGGGCCACCGAGCTTCGCGAGCGCGGGGTGGAGCTTGTCGACGCCGGGACGAGCGGCGGAATCTGGGGGCTGGAGAATGGCTATTGCCTCATGGTCGGCGGGTCGGCCGAGGCTGTCGCGCGTTGTGAGCCGGCCTTCATCTCGCTGGCGCCCCCCGATGGCTACGCGCACGTCGGCCCGACCGGGGCAGGACACTACGTGAAGATGGTGCATAACGGCATCGAGTACGGAATGCTGCAGGCGTACGCCGAGGGATACGAGATCCTGCACAATTCGAGGAACTTCGACCTGGACCTTCGTCAGATCGCCGCGGTCTGGAATCATGGCAGCGTCGTGCGATCGTGGCTCAACGAGCTCGCCGAGCGCGCGTTTGCCGGCGAAGCGGACCTCGCGAGCATCAGAGGTTACGTGGAGGATTCCGGTGAAGGGCGGTGGACAGTGCAGGAGGCAATAGACCTCGACCTTCCCGCCCCGATCATAACGCTGTCGCTGCTGGCGCGTTTCCGCTCGAGGCAGGACGAATCGTTCTCCGCCAAGGTAATTGCCGCGCTGCGCCAGCAGTTCGGTGGCCACTCGGTCAAGTCGACGTGACGAGAGGGCTGGTCGTTCCAATGGAGGTGTCCGACGAGGCGGCAGCCGTACAGCGGTCGCCCGAACGGGGAACGCCCTGCACGATGGTCATATTCGGAGCGAGCGGCGATCTGGCACGTCGCAAGCTGGTGCCGGCGCTTTTTCATCTCATGAATGATGGGTTGCTGGCGGATGACTTCAGTGTGATCGGCATCGGTCGCGCGAACATGCGCGACGCCGAATTTCGCGAAGAGATGCGAGGCGCGCTGGCGGACTCGCATGTGGGTGCAATCGATTCGGCGGCCTGGAAGCGGTTCGCCGGCCGGTTGGAGTACATCGCCGGCGACCTGGCTGACGAGAGCATCTATGCGCAGCTGCGCGACCGCCTTACGAGTCTGGAGAGTGGTACTGCGGCGCGCAATGGAGCGGTACGAGGCCGCCTGTTCTATCTGGCGCTTCCGCCCAGCGTGTTCGAGCCCACGCTGACGCACCTGTCGGAGAGCGGGCTGGCGCCTCGACTGGATGACGCCGGTGCGCGTCCGTGGGTCCGGCTCGTCATCGAAAAGCCGTTCGGGCGCAGCCTCGAGAGCGCGCGAGCGCTCAACGCCAAGGTCCGCGCGCTGTTCGCCGAGCATCAGATCTTTCGCATAGACCATTACCTGGGTAAGGAGACGGTTCAGAACCTGATGGTGTTCCGGTTTGCGAACTCGATCTTCGAGCCGGTGTGGAACCGCAATCACATCCATCACGTGCAGATTACCGCGGCCGAGTCGGTGGGGGTGGAGCACCGGGCAGGGTACTACGAGGAAGCCGGCGTAGTCCGTGACATGTTTCAGAACCATCTGCTGCAGCTTCTCTCGCTTACGGCAATGGAGCCCCCGGTGGCGTTCCGCGCCGACGCGGTGCGCACCGAGAAAGCCAAGTTGCTCGACGCCATCCGGCCGTTTACCGCGGACGAGGTTGCGCGTTATGCGGTCGCGGGACAGTACGGTCCGGGCTCGATTGGAGAAGAGCCGGTGCCGGGCTACCGGGAGGAGCCGGGGGTGGCGGCGCGGTCCACCACGCCTACGTACGCCGCGGTGCGATTGATGATCGACACCTGGCGATGGCAGGGAGTGCCGTTCTTCCTGCGATCGGGCAAGCGAATGCCGCGCCGGGCGACCGAGATAGCAATCCAGTTTCGGCGTCCGCCGCTCCTCATGTTTCCAGGGGCCGGAGGAATGGACGTATCCCCTAACGTTTTGACATTCCGTATCCAGCCTGACGAGGGAATTACCCTGTGTTTCGAGGTCAAGGTGCCCGACCATGATTTTCGGATCGTGACGGCTGGCATGAACTTCAGTCATGCCGCATCGTTCGGCCCTCCCGAGCACTCGGCGTACGAAACCCTTCTCGTGGACTGCATGCTCGGCGACGCCACGCTGTTCACTCGAAGCGATTCCGTCGAGGGAGCATGGCGGATAATCGATCCGATTCTCGGCGTCTGGGGGGAGTTGCCGCCAGAACGCTTCCCCAATTACGCGGCCGGGGAGTGGGGACCGGCGGACGCGGAGTCGCTGATCGCGGCGGATGGCGCCGCGTGGCGCACACCGTGACCGATGAAGGGCTCGACGGCAAGCAATCCGCGGCCTCACGAGCGGTCGATCGCGTGGCGAGCGGAATGGTCGTCGGTCTCGGGAGCGGCACTACAGCTCGACTCGCCGTCTCGGAGATCGGCCGGCGGATGGCAGTCGGTGCCTTGCAGGAAGTGATCGGAGTTCCCACGTCGCGCGTAACGGAGGAGCACGCGCTGAAGTGCGGCGTACCCCTCACGACGCTCGACCGGCATCCCGAGCTGGATTTGACAATCGACGGCGCAGATGAGGTGGATCCGCGCGGCAATCTGCTGAAGGGGCTGGGTGGCGCGCTGCTCTGGGAGAAGATCGTCGCTTCATGCTCGCGCCGATTGGTAATCGCGGTTGATGGCGGCAAGCTGGTGGACCGGCTTGGCGAGAGGCATCCGGTGCCGGTAGAAGTCGTGGCGTTCGGCTGGGCTACTCATCTGGATGGAATCGGCGCGCTGGGCGGTCGGCCGGCGTTGCGCATGGACGCTGGCGGGGCGCCATACCGAACCGATGAAGGCCACCTGATCATCGATGTGTGGTTTCGGGAGATCATCGACCTCGAGGCGCTCGCGCAGGCGCTGCGTGAGCGTGCCGGCGTTGTGGAGACGGGACTGTTTCTCGGCTTCGATCCGGAGGTCGTGGTGGGCGAGGGTACCGCGCCAGGCTGAAACTCCTGTCACGATCTGTCGAAGTGTGTCGGGCCGGTCGGACTGGGACAGGCTCGACAGACGCGTGGCGCGGTCACAAACCGATTCGCCTGCCAGAGTGTCTCAGATCGGCGGTCTCCGCCCCGAGTAGGCGAGCCACATCCATCAAGGTGTCCACGACCCTCCGTCCTGGAATCCAACGAGAGCAATTTCATGCGAAGCCTGAAGTTCGCCATCCGTACGCTGTTCAAGACGCCGTTCGTCACTTCGGTTGCCGTTCTGTCGCTTGCGCTGGGCATAGGCGCCAATTCAGCGATCTTCTCGCTGTTCGACCAGATACTCCTGCGGCCGTTGCCGGTGCGGGCGCCGGCGGAGCTCGTCAATCTCTCGGCACCCGGACCCAAGCCGGGTTCGCAGTCCTGCAGCCAGGCAGGAGACTGCGATGATGTGTTCAGCTACGCGATGTTCCGTGACCTCGAGAAGTCACCTTCCTCGTTCACCGGAATAGCGGCCCACCGCGCATTCGGTGCCAACCTCGCCTATCGAGGGCAGACGCTGAATGGCGAGGGAATGATGGTTTCGGGCTCGTATTTCTCTCTGCTTGGCATCGCTCCGGCACTCGGCCGGCTGCTCGTTCCTGGAGACGATGAGACGATCGGCGCCAACTACGTGGCGGTGCTGAGTCATGGCTACTGGGAGAACCGGCTTGGCTCCGATCCAGCGGTGGTCAACCAGACGATGATCATCAACGGCCATCAGATGACGATCGTCGGCGTGGCGCCCCGAGGGTTCGTCGGTACGACGCTCGGCAGCACACCGAGCGTCTTCGTGCCTATCTCCATGCGCGCTCAGATGGAGCCCGGCTTCGATGGTTTCGAGAACCGGCGGAGCTACTGGGCATATCTGTTCGGGCGGCTCAAGGCAGGTGCGACGCTCGAGGAGGCGCAACGGACGATCAATGCCGTATACCGGCCGATCATAACGGAGGTCGAAGCGCCGCTGCAGGAAGGAATGAGTGAAGACGGCATGACCCGCTTCCGGGCGAAGGAGATCGAGCTGACTTCGGGCGTGAAGGGTCAGAGCTCCATTCACGAGGAGTCGCGCACGCCCCTGCTGCTGCTGTTTTCCATAACGGGGATCGTGTTGCTGATCGCCTGCGCCAATATCGCCAACCTGCTGCTGGCACGCGCGGCGACCAGGGGAACCGAAATGGCCGTGCGGCTTTCGCTGGGCGCGAGCCGTCGTCAGGTGATAGAGCAGCTTCTGCTCGAGTCGTGCCTGCTGGCCCTGATGGGTGGCGCTGCCAGTTTGCTGGTCGCGAAGTGGACTCTTGCCGGAATTGGTACCATTCTGCCGCCGCAGCCGGCGGCAATGCTCCATCTCCAGCTCGACGGAACGGTGCTCTGGTTCGCCGCAGCAATGTCGATAGGCACCGGCCTGCTGTTCGGCA
>CAZPCC010000051.1:0-13165 GCA_964584905.1 uncultured Gemmatimonadaceae bacterium | reverse complement strand
CTCCACTTCGCCGACGAGGTTGGCGATGTCCCTGGCGTTGTCCGGGAAGTCGGCGGTAAGAGCTTCGAGCACTTCCTTCTTGACGAGATCGATCGCATCGACCCGCTCGTGCTTCTCGCGACGGTTGAGTGCCTCGCCGATTTTTCCTTCGGCGAGATCCTTTACGCGGGCGACGAGGTTTTCGGCATGCTCGGCCTTGACCCACTCCATCTTGGCCTGGCGCGACTGCAGGAGGAGCTCCTCCTGCATTGCGATCAGTTCCTTGATTCCGCGGTGCGCTACGCCGAGTCCCTGCACCACATCGGCTTCGCTGGCCTCGAGCGCCCGGCCCTCGACCATGATGATCGAGTCATTCGAGCCCGTGACGATGAAGTCGATGTCGCTATAGGCAAGCTGCGGAAAGGTGGGATTGAGCACCCACTTGTCCTGCAGTCGGCCGAGCCTGACGCCGGCGATCGGCCGGAGGAATGGAATTTTGGACTGATTCAGCGCGTACGAGACCGCCATCAGCGCCGGCACATCGGCATCGTTTTCCTGGTCCGCCGACACCACGTAGACAAAGACCTGCACTTCGTTCTGGAAGCCTTCGGGAAAGAGCGGCCGAATCGATCGGTCGATGACGCGGGCGGAGAGGATTTCCTCATCCTGGGGCCGTCCCTCGCGCTTGATGAATCCTCCGGGAATCTTGCCGGCCGCGTAGGTGCGCTCCTTGTACTCGACGGTCAGCGGGAAAAAGGGTAGCATACTCACCTTGTCGCTCACCGTAACTGCCGCGATCACCATCGTATCGCCGTACTTCACCACTGCCGCTCCTGCCGCCTGCTTTGCCATCCGCCCCGATTCGATCGTCAGGGTGCGGCCGGCGATCGTCCGCTCCAACTTTTGCATGATCTCGTGCACTCTCTCTGGAAGAAAAACGCGCGGGAGCCGGTAGTCGAAGGCTCCCGCGCGAACCGTACATCGGCTGCGATTTTAGTGCCGCAGCCCCAGCTCGTCGATGAGCTGCCGGTATCCGCTTACATCCGTTCGCTTCAAATAGTCCAGCAGGCGCCGCCGCCGCCCAACCATCTTGAGGAGTCCGCGACGACCGTGAAAGTCCTTCGCATGCGTCCTGAAGTGGCTGGTGAGGTAGTTGATGCGCGCCGTGAGGAGCGCTACCTGTACCTTGGTGGAACCTGTATCGGTCTCGTGTACCTTGTACCGGTCGACCGTCGCTGCTTTTTCAAACGCCATGTTATATATTCTCCGAGCACCAGCCGGCAGGTTCGCCGAATCCATTGAAGCATAGTATCTTAGCCGCCGCCTACCTCAATGTAAAGGCTAGCCCGGTTGCCTGAGCGCTACATCGGTCGATCGCTCGGCCGGTTCCGGATCGAAGCTCTCGTCGGCTCCGGTGGGTTTGCCTGGGTCTACCGGGGATACGATCCCGAACTCGACATTCCTGTGGCAATCAAGGTGCTCAAGCCGCAGTTCGCCGGCGATGAGACCTTCGAGTCGCGCTTCCGACGGGAAGCGTCGATTGCCGCCAAGCTTCGCCATCCAAACATCGTCCGCATCCTCGCCGTGGGGCGTGAGGCCGACGCGGTCTATTTCGTGATGGATTACCTCCCGAGCAGCCTCGTCGAGCGGCTTCGCATTATCGGCGCCATGCCCGAGGCATTCACCGTCAGAATGGGAATGGAGGTAGCAGTCGCGCTCGGCTTCGCCCACCGCGAAGGGGTCATCCACCGGGACGTGAAGGCTGACAACATCCTGTTCGATCCCCACGGCAATGCGATCGTGGCCGATTTCGGCATCGCTCGCGCGGTCTCCAGCTATGTGCAGGAGACGGGGACGAACATGGTCGTCGGCACCCCGCAGTACTTCTCCCCCGAACAGGCGCGCGGGCTGCCGCTCGACGGCCGCGCTGACATCTATTCGTTAGGTGTCACCCTGTACCGGGCGGCTACCGGAACGCTGCCGTTCGATGGAGCCGACTGGTACGAGATCGCCCGGCAGCACGTGGAGGATCGCCCACCCAAGCCGCGCAGTCTGAACCCCGAGATCTCGGCCGAACTCGAGCGGATCATACTCTGCTGCCTGGCAAAGGCCCCGGAAGAGCGCTTCGAGAGCGGTGAAGCGTTAGGTGAGGCGCTGGCCGAGCTGGTGCCCCATACCACCGATCCGATGGCCGCCCGCACGCTGCAGGTCCCGCGAATCTCGCCCTCGGGCATGCGCTCGCCGCCCTGGGCTCGCATCGCGAACAACCAGTGGGTGCGGCGCGGTGTCCTGGCGCTCGGCATGGGGGCAGCGCTGCTCGCCATCGTGTTCGCCGTGACGCACGACGCGTCGCCGGGAACGACCGGCCTTGCGGATACAACCGCTTTGGCCCTCGACAGCGTGCCACTGACGCTACCTCCGGTGAACGCGGTGGTTCCCGATACGCTTTCCGATGAGGATACGCTTTCGGCGCTTTCGTTGGCTACGCTCCGCATCACCGCTCCGGACAGTGCGCTGGTCCTGCTCGACGGCCAGCAGCGCGGCCGCGGCAGGCTTAGCCTGACGAACTTGCCTGCCGGCGCGCACACGGTGGTGGCTACGTTTCCGGAAGATGAGGGATGTCCTTCCGCCACCGTCTCGAGGCGGCTGTCGCTTTCGAGCGGTGAGACTCAGCAAGTCACCCTGGAGCCGCGGCGGTGCGGAACGCTGGTGTTCAACGTGGCGCCGGCGAACGCGACGTTCGCCGTCAACTCGCCGAACGGCACCTCGCGGGGCGGCACGGTGGACCAGGATTCCGTGCTCGTTCTGCCCGTCGGCGCATACCGCGTAAGGCTCAGCGCCGATGGTTGCCTGGAGTACGAGAGTCAGGTGACGATCAGCGCGCGGGAGCGAAATCGCCTTCCAGCGCGGCTGGACTGTACGCCGCGACCGCCGAGTCGTTAGCAACTGCCGGCTGGTGTGTTGAGCTCGCTTCCGCTTTCCCGGTTACCAGTTCCCGCTCACGACACTAGCGGAGACCCGCCGCAATTCCGGCTCCGATTCCAGCCCCGGTGAGTAGACCGATCCAGAAGGGTCGCCGGTACCATGGCGATCGAGGCATCTGCAGCAGCACCACGTGAGCGTCGGTCACCGCTGTCGTCTGCCCCATGATCACCGCCGTCGCCTCACCCCAGTCCACGCGTGATACCCGGAAACGCGCGACCAGCGAATCCCGCCGCAACGGATCCACCGCTATCCCCTCGGCACCCGGCTCGACCCACGGATCGGAAGGAACCATAAAGGTAAACGTGGTGTCGCCGACGGTATTGATGAAGAAGCGCGCGGGGGGACGCTGTTGCGCGGAGCTTTCACGAGCTGAGCCGAGCACCGCTGTAGCCACCAGCATCACGGCAATGAGTGGGAAACGGGAAATGGGAAACGGGAAACGGACACGCACTCGCCACCTTTCCCGATTCCCGATTCCCGATTCCCGATTCCCGATAGTCGCCCTCATCCCCTCGTCAGGTCGTTGAACATGGCCAAGGCGAATATCAGTCCGATCACCGACAACCCCACATACGCCAGATAGGCGCGCGTTCGCTCGCTGAACGCCTTTCCGCGCACTGACTCGGCCACGTTGAGCGCGATCTGCCCGCCATCGAGAATGGGAATCGGAAGAAGGTTGAAAACCGCCAGATTCAGGCTTATCACCGCCAGGAACCGGAATAGCGTCTGCATTCCCGTTCGTGCTGCTTCCGCCGATTGCGACGCGATCGCCACGACCCCGCCGAGCTCCCGTGGCGAAGCCTGGCCGGTGAACAGGTCCCGCAGCACTCCGAGGATCAGCCCGATGAACCCGATGCTCTCCTGGAATCCGTTCGACACGGCTGTCGTTATGGGAACCCGCTCGTACTCGAGCGGCGGCAACGGGTAGTAGACTCCGATCTTGCCCACCGTGCGCATGCTGTCGGTGCCCGGTACCGCCTCCGATTCGGAGTTCGGTGTCACCGTGAGGTTCAGTTGTTCATCGCCTCTGACGACGGCGAGCCGTACCGGTCGCCCCGGCGAGCCCGCGACCACGCCGACGAGCTCGTGCCACGCTTCGATCGGTTCATCGTTCACCGCCACCACCGAATCGCCCGCTTCGAGTCCGGCCTCCTTGGCCGGGCTCGGCCCAGCCAGCATCGACCCGATCACGGCTGGAGATCGCGGCAGAAACGATCCGGCCACGTTGATGCGAGCCGGGCTGCCAACCGCGCCTACCGGAACAGCCACCTCGTTGCGCTGCGTTCGGATGTGGATTGTCGGCGAGTCGGTCTCCAGAACCGCGAGGGTGAAATCGCGCCAATTCTCGAGCGACGAACCGTTGACCGCGACGAGCGTATCGCCTGACGTGAATTGCGAGAGTTGCGGTGCCTCGGCGGGTGGGCGCACTTCACCGATCACCAGCGTGGAGACGTAAGGCGAGCCCCAGATGCCGTAGACCAGGCTGAGTACGGCTACCGCCAGCAGGAAATTGAAGAACACGCCCGCCAGGAGAATTACCAGCCGCTTGTACAACGGCTTGGACTCGAAGAGCCGATTTTCCGGCACCGGCTTCGGACCGAAAGGCGCCATGGCATTGGGATCGTAGTGCCGCGGCAACTTGGGGACGGCCGTCCCTTCGTGAAGGACCTGGGACGCGTTGGCGCCGGCGAACTCCACGTGCTGGACTTCCTTTTCGCTCCCGCCTTCCAGGAAGGCGACCGGCTCATCCTCGCGCGAAGCCATCCGCACGTATCCGCCTAACGGGATGGCGGCGAGCACGTACTCGGTCTCGCGCCATTTCCGGCTCCACAGCGCGGGACCAAAGCCGATCGAGAAGCGGGGCGCGTAAACACCCGCCCACTTGGCGGCCAGAAAGTGCCCCAGCTCGTGAACGAAGATCACGATCGCAAGCACGAATATTATCGCGGCAGGGCCGCGCAGTACTTCCATGAGCTGCTCTAGCATCCGAACATGTTCCGAACGTTGTGGCGCGCGCGTTGGTCTGCGTCGAGCAGCGCGTCGCGACTGCTGCCGTCGGCGTCCCCGATCGCCTCGAGAGTCGAAGCGATTGCACGCGGTATGTCTCCAAATATGATACGGTCCGACAGGAACAGCGCTACGGCGGCCTCATTTGCGGCGTTGAACACCGCCGGCGCCGCATTCCCTGCCCGTCCGGCCTCGATCCCCAGCCGCAGCGCGGGAAAGTCGTTTCCGCGCACAGGCTCGAACGTGAGCGGCGACAGCTCCACCGGATCGAATGCAGGTACCCCGCTGTCAGCCACACGTTCGGGGTGCGTGAGCGCATAGAGCACCGGGAGCTCCATGCTGGGGGCGCCGAGCTGGGCGAGCACACTGCCGTCCACGAACTCGACAAAGGAGTGAACCACGCTCTGCGGATGAACCACCACGTCGATTTGGTCGAAGCCAAGACCGAAAAGAAAGTGCGCTTCGATGACCTCGAGGGCCTTGTTCGCCAGCGTGGCGCTATCGACGGTGATCTTGCGTCCCATGTTCCATGTCGGGTGGCGAAGTGCATCGGCGACGGTGGCGTGAGCCAGCCGCTCGGCGGGCCACGACCGGAACGGCCCGCCTGACGCGGTGAGTACCACCCGGCGAATGCTCTCCGGCGGCCGGCCGGCGATGCACTGCAGAATCGCGCTGTGCTCGCTATCCACCGGAACGATCTCGCCACCGCCCCGGGTGCGGGCGATGTCCACCAGCGCGCCGGCCATTACGAGCGACTCCTTGTTGGCCAGCGCGACGCGCTTTCCGGCGCCTATCGCCGCCAGCGTCGCATCGAGCCCGGCGGCGCCGACGACGGCATTGAGCACGATGTCCACGTCATCGCGGGTAGCCGCCTGAACGAGGCACTCGGGGCCGCAACGCCACTGCGGTGGTGCGTTCTCATCGTCCGAGACCATGCCGACGAAGGGTGGCCGCAGCGCACGCGCCTGTTCCTCGAGGAGCGGCGCATTGGAGAAGGCTGTCAGTCCCGTAACCACGAAGCGATCGGGATGACGGGCGAGGACGCGCAACGCGGTCGTGCCTATCGAGCCGGTCGAGCCGAGTATGGCGACGCGCCGCCGGGTCATCGCGTTGCCGGGAGGAGGCGGAGAACGCTCAGAAGCCAGTAGGCCACCGGAATGGTGAACAGCAGGCTGTCCACCCGGTCGAGCACTCCGCCGTGCCCCGGGATGATGCGCGAGCTGTCCTTGACTCCCGCCTCGCGCTTGATGAGCGATTCGGCGAGATCACCTACCTGCCCGGCGATGCTCACTACCGCGCCGAACAGGAGCACGGCGCCCGGATAGAACGCGAGCCGCGCCACCGGAATGAGGACGAACTGCTCGTACAACCAGGCGGCCACCATTGCGGCGATCAACCCCCCCAGCGCCCCCTCGACGCTCTTTCCCGGACTCACGCTGGGCATGAGCTTGCGACGTCCGTATGCCCGGCCTACGAAGTAAGCGGCGGTGTCGGTGACCCAGGTGATGAGCAGCGGAAAGAGGAGCACGCTCGCTCCGGCGGCCGCGCCAACTGCATACGGGTGGTAGCGGAGCGCGTAGGCGAAGCTGAGCATTCCGCCGGTATAGAGTGCGCCGGTAACGGTCGTAGCGACGGCACCTAACGGCTTGCCCTCGACTCCGCGCCAGCGCAGGCTGGCGGCGACCAGTGCCAGTAGAATCATCGCCGCTCCGCTCATGGAGAGCGTGAGAATGGCCACCAGTGCCCGGGCCAGCGGATCCAGCACCGGCGCCAGTGCCGGGCCGAACGCGGTGCTGCCGTCGAGCGCCGAGCCAGGCAGGCCCAGGTAACGCGCGTGCACCGAGAGCGGAATCAGCGCGGCCAGCGCGATGCCCGCCTCCGCGAACGGCCGATGGCCGGCGGCATTCGCTATGCGATAGTATTCCCAGGCGGCGACTGCCGATACGATGCTGAGCAGTGCGGCAAGCGCCCAATCACCGAGCCAGCCGGCGCCAAGCACAACGGGAACGAGGAAGAGCGACGCGAGTACTCGCGTCGCCAGTTCGGAGCGTGCCATGGGAGAGTGCCTGACGACCGGTTGGTCGTCAGACCTCCATGATCTCGGCTTCCTTCGACTTCAGCGCGTCATCCAGCTTGGCGATGAACTCGTCATGCAGCTTCTGATACTCCTTTTCCGCCGCCTTCTTCTCATCCTCGGAAACCTTTTCCAGCCTCTTGGTCTTGTCCCGTGCCTCGGTGCGCCCGTGCCGGATGGCGATTCGTCCCTCTTCGGCGAGCTTGTGCACGACCTTCACCAGCTCGCGCCGGCGCTCCTCGTTGAGTGCAGGAAGCGGCACGCGGATGAGCCCACCCTGTGAGGAGGGATTGAGACCCAGGTCGGAGTCGCGGATCGCCCGCTCGATCGCCTGTACGGTGCCCTTGTCGTAGGGAGTGACCGTCAGAAGCCGCGGCTCGGGCGCGGAGATCGACGCCACCTGCGAGACGGGCATCTGGCTCCCGTACACCTCCACCCGGACGGTGTCGAGGAGCGAGGTCGTCGCCTTGCCGCTTCGTATCGAGGCGAACTCGCGCTGTGAGGCTTCCAACGCCTTCTGCATGGCGGAGCGGGCGGACTTGGAGATCTCGGAGATCGAATTGCCGGTGACGGCGCTCATTGCACGATTGTCCCGATCGGTTCACCACGCAGCGCCTGTGCAACCGCGCCGTCGCGATGAATGTTGAGAACGATGATCGGCAGCCGGTTCTCCTTGCAGAGCGTGATCGCCGTCTGGTCCATGACGCCCAGCTCACCCGCGATCACATCCCTGTAGCTCACTTCTTCGTACCGGACCGCCTTCGGATCCTTCTTTGGATCGGCAGAGTAAACGCCGTCCACACTCGTCGCCTTGACGATCACATCCGCCTTCATCTGAATGGCGCGCAATGCGGCGGCTGTGTCGGTGGAAAAGTACGGGTTGCCGGTGCCTGCCGCAAAGATCACCACGATGCCATTCTCGAGGTGCCGGAGGGCTCGCCGGCGAATGTACGGCTCCGCCACCTCCTCCATGCGAATCGCCGTCATCACGCGCGTGTTGACACCCTTGCGCTCGAGTACATCCTGGAGTGCCAGCCCGTTGATGACGGTGCCGAGCATTCCCATGTAGTCCGCGCCCACCCGCTCCATTCCCATCCGGGAGAGCTGGGATCCACGGACGATGTTTCCGCCGCCGATCACCAGCCCTAACGCCACCCCCATGTCGACGACCTGCTTCACTTCGCCGGCCAGCCGGTCGATGACGCCGTAGTCGAAGCCGAACTCCTTTCCACCTGCCAATGCCTCACCTGACAGCTTGACCAGGGCACGGGGGTAGCGCAGGGGCGCGGTCACGCCCTATTCCTCGCCCACCTTGAATCGCGCGAATCGGCGGACGACCAGATTCTCGCCCGTCTTGGATCCGGCCTCCTTCACCAGCTCGCCTATCGTCTTGCTGTCGTCGCGCACCCATGGCTGGTCGAGCAGCGCCACTTCCTGGAAGAACTTGTCGATCCGCCCATCTATCATCTTCTGGATGACGGCCTCGGGCTTGCCTGACGCCTGCGCCTGCTCGGTGAGAATGCGGCGCTCACGCTCGACGATCTCCGGCGATACTTCCTCGCGAGACACCGCCATTGCGGGCTGCGGTACGCCTGCGGCGATGTGCTCGGCGATCGCGCGTACGAGTTCCTGGAACAGCTCCCCGCGGGCGACGAAGTCCGTCTCGCAGTTCACTTCGACCAGCACGCCCAGCTTGCCGTTATGGTGAATGTAGCTGGCGACCATACCCTCCGACGCGGTGCGGCCAGCGCGCCTCTCCGCCTTGGCGATTCCCTTCGTGCGCAGCAGCTCCACGGCGCGGCCCACGTCGCCGCCCGACTCCTCGAGCGCCTTCTTGCAGTCCATCATCCCGGCCCCGGTGCGCTGCCGAAGCTCCTGCACGTCCTTTGCTCCAAATGTCGTCGTTGCCATTCTCTCTACTCCTCCATGGGCGCGGATGCGCCTGGTACGCCCTCATGCTGTCATCGCCTCGCGCGGCCTGCAAGGCACCACGACGCGAATGCTCGCTCTCTTTCACGACAACGCCGCCGGCTGAGCGCCGGCGGCGAGGTATGTCCACAGATTACGCAGATTTCACAGATGGATTCCGGTCATGTAATCGACAAACTACTCCATTGAGGCGGAGTCGGTAGTGAAGGATCACTCTGGCGACCCACATTCCGGAGCTCACGCCCCACCCGCTCACTCGCCGCTCTCGCCCCCGCCCTCACCTGTCGTCTCGGCCGTGGCCTCGCCCCCTTCACCGCCCTCGCCACCCTCGCCACCCTCGGCGGCATCGCTATGCCCCTTGAGTCGCGCAGCGATCGCTTCGGGCTTGGCCCGACGACGCCGCGGCCGGCGCCGGCGCCGCTTGTCACCCTCTTCGGTCGACTCCATGCCGCGCTCGGTGCTGTACGTCTGCGCCTCTCCCTCTTCAGCTTCGACCCGCTTGGGCGCCGCCTGTCGCGCTTCGATGATCTCGTCGGCGATCGATCGTGCAATCAGCTCGACCGAACGTATCGCGTCGTCGTTTCCGGCGACCGGGACAGTGATGAGATCCGGATCAGCATTGGTGTCGACAATGGCGACGATCGGAATCCCGAGCTTGTTCGCCTCGTTGACCGCGATGCGCTCCTTTTTCGAGTCGACGACGAACATGAGGCCCGGCAGCCGCGTCATCGTCTTGATGCCCGCGAGGTTCTTGGCCAGCTTCTCGCGCTCGCGCGACATGAGCAGCTGTTCCTTCTTCGTGTATGCCTCGAATTCACCGGTCTCGGCGCCCGACTCGAGATCCTTCATGCGGCGAACCTGCTTCTTGACCGTCTGGAAGTTGGTCAGCAGGCCGCCGAGCCACCGCTCGGTGACGTGCATGGCGTCGCAGCGTTCGGCCTCGCCTTGGACGACCACCTTGAGCTGACGCTTGGTGCAGACGAACAGCACGTTTTCGCCGCGCATAACGACCTCGCGAACGAGCTGCCGCGCCAGCTCGAGCTGGCGCAGCGTCTTCTGGAGGTCGATGATGTAGATGCCGTTGCGCTCCGCGAAAATGAAGCGGCGCATTTTGGGGTTCCACCGGCGCGTCTGATGGCCGAAGTGAACACCGGCTTCGAGTAGCTGTTCTAGACGTGGCTGCATTCGTTAAGTCTGGGTTCGTGTCATTCGCGCCCTTCAGTGCCGCCGCACACCGGAATATCCGGCACCCAGCGGAGGCTCGGGACGCGTGCTTGGTCGGGAATCGGGAATTGGGAATCGGGAATCCGCACAACGGTTCCCCATTCCCGATTCCCGCTTCCCGCGTTGATCTATCGTTTGCTGAACTGGAACCGCTTCCTCGCCTTCGGTCGTCCCGGCTTTTTCCGCTCGACGGCGCGCGCGTCGCGCGTCATGAGCCCGAGATCGCGCAGCTTGCGTTTGTGCTCCTCGTCCGTCTTGACGAGTGCACGGGCTACAGCCAGACGCAGTGCGCCCGCCTGTCCGCTCGTGCCGCCGCCTTCGAGAATAGCCTTCACATCGTAGCGCCCGAGCGTGTCGGTCGCCGCGAACGGCTGCTGGATTGCGCTAACGAGCGTCGGCCGGGGGAAGTAATCCCCGAGGGTCCTGCCGTTCACATCCCACTTTCCCGAACCGGGACGAAGATACAAGCGGCAGACGCTTTCCTTGCGTCGCCCGATCGTGTGAATCACATCCGCCATTACGCCTTCTCGCTCTTCGTGAGGTTCAGTACCGTGGGCTGCTGCGCGGTGTGCGGATGATCGGCGCCGGCATAGACGCGGAGCTTGGTGCGAAGCCGCGTCTTGGCGAGCGTGCTCTTCGGCAGCATGCCGTGCACCGCCTTCTCGATGATCCGTTCGGGGTGCTTCTCGAGCATCGTCGCGAAAGGCGTGAACTTGGCGTGTCCCATGTATCCGGTGTGGCGGAAGTACTGCTTCTGTTCCGCCTTACGACCAGTTACACGCACCTTGGACGCATTGATGACGATCACGTTGTCACCGGTGTCCATGTGCGGCGTGAACATCGGCTTGTGCTTGCCGCGGATGATCCGCGCTATTTCGGTAGCCAACCGTCCGAGGATCATTCCGTCGGCATCGACAATGAACCACTGATGCTCGATGTCCTTGGGGGTGGCGGTATATGTCTTCATTTCCCAGTAGGTAAAGCGTTTTGGCGCAGACACTAAGGATAGAAAGGGTATGTCCCGGAGGCAAGGGAGCGACGGTCGAGGGTCGGGGGTCGGGGGTCGGGAAATGGCGGGAAACGGGAAATGGGAAATGGGAAACGTGGCGGAGGCAGGTGGTAAGACTCCGTGCTCCGTTCCATCGCCCGTTTCCCGTTTCCCGTTTCCCCTTTCCCGACGTTGGCATTTCCTGCTTCCCGCTATTCCAGCTCGATCAGGATCGCGCCCTTTTCCACTGCGTTGCCCTCGGAAACCGCTATGCGCTTCACTTTTCCACTGCCGGCGGCCCTCAGCTCGTTCTCCATCTTCATCGCCTCCATCACGATCATCCCCTGCCCCGTTTGAACCTCGTCGCCTTCGGCCACTGAAATTCTGACTATCAGGCCTGGCATTGGTGCGATGAGGGGCGCCGGGCCGCTGGGGCCGGCTGCGGCTGCGGAGAGGTCACGAATGGCTCTCGCCCGCTCATCGAGCGCCTCCACATCGTAGATGTGCCCGTCGAGCCAGAGCTGGTACACTCCGCGGCCGGCGCGATGGCGAACGATGACCCTGTGCACCTCGTCGCCCACCGTGACGAGGCGAAGGGGCGTGCCGGCAACTTCGTTGAGAGAGGCTTCCGCGCTACTCCCGTCCAGCAACACGCGGTCGTTCTCACGCTCGACGGTCAGGCGGGCGCCGTTAACGGTGACGATGTATTTCATTGAAAGAGGGGCGCGGGACGCGCGACGCGCGATGCGCGACGCGGGACGCACGACGTGCGACGCGGGACGGGGGACATTAGACGCGGGACGCGGGATGCGGGTGGTTTCACCTGACGTGCTGCCCTCCTAAATGGCTTTACCGGGTACCAGCTCGCAGACCGTCTCCACATGCGCGGTCTGGGGGAACATGTCGAAACCGACGAGCGAGGCAATCTCATAGTTAGGCAGGCGGCGCAGGTCGCGAGCGAGCGTCGCCGCATCGCAGGAGATGTAGAACAGCGCGGGGCGCGGGGCGCGCGACGCGGGATCCGGGTGGGACTCCCCACCGGGTACTCCAGCCGACAACAGCTCCGTTACCCGCTGGTGAAGTCCGTTACGCGGCGGGTTCAGGATCACCGCGTCGGTGGGTAGCGCCGAGTGCAGCTGCTCTTCGACGCGACCCTCGATGACGCGCGCGCTTGACGATAGGCTGGCGCGGGTCCTTGCTACCGCGTCGCCATCGAGCTCGATCGTCGTCACTTCCACACCGCGGGCCTGAAGTGCGATGGCGAGCTCGCCTTCTCCGGCATAGGCTTCAACCACCGATGCCGGCCTGTGCGCCATCACCCGCTCGATTACGTAGTCGCGCAGCTTTTCGGCAATTCCCGGATTGACCTGGGCAAATGCGGGAGTCGGGTTGAAATCGCCGCGCGATTGCATGAGCCTCCGCTTTCCGCCCTGGGGAATCCACCAAAGCGATCCCAACCCGGGAACCGCCTGAAAAAACTCCAGGGAATGCGCCCATCGGCGGCCCCCCTCCAGCACGAACGATGCTCCGCCGTCACTGGTGCGTACGGCACCCCGAAGCTCCGACTCGTGAGGCAGCCAGCGGCTCGCCGCCATTATCGCGTGCCAGGTGGCGACTACGGAATGCTCGGTGATTGGGCACTCCTCGAGCGGAAAGATCCGGCCCGGTGCGTCGTAAGGGTGCAACCCGGCGACCCAGGATTCGCCCGAACGGCGCAGCGCGAGAGTGAGCTTGTTGCGATAGTGCCACTCTCGCGGGCTGGGGTGCACGTAAGGCGGCTCCACGCCGCGGTTGCCGATCCGCACGAGCGCATCTCGCACGATCATGCTCTTTGCTTCGCACTGGGCGTCGTAGGTGAGATGCTGCAACTGGCATCCGCCGCACTTGTCGCGCTCGTAATGCGTGCACGGCGAACGAATGCGTTGTGGAGATCCCCTTGTCACCTCGCGAAGGCGGCCCTGCGCGAACCGCCCCTTGGG
>CAZPCC010000050.1:0-4587 GCA_964584905.1 uncultured Gemmatimonadaceae bacterium | reverse complement strand
GGCGGCGGCGATCGACACCGATGCCAGCGTGAGCGCTGCCAGCATGACGGTCTTGGGATCTCCGGGGGCTACCCCGAAAAGGAACGACTCCAGCCACCGGGCGCTCATCGCGGCGAGGGCGAAACCGGCCGCAACTCCGAGAACGATGAGCCACAGTGCTTCGAGCAGTATCATCCACATGACACCGCTCCGCGCCGCACCGAGGGCCATGCGAACGCCGATCTCCTGGCGGCGCCTGGCAACGGCGTAGGACATCGTCCCGTACAGTCCGATGACCGCCAGGACGAGCGCCAGCACGCCGAAGAATACCGCCAGAGTGGCAAGTAGCCGCTCGCGTGAGAGCGAAGACTCGACCTGGTCGGCGAACGGAATCAGTTCCAGTGTGATGGCCGGATGAACAGCGGCAACTTCACGCTCCACCAGTGCCTTGAGCGCCAAAGGATGATCATCCGTTCTCAGTGCGAAAGAAACCCGACGGTCCTCCATTGCGGTCTGCGCAATTGCGAGATAGGCAGTAGGGCGCGGCTCTTCTCTGAGCGAGACATACTTGGCGTCGGCAACGAGGCCGATCACGGTGTGCGCCTGCTTCGGCCCGACTGGATGTTCCTCCACGAACTCGCGTCCAATCGGCGACTCTGCGCCGAAGAACTTCCTAGCCATTGCCTCATTGATTATCGCCACCCTGCCGGATCCACCGCGGTCTTCTGGCGTGAAGTCGCGACCGGCAACCAATCGGGTTCCGAATGTCTCGAGGAAGTCATCGGATACGGCGTTGTAGAACACCATCGCGTCTCTCACATTCTGCGGCTCATATCCTTCCACCGCTATGCGGCCGTTCCATCCCCTGCCGCTGATCGGCGTAAGGGCCGACGCGCTCGCGGAGCGTACGCCCGGAATGCCGCGGAGTCGCTCCAGTACCGATTTCTTGATTGTCGCGCGCGCCTCTCCGGTCACGTTCGTGCCTTGAAGGTCGGCGTTCACCAGTAACACGCCGTCAGCGACGAATCCTGAATCGAGGTTCACGATATTGCGAAATGTGCCAAGCAACAGTCCCGCGGCGACGAGCAGCGAGAACGACAGAGCCACCTGTCCGATCAGCAGAGCCTTACCGGGGTTGAAGCGCGAATGGCCGCCGGCAATGCCACGGCCGACGGAGCTCATTGCCGCTCGAGGCGCTATCCGTGCCGCGCGCCAGGCGGGCGCCAGGCCGAACAGCAGCGCCGTGACTACCGTTACCACGATGGTAAACAGCAGCACTCGCCAGTCGAGCGAAAGGTCGAGCCACACGGAACCACGCTGACCGTCGAGCAGGCGAACGAGAAGATCGCTCCCCCACCGTGCGAACAGCACGCCAGTTGCAGCGCCCAGGAATGCCAGCATCAGGCTCTCGGTGAGAAGCTGCCTGACGATCCGCCACCGGCCGGCGCCGATTGCCAGCCGAACGGCGAGTTCGTGACGCCGAACCGTCGCGCGGGCAA
Organism: uncultured Gemmatimonadaceae bacterium; assembly: GCA_964584905.1. Taxonomy (GTDB): domain Bacteria; phylum Gemmatimonadota; class Gemmatimonadetes; order Gemmatimonadales; family Gemmatimonadaceae; genus JALZIF01. Next base: position 3,109 of record CAZPCC010000050.1, on the reverse strand, counting down.
GCAGTAGATTAGCGACGTTGGCGCATGCAATCAGCAGAACGATGCCAACTACGGCCATCAATACAGCCAACGCGTCGCTGTACTGCCGCCGGATCTCCGACAATCCGTGTGTGGCCACCGCCACCCCGAAGGTGTTGCTCAGGTACGAGCGTTGACCCACGGCGTCGAATTCGGGCGGGGTCGTTGCCCGGAAAATATCCGGTGCCATCGCCTTGAGCTGCGTCTCCACTTCGGCGATCGCCGTTCCGGCGCGAGGGCGGCCGATGATGCTCAGGAACCAGTTGCTGCGCGCGTCGAGCACACCCTGCCCGTCAAAGATCTCCCTGGTGCATAACGGCGCATATACTTGCACGGCTTGGCCAACATTGAGACCGGTGAATCGATGATCCACCACCCCCACGACTTCGAAGCGGTGCCCATCGAGCCGAATGCTCGCGCCATCCAGCCCTCGTGGGCCGCCGAGCTCGCGCTCCCATAGCGCCGCGCTGACGACGGCAACGGCCGGACAGCCACGAACGTCGTCGGACGCACTGATCAACCGGCCCGCCGCCGGTCTAACGCCGAGGGTGGAGAAGAAGCCGCCGCTGACCCAGTAGCCTTCCGTATTCCTGACGACTCCGCCTTCCGCGAGATTGAACTCACGGGCCGTAAAGGCAAAGACGCCCGAGAACACCTGCTGGTGCTCGCGCAGCTCCTCCCAGATCGGATTCGTGAACGGGTCGCGCGGTCCGCCGCCCAGAGTCACCTGCACCAACTCGTGAGGATCGCTCACCGGCAGTGACCGAAGCACCACCGCATTGATCAGGCTGAAGATCGCCGTATTGGCGCCGATGCCGAGACCGAGCGACAGTATGGCGACGACCAGGAGCGCCGGAGCCGCGACCAGCGATCGCGCCGCATAGCGAATGTCGGCGGCAACGGAATCGAGCCACCCCAGCACATCGACATCGCGCGTCCGTTCCTTCTGCCGCACAGGATTGCCGAACCGGCGCTTCGCCTCGTGAAAGGCATCGGACTCACTCATCCCGCCCGCCATCAGCTCATCCGCGCACTCGGCGACGTGAGATTGCAGCTCGCGGTCGAGATCGCGGGAGAGCCGGTCGGGGCGCAGCACGTTGTGCAGACGATGTAACCATCCCATGCTACACTCTCGTCAGATCGAAGGCTCAGGCATATCGCAGCACGCGCTGCACGCCGTCGTACAGTCTTTCCCAGCTCTCCTGCTCCTGCGTCAGTTGTCGCCGCCCCGCCGCCGTGATCGTGTAGAATCGCGCCTCCCGATTTCGCTCGGTCAACCCCCACTCGGCGCGCACCCAGCCGTCCTGCTCCATTCGGTGCAGGGCTGGATAAAGCGACCCTTCTTCCACTCGAAGCAGGTCCGCTGACGCACGCTGTATACGTTGCGTGATGGCGTAGCCGTGCAACTTGCCGGCGCGGGCAATGGTCTGCAGGATGAGCAACGAAAGCGTGCCACGAAGCGCATCGTTCTTAGGTCTGGCCACCATACCCCTATGCTCCTATGCCTAGTATTCTATGTATAGTGCGAACAGAGCTGATTCCCGTCAAGGGCTGGTCGTCCGCGGGTTCCGACTCACCTGGCGCCTCCGCTCTACGCGAGCCATGATTGGCGCGCCGACTCCCGCGAGTGCATGAATGACCCGTAACCAACAGCGATGCCCATTAACCCGGGGATTCTGAGTTCCGCTTGTTGCCCACGTTCAAGGAGCTCGACATGGACCAGGACGCCTTCAATCTTTCGATCCGCAAGTTTCTCAAGCACTTCGGCGTGACGGCGCAGCGCGAGATCGAGCAAGCCGTGCAGCGCGGCATCGCCGACGGGACCTTGAAGGGCAACGAGGCGCTGCCGGTGAGGGCGACGCTCATTGTCGGCGGCGTCGTGCGCGATTTTGCCATCGACGGGGAGATCACGCTCGGTTGACCGCGTAATGTCGCCGACTCTTCTGCCCGCCGCGATCCGTGGCGTGCTCCGCGCGAGCGAAATGGCACGCATTGTCCGGCGCGTATCGCTGTCTTCGGCCGCCGTGATGGCGATAGGCGCCTGTCGAACCGACGACCAGGCCGCACCCGAACCGGACAGTGCTCGCCCGATGGTGTCGGAGAGCGACTTCCAGAAGGTCCAATCCGAGGACACCGTTCGCGGTCTGGCGCTGGATACGCTCGTCGCACCGGTCCCCCTGCCGTCGACCGGTAAGGTTCCGTCAGCGACGCGTGCGGAGCTGGCCGCACTCGCCGATGCACTGATCATCCCGGTTACGGGAGTGGAGCCGCATGAACTAGCCGACACATTCGAGGAGGCGCGTGGCAGTCGCCGCCATGAAGCGCTGGACATCCTCGCTCCGCGTGGTACACCGGTGGTATCCGCTACGAATGGCCGGCTGATGAAGCTGCACACCAGCGAGAATGGCGGCTTGATGGTGTATGCCGCGGACGCCAGCCAGAGGTTCATTCTGCTCTACGCCCACCTAGATCGTTATGCAAGCGGCTTGTCGGAGGGAATGCGTCTGCGCCAGGGGCAACGGCTCGGATATGTGGGCACCACCGGCAACGCGCCACCTAACGTGCCGCACCTGCATTTCGGCATAGCCCGCGCCGCCGATGTTCAGGAGTGGTGGAAGGGAACGGCGATCGATCCGCTGCCGCTGCTGCGCGAGCCGGCAAACGGCGCAGCCAGACCAACTCCGTGAGTCCGGACGCCGGCGGCAGGCCATCGATCGCCAGCCGCGGCGCAATGCTCGCACTTGCCGCGCTCGTTCTGGCGTTGACACTCGGGATCATCGCGGCAGCGACAGGCTCTGCCGGCGCGTTGCTGGTGGTGGACGCGATTGCCCCGATCGGCGTGCTCTGGGTGAACGCGATCCGGATGACTGTGATCCCGCTAATCGTCGCATCGCTCATCGTCGCGACCGCCGGCACCGAGGCGCGAACGGTCGGCCGGCTGGGGACGCGGTCCTTTGCCGTGTTCCTCGGATTGCTGCTGTTGCTGGCGATATTCGCGACCGTTACGGCGCCTCTGCTCTTCCAGTACCTGACGGTGGATGCGGGTGCCGCCGAATCAATCCGCAGCGGCGCCGATACGCTCGTCAGGCCG
>CAZPCC010000049.1:0-8742 GCA_964584905.1 uncultured Gemmatimonadaceae bacterium | reverse complement strand
GGAGCTCCAACCACCGAAAACTCCTCGGAGATGCCCACGGCGGCGCCGAACCCGTTCCCCACCGCCAATTCTCCGCCAGCAAGCGTCCTCGTGGGCGCCCACCCCGCCTCCGTCAAGCTCCACAGAGAGACGTACCCTGCTCCTAAAGTCCCTATGACCGCTCGGCCGCCCGACACGTCGAGGCCGAAGCCGAACCGGGCCCCGAAGGGACCGTGTTGGCCTTGGTCGGAGGAGCTAATCCTCTCGCACTTCCAGCCGCCGCCCGCGTCTCGACAGTACGTGTACACCGCCCCTTCACTCGCGAAGGTGCCGCGCTCACGGGGCGCCGAGACAAGCACCCAGTCTCCCGCCGCCGCCACACGCCAACCGAACGCACCGCCAGGATTCGGCGGGTGCATCACCTCCGTCAGCACCCACGCGCCTTTCTGCTTCTCGAAGAAATAGGCCGCACCCGCCCCGTCGTCGCTTGCCGGAGCCCCAACCACGAGGAGCCCATTGGCCAGCGATAGCGAATAGCCAAACTGTTCGCCCGTGGAATACTCGGCCAAATCCGCAGCGAGGCTCCACTCGGAATTGGCAAGCTCAAAAACCGTGACCGCCCCCGAGACCTCGCCATTGGCGTATCCCGGGGCTCCTACGGCAAGCACTCTCCCATCTGACGCCAAGCTACTTCCGAAGCGTCCCCCTGCCACAGGTCGCGGAGAAAGTAGACAACTGGAGCAGGTCCACCCTTCGACACCTTCCCGATACACGTGCACGACCCCACAGTCCTTTATCCGATCAGAGTCCCACGTTGGCGCTCCCACAACGGCCATAGAGGGGACAAGGCAAACAGTGCCGCCAAAGGTGTCGTGGTCCTGCGGCGCATCCGACCGGAGGGTCGCCGACAGTGTCCATTCTGCACCCCTACTCCGCTCAAAAACATGAGCCTCGCCCATTCTGCGGCTATATATGGCGGGCGCGCCAACCAAGACTGCGGCACCGTCGATGGACAGAGCCGAACCGAAATTGGAACCAGCACCTCCGGCGCGCAGTTCCACACCTTCATGCAAACGGTGGGCCAGAACGGGCATTGCGAGCAATACTGCGAAGAACGAGTGTTTTGTCAGCATCGCGGTGACCCCGCAGCCTCAATCGAGGATGTCGCCAAAGTCGACATCAGACAAGCAATGTACCGCTCACGAAACATTTTCCGCGAATGACGCGCTCGGTGACTCCCCTCCTCGGTGTCGTCGTATAAGGTTGCATTCTTCGAGCGTGTTCAGGATCGCCTCGCGAACGACGAGCGCGACGGAACGTCTCCAAGGGTCCGGCTGAGACATCGAGGCTCCTCTCTCTCTTGGGGCTCCCAGAAGCGAGCGGGAGCGCGAGGGCCGGAGGCTACCAGGACTCGCGCTGTCGCGATACCCCCAGGGGTTGGCTTACCGTGACCGATGCCGCGGCGATACGCTGCGTCCGGCGCGCCCGGTCGTGCCGCGCAAGATCCTCGCGATCGTCCTTGCGTGGCACGCCTCTCTCAATCAGCGCGCTCGGGCGGGTCGGCTCGGACAAGGCTGGCCCGCCCTCCTCATGGTTGCCCACCCGTATCGTGACGACGAAGCCGAGCGCGAAGCGTGGGGTGCCGGAGCGCGGGGTTCGTACCCACGACCTGTGTGATCACGAGCACCTTGCCGGGTGGGACGACGAACGGGGATTGTTACCTGACGCAGGAGCGATAGCCTCTGCGGGATGGATCCCGACGACGTTATAGGGGCGGCCGTTCGGCGCCCCGCTATTGCACGCGCCCACACAGGCGCCACGTATCACCCAGTCGCTCGAAGATTAGAGCCCCATGCCCCGAGGTGGCGACCATTACTGCATTTCCTGATACCGCGAGAGCCCCACCCCGCGACGCAACACTCTGGGTCTCGGGGACCTCGCCAATCTCCACTAGCTCGTCCACACCTTCCCCAAATAGAGCCACACGTCCATGCAACCCAAGAGAAGGCGCGGTCGCGACGAGCATCCCCATGTGATCGACCGCAACGTCGCTCGCGAACCCCTCGCTTCCGTCGACGCGGAAAGCGCTCACCGACTGCCAGCCTGCTCCGCCTCGCCGAAAGAGATAGGCACTTCCGGCGCCCCAATGGCGTGGGCCAGGTGAACTGACCACCAGGCAGCTGCCATACGAATCCACGCTCTTCCCAAAAAGGCCGTACTCGCGACCAATTGATGGGCGGAGTACAGCGGTCTGCTGCCAGGCCGCGGAGGGTTCGCGCCGCTCAAAAACGTACACTAGTCCAGAATCGGTGGACCCCGCATCCGCGTACGGAGCCCCCGCCGCAATTAGCCCCCCACCGACTGCGACCGCCGCGCCGAATCGCGCCTCCCGCTCCGGTTGGTCTTGCACGAGAATGCCGGCAGGCACAAGTTTCGAAGCGAGCAAGTCGTAAGTGTATACGGCCCCGGCGTTTCTGAGGCTGTCCGACTCAGCCGCGCCCTTCACCGCAACGTCGTGTTGCCAGGCGCCGACGGCTGCCTCTTTGGCACGCATCGAGACGGACCAGCCAAAATCGTCACCGAGGGCACCTTCACAAGGAGCTAACTCCTGCACCAGCCCCCAATCCCCCTGACGCCGAGCAAAGAGGTACGCTCGGCCCTCGTCTACGCGCGGTGCCCCGACAAGTATATACCCTCCGTCGACGGCCACAGACCACCCAAACATGTCCGCGCGGGGCTCGCCTGGCCGTTGGAGAGTAGCCACTTTGGACCATTCTCCGCTTGACGACCTCTCGTACACACGAACGGCTCCGGCGGCCGGGGAGCACACTTCGCCAACGGCGGCAATGCCGACATCATCGATGGCGAGCGAGAGCTTACAGGCCTCGCCGGCCACCGATACACGCGAAGCGTCGCTGAGGATCGGCTGAGCTGCGTCGCCGCCACCCGCAAACGACTGTAACAGCACTAGTGCGAGCAGCAGTGGCAACAGAACTACTCGGGAACTTGATCTCCGCATCTTGAGCAAGCGAGGGCGAACGCCTTGCACATCTTTGCGGCATTGTTGGTGATCACGCATATTTTACTCTTTTTCGACTCCCCGCACTCCCGGGCTGGTTGCGGGGCAGCCAGATAACAAAGTGGATGACTACTGACTCGGTTCTGTTCACCTTCAGTCTGCATTCTCGACAGCCTCAATCGTCGCTCCGAAGCAGTTGCCATATATGTATGTACCACTCACGAAACATCTTCCGCGAATGACGCGCTCGGCGGGTCCTCCCTCGTTGTCGTCGTATGAGGTTGCATTCTTCGAGCGCGCTCAGGATCGCCGCGCGTTCCGCGCGGCGTCGAGCGCGCCCGTCGGGACAGTCCACCACGGCACGCCGGTTCCTGCAACGCGCTGTGACGTAACCCCTGGCGAGTGGTGTGGGCCGAACCAGTGGGCGAGCGTCTCGTCGGCCTGGGCGGCGGTGCGCCAGCCGCGCGTCACGCGGGGTCGAGAGGACGCCGCGCTGGCCATCCGCAACGCTGCCTACTCGTCCAAGAGCATGAGCGCGACACGATCGCAGCGACGATGAGGAAGCCGGCGGGGATGCCCCCATACATGACGCCCCACACCCAGTTCCCCTGCCAGCGGCGCTCGGGCTCCTGATTGTTGTTGTCTTCCGTCCTCATTCGAAGCGCGTGCGAGAGCCGCCCTGGCTGGTGATGCAAAGGAGCCGACCGCTCGTGTCAGCCTACCGTACCGTCCTCATCCTCGCCGAACGGTGCGTCCGCTACGGCACCCCGAGCATGCGCACTCGGCCATCCGCTTCCCGCCCCGCGTGACCTCTCGCAGCACCCGGTAGCCGAACGCCTCGGCGATCGCCAGGTCGTACCCCGCGACGCCGGAGCCGCCGCATCCTGGCACTCGGGTTCGGCGCGGGGCTTGCGCTCGACATCGTGCTCGGCGTCGTGCTCGCGCAGTTTACGTCGCGTCGTGGTCCGTGCCGGTCGTCGCGCGAAGGCTCGCGCGGCAGTCTCTGTCCGTCATCGACCGAATGACGCACGCTCCCGCGAACTGCGCGAGCGAGTAGGCGTACCAAAGTTCCTTGAGCGAGTACGCGCGCGGCTTGTACCGCGCACCGGCCACCTGCGGCAGGCTCCCGAGCCGGCCCTGGAGCATGCGCAGGTCCGATGACGAGTCGTGCGCGAGGCACTGACGCAACCCCTCGGCGAGGTCGTGTCCAATCTTCTTGCCGCTTTTCTTGTCAAGCCCGGCGTGCTGCGCCAGGTAGCTCTTGAAAAACATCTCCGTCGCCAGCGCTGCCGACTCCGCGACCTTCTCACTCGGCCGCTTCGACAGGAGAACGTGTACCGCCCCTTGCAACTCCTTGTGCCCGCTCGTGAGCATGTCGCGCGCCAGCGGCGAGGCGAGAGGCTCGTTGCGCAGTTCGTCGAAGCCGTAACCGTAATCGAGGCAGTCGGCGGCAAGGGCGGTCAGCTCCGAGAGCGCCTGCCCGTTCCTGGAGAGTCGGTCCCCGATCATCTTCGTCATGTTGGCGACCATCTTGTTGATCGTGACCTGGAAGGTCCCGAAGCCGACGGGAATGTGTACCGGCCACAGCGCTTGATCGAAGAAGAAGACGCCCTCGAACAGGCTCCCGATGATGAACGAGTCGGGCGGGTAGCTTTTCTCGTACCAGTCGAAGATCGCGCTAGCCTCGGGGCTACTGAACGCGGACGGACCGTGCGTCTCCCACCACGCCAAGAGCGCCTTCAATGGCCGAGCCCGCACCGCCACATCGGCGGCCGAGAGCCGGTCATCGGTGGCCTGGATCCACTCGTCGCTCGGCATGTTGCTCAACGGGTCCTCCTCTGTGTTCAGCGCGTCGATCGCTGCGAGAGCGCGGCAGCGCATGTCGTCGTCGATGTCCGCCTCGTGAGTGCCGGCGCGGAGCAGCGCCCAGCGGTCGCGCTTGCCATCCTCCTCCACCGGAACTTCCCCCACGCCCATCAGGCGATCAGCCTACACCCCCAGCTCGACCCTGACCGCAGCGCTCAGGTGCTCCGCCCCGGACAGTGAGGCGCGCAACGGACCGGTTGCCAGCGCCGGCGCTACCATGCCGCCGTGGACCACCGCGCGCGACTCCTCGCCGTGCTCCTCCTCGGCGCGTGCAGCGGCCCAGGACCGGCGGACGGCGTTTCGGGCCTGGCGTTCGAACCGCCGCCGATGATCCGTCGCTACTCGGACGCGGAGATCGCGGCGGTGTTCGGCCTCGACCTCGCGACGCTCCCAAGCACGCGATGCGAGCCCCGGGTGCCGTCGGTCGTACCCAACGGGGAGCCGCGACACCTCGCCGAAGTCCTGGACGCGCTCGGGCTCGATGCGATGAGGCTCGGACGCCCCCGCATCTATCCGGTGAACAGCGTCTTCATCCTGACGTGGCGCGCTTCGCACTCGTTTGACCTGACGATGATGAGCAGCGTCGAGCGCGGCGAGAACCTCGAACCGCGCGAGAACCGTATGCCCGGGTTCCTCGCGGACGTGTCGCCGATGCGTCAGGTCTACGGGGTCCGCATCGTCCCTTCGTCGAGAGCTACGCCCCCAGTTCGACCCTGAACCGCGTTGCCCGCCTCCGAGACCGAGCCCGGGAAGGGGTCGAGCACGAGGAAGGCGTGGCAGAGTGCCGACGAGCAGCGCGGCGATGCAATGCGCCTCGGGGAGGGTGCCACTCAGCGGGACGCAACGCGCGCGCGAATGGCGCGGCCGTCCCAGCGCGAAACGTCGACAGAGGTGCGCTCGATGTCCGCGCCCTCGATCTCGAGCACCGCAGGACCCGGGCGCGCTGGCCCACGGAGCCGGACCACGCCGACCGCGTCGGTGGCCGCCTGAGCAAGCAGCACGTCGACGCGATCGTTGTCAGCGACGAGAGCACCTCCAAGGGTCGTCATCCGTCCCTCGAATGGCGTCGAGCGACTGGCGAAGAGCCGAACGTGTACGCCCGGGACCGGTCGCCCGTTCCCGTCTTGCACGATGATCTGCGCCGGGATCCGCTCGTCGAGTCGCACGGCGAGCCGATCGAAAGGCGCATCCGTATGCACCTGGATCCAACTCGACGCGGCGAGTCTGTCATCCGCCGGCACGACGAGGACTCGCCACTCGCCCTCGCGGATGGCGAGGCCGACGGAGCCGTCGGCGGAGCGCACTGCGCGACGCATGGCTTCCAGACCGGCGATGTCGTGCACTGGGACGGCGTGGATGCCGAACGCCTCAACGGGATCTCCGTTCGGATCGACCACTTGGACTTGGAGCTCAGCGCTTCGCGGCACCTCGATCGTCAGGCCTCGCGTTCCCCACGGGATGCGGCCGATCTCGATGGGGTCGTCCCAACGCGAGTTGCGCCGCAGCCGGATGAGCGGGTCCTCCTGCGAGTCGTACGTCTTCGGCGGGACGATTCGGAACGTCCCGTCCTCGGCGATTCGAAAGGGCGTGCCGTCGACCCACCCCCCGGCAATCTCGACCACTCCACGACCGGCAGGCATTCCGTCCGCGTCGACGACGATGCCTTCGATGAAGTGCGGCGACGAGAGCGGGGCCACAACGACCTCCCACGTCGGCGACGGCAGTTCAGCGGGCGGGAGCTCCCGGGAAGTCGGAGCGCGCACCAGGCGCCAGTTCGTGACTTCGAGCTGCCAGGGACCGGGCGGAAGGGCGCCGCCCCAAGAGAGCTTCCCAGACGAGTCGGTAGTCCCGACCTGGTACAGAATGGGCCACTTTCGCAGCGGTTCCTCGGTGTCGATGGCTTCGAACCACTCGACCTCGCTGCGCGCTTGCACTCGAACGTCGCGCTGAGGAACGCCGCTCTCGTCGACGACACGCAGCACTGGTTTCGACCCAAGGATCATGGGAAGGTCGCCGAGCGCGGCCTCGCCAAGCTCGACTAGGTTGGGGAAGTTGCAGTCGGCGTGCCAGCCGTTGCGATCAGGGTGACGCACGTTCAGATGGAAGCGCGGCGCGTACCCGGCGTTGGCGTCCCAGGCGATGGGCGGGGAAACATCGAAGCGAAACCGACCGTCCGGGCCGGTCGTGATCGGATCTGGGTCGACCCATCCGGGCAGCCCCCAACCGATGGGATAGCCTGTCGCCATGTGGCCGGTCAACGAGACCGTGCATCCGCTCACCGGCTCGCCTGTCCGCGCGTCGACGCAGCGGCCGTAGACCGGGTAGGATGCCGCCTCTTGGGCGGTCGCCCCGTTGAACATGCCGAAGACGGAGATCGCGAGCAGGGCTGTCGCAAGAGTGTTCGAGGCCTTCATCGTGCGTCCAGCATAGGCTCCGCTCGCACGAACGGGTCTGCCAACCGCACGTCGGAGCACTCGGAGGCGGAGGATCACTCACACCGCCGCCCCCTGCATTCGCATCAGGCCGTCCGCGTTCCAGTCGTGAATCCCCAGTCCGGCGCCCGCTCTCGTCGCCGCGCATGACGGGCCGGCTCGCGAGCGCCGGCCTCCCTTTCTCACGTCACGCGGCGCGTCGCACGGCCTGAGGTGAATCGATCCCGTGCTCGCTTCGCCGCGTCGACCCAGTTCTCCAGCAGCGCGTGCACTTGCTCGTCGAGTACGACATCTACGCGCTTGGCCTTCATCGCATCCAGCGAGTCCAGCATCCGTCGCTCGGCCCGCTGCCTGTTACGTTCCTTCACGCGGGCCACATCGGCGGGGGATCTCGCGTACCAAGCTCCTCCTCCCGGACCGACCTGGAACAGAACCAGGGCAAGAACTGTTGCGCCCGCCGCGCCGGCGGCGGTGAGACTGTCGGCGTCCTTGACGATGCTCTTCCGGTTGCGGTGAACGGGATGCCCCTCGATCTCGAAGGCAGCCACGGGGCTCCAGATGCTCGCACCGCCGGCACTACGGATCGCCCAGACCACGTCGATCTTGCGGCACGCGCCAGGGCAGTCTGCCTCGTACTCCGGCACGGCCAGAAGCCCGCGTCGATGCCGGCGCGACAAAGAGTCGCAGCCACTTCGAGTTTGGTCATGGCGCCGGGCGAGAACCCGGCGTGGTTTCCAAGGAGGTTCGACATCGGCGCACTGCCGCGCGCGGACTGGATCATGCAGTTCCGGATCCGTCAACCCTCTCCCTGCCGCCCCAGATCGCCCCTCACCTTCGAACGGCCTCACGCTGCGGCAGGAGCGCCTACTCGATGAGCATCTCCGGTCGCCCCATCAGCACCGCGTCCTCGGCGGCCTCGACGGCGCCCTCGTCGAACAGGGAGCGCGCCCCCTCGAACTGCTCGTCGACGAGGACGTGGCCGTGCGCCCGAACGCGACGGACCGAGTCGAGGTACTCGCGCAGGACGTGGGGATCGAACAGCGAGCCGACCTCGGCGACGTACGCAGGCAGCTCGGCGGCGAACGCCGCGTCTCTCGTCAGCGGTCGTCGTGGAAGTAGCGCGGGATTGGCGTCGGGACGCCGCGCGCAGATGGCGAGCTTCTCGGTGCTGGCGTACACCGCGAGGCGCGGTCGGCTGTCGGCGTGCTCGTGCCCGACTAAGGGAATCGCACGCGGGAGCGCGCGACTACCCGGCATTCGGAACGCCACGGTTGTACAGGGTCCCGCGGTCGCGGTACGGCGCGGGGAGCCGCTCGGTGAGTCCGTTCGAGACCACCTCGGCCCCGAGCGTAGCGGCTGGCGCGCGCCTGACGCGAGCGGCTTCTGAACCCTGAACCAGCGCTCAGGCAGCGCGCCGATCAGCGCGCGAGGCCAGCCCTTCGGCAC
>CAZPCC010000048.1:0-4637 GCA_964584905.1 uncultured Gemmatimonadaceae bacterium | reverse complement strand
CGTCGGCGATCGCCATGGCGATCTGCTTCTGCCGGGCCGGAGTGGTCATGAAACGCGATTCCTCGGCGTTGGAGCCGAAGCCTATCTCCACCAGCACAGCCGGCATGTACGACGTACGGAGCACCGCGAAGTTGGCCTGCTTGACGCCGCGATTCGTGCCCGGATGGAACGTCGCGATCTCGCCTTGAATGAGCGTCGCGAGCTCGAGCGATTCCCGCAGGTGCTCGTTCTGCGCCATGTCGGCGATGATGAAGCTGAGAGGATCACCCTTGGTGGCTTCTGCCTCGGTCTCGAAGCGAACGGACGCATTCTCCATATCGGCCACGCGCTGTTCGTCCTCGGTCTTGGCCTCGGCCAGGAAGAAGGTCTCGAACCCGCGAACGCGCTGCGGATTTCTCCAACGCATGTTCGGCCCATTGACGTGAATGGAGATGAACAGATCGCCCGACTTCGCGTTGGCGATCCGTCCGCGGTCGTGCAGCGCGATGAGCGTGTCGGTCGTGCGAGTCATGATGACGTCCACCCCGCGCGCGGTAAGCGCGTCACGCAGCTGCCTGGCGACCGCCAGCGTGATAGTCTTCTCGGCCACCTTCGTTCGTGAGCCGATCGGCCCTGTCATGCCGTTGTCGGGTCCTCCGTGACCAGCATCGACCACTACGCGCCGCTTGACGCGTCGCGGAGGGGAGGTGGTGCTGCGAGGCGGTGCTGCCTTAGCCGTGCTGCCGACCGCAGGAGGAGAGCGAGGTGATCCACTCGCGACGGCGGGGGACGAGGGCCGAACAGCTGCAGCGTACTGCAGCTGACGAGTTACGGCCGTGTACTTGAACGCTGCCGGAGCAAGCTTTCCGACGTACTCCGAGAAGAACTGAAGGGGCAGGTAGAGCTCGCCGTCATCGATGAACGGCGGGATTGTAAGCGGATAGATCGTTCCGGCGTGCTCCAGGTACGGCGACTCGAGGAGGACTGTGACGCTCAGTCCGCCGATGGCGACCGTGTACCGACCCGCACCCGCCTCGGTGATCCGGATGGGGATTATCGGATCGAGCAGCCGAGCCTTGATGGCTGGACCACCTGAGGCTTCGACGATGGGAACGAAGGCTTCCCTGTCGCCCGCACGGATGGTCAGCACTCGTGGGTCGGCCGCCGCGAACTGCATCGCGGCTATAACGGCAGACAGTATCATCTAGGCATCTCGCTTTCGCGTCAACGCGCGCGCCATGTCGCGCTCATCGTCGCGCCGGCGCTCGTCATCACGCTTATCGTGCTGCTTTTTGCCCTTTGCCAACGCTAAAGTCACCTTGGCGATCCCCCGGGCGTTGAAGTGCAAGTCGAGCGGAATCAGCGTGAGCCCCTTCCGTTCAATACCGCCGATGAGGCGGCGGATCTCCTGCCTGTGGAGCAGCAGCTTGCGCGTTCGCGTTGGCTCGTGGTTGAACTGGTTCGCCTGTTCGTACGCCTGAATGTGGAGATTCAACAGGAAAAGCTCTCCATCCTTCACTATGGCAAAGGCATCGGACAGATTGGCCTTCCCCTGCCTGAGCGACTTGACCTCGCTACCGGTAAGCACCAGTCCGGCTTCCCATGTCTCGAGGATATGGTAGTCGTAACGGGCCCGTTTGTTCCGGGCTATGGCCTGCCGCTCGGTCTTTGGTTCGGGCATCCGGTCTGTGAGAAAGACTGATGACGGCGGCGGTGGTCACCACGATGTGTCGTGTCGTTAACTGCATGTCGGACTGCCACTTCCGTGCGAGAAAGCTAGGACGCTAACGGCATCCGGGCAACGGCTCGGCACGTTGACGGGCCGTCAGCGGCCGTGTACTATTGCCAGCCTAAGCCGAAGTGGTGGAATTGGTAGACGCGCTGCGTTCAGGGCGCAGTGGGCGCACGCCCGTGGGGGTTCGAGTCCCCCCTTCGGCATTGAGACAGAAAGCGGGAAACGGGAAAGGGGAAACGGGAAACGGCTTCGATGCGCGTTTCCCGTTTCCCGTTTCCCTTTTACCGTTTCCCACTTCAGCTCCGCCGCAAAACCGACGGCGGCTGGCTTTCCGGTAGCGACGCCGCCCCAAAGGCTTCTCGCAACGCGTCGTTCGCGCTCTGCAGATACGTGGAGATGATCTCGGCGGCGCGGGCGACTACATCGGGCGGCACGGTTTCACGGCATCCGGCAAACCGGAGGAGGGTGCGCCCCAGGTGCCACCCGCTCCCGGCGCCGTCGCGGTTTCCTAACGCCTCGGCGTAGGCGGTGATGCGGTCGTTGAGCTGGCGTTCTGCCACTCCGAGCTTGCCGGGCGCCACGCGGCGGTCGCGCCCCAACGCCTCCGACAGGGCGTGCGCGACGGCCGAGCCCGTCTGGTCGTCGAGGGCATCGCGCTGTGCGGTGAGGTGCCCGATCGCCTGACGAGCATAGCGCAGCTCCCACCGCGCGTGATCGTCGTCGCCGCTGGTGGCCGTGGCGGCCAGCCATTGAACATCGTCTTCGGCGGGATCCTGCAAGAGCGTCTCGACATAGGCAGCGGCACGAGCCCGCAGTTCGCGACCATGCCGCCACCCTCCCCACAGGCCCCCGATCACGCGCGCCGCTCGCTAGGCTTGCAATACCGGGAGTCCAATGCGGCCGCGCACGGTGTGCTCATCGTGCAGCAGATCGGACAGGTGGACGCTCGCCAACACGTCGTCGATTCGCCGCTGGAGCATCACCCATACCGGTCGAATGCTGCACTCGTGCGAGGACGAGCACCGGTCGTCGTCGATGGGATGAGAGACGCAGTGCAAATCGAAGGTCTCGAGCTCGGATGCCTGGATCACATCGCGTACCGAGATCTCCTCGGGCGAGGCAGCCAGCGAGTAGCCGCCCCTCGCGCCGCGCGTACTCTTGACTATCTCTGCGCGGCGCAGCCGCAGAAGGATCTGCTCCACGTAATCGGACGGCAGCTTCTCCTGCGCGGCGATCTCGCGCCCGCTGACCGGCCCGTCGTTTAAGCGACGCGCAAGGTGAAGCGAGCAGATGAGGCCGTACTCGGCCCAGGTAGTGATTCGCACACCCGAAATCTAGGGCGCGCAGTGAGATCAGGCTAGAGATGAGAGATGCGAGTTGCGAGGAAAAGCAACTACGCTTGCACCTGGAGACAGCGACCGGCGGCAAGCTTCTCCCAGGGTCGGTCCTCGCATCTCGCATCTCTCATCTCTTATCTCGTCAACGGCCTTTCCCGTCCCCCGGGATCCCTATTTCCGTCATCTTGCGGAGATCCAGCACATCGTCGATCTGATCGTCGGGAATCACGCGCTCCCGCCGGACGAGATCGCGGATCAGCATGTTTTCCTTGACCGATTGCTTGCTGATCTCCGCCGCTCTGGCGTAGCCGATCTGCGGGGCGAGGGCGGTCGCGAGGGCGGCGGAACGCTCAACCCAGTACTCGCACTGCTCGCTGTTCGCCTCGATGCCGCGGATGGTCCGCTCGGTGAGCGACACAGCGGCGCTCGTCAGGATGCGCATCGACATTATCAGGTTGTAGGCGATGACGGGCATCATGACGTTGAGCTCGAGCTGACCGTGCTCGGCCGACATTCCCACGCACGTGTCGTTGCCTACCACCTGAAGGCAGACCTGATTGACCATCTCCGGAATGGATGGATTCACCTTGCCAGGCATGATCGATGAGCCTGGTTGCACTGCTGGGAGCCGGATCTCATCGAGGCCGGTGCGCGGTCCGCTGGCGAGGAGCCGAAGGTCGCTGGAGATCTTGCTCAGGTCGAGCGCGAGAACGCGGAGTTGCGCGCTGAAGGCTGCCACGTCGCCCATGCTCTGCATGAGCTGAATGCGGTCGTCGCCGCTGCGCAAGTCGAGGTTCGAGATCTTCGTCAGGTGCTTTCGCATCAGCGCCGGGTATTCGCGCTCGACGGTCACGCCGGTGCCGACGGCGCTCCCGCCTATCCCGAGGTCGCGAAGGTAGTCGGCCATCTGCTCCACGCGGCGCACGTTTCGATCGATCGTGCCGCCGTAGGCGGTGAACTCCTGCCCCAGCCGGATGGGCATCGCATCCTGCAGGTGCGTCCGGCCCGCCTTCACCACTCCGTCGAACTCCACTCCCTTTTCGAGCAGGGCGCCACGCATGGCACGATAGGCGGTGAGCAACGGGTCGAGCAGCGCCAGCGCGGCGAGGCGAATCGCCGTCGGGATCACGTCGTTGGTGGACTGCGCCATGTTGACGTGATCGTTAGGATGCACCGGTGCGTAAGACCCTCGCGGCGAGCCGAGCAGCTCGTTGGCACGATTGGCGAGAACCTCGTTCGTGTTCATGTTGTGCGACGTGCCGGCGCCGGCCTGATACACGTCCACTACGAAGTGCTCGCGATGCTGGCCGGCCAGCGCTTCATCGGCAGCGGCAATGATCGCGTCGGCCAGCCGCGGCTCGAGCCGCCCCGTTTCCTTGTGCGTCAGCGCGGCTGCTTTCTTGATCCAGACGGTGGCGGTGACGAAAATGTCGGGCGCCCGAATGCCGCTGATCGGAAAGTTCTCCAGCGCGCGGGCCGTTTGCACACCGTAGAGCGCCGACGCGGGGACGTTCAGCGTGCCGAGCGGATCCTTCTCCTGGCGGAATTGCGACATCGCGTACCGTGGGCGCGGGTGGTCGAAGAGC
>CAZPCC010000047.1:0-47280 GCA_964584905.1 uncultured Gemmatimonadaceae bacterium | reverse complement strand
TCTTGACCTCTCATGCGCTTTTCAGCAGCCAACCAGGAATAGCAGCGAGATGAAGATGCGAAAAAAAACGACCGGGGCCACGGTGGCGCCAGTCGTTCTTCGTTTATCCCAAGTACCGACCGCCGCCACGTGTCCCGGATGAATACCCGCTATCCTGATTCGGCGCGACACCTACTGGCGGACGACGCGGCGAATGCCCTTAGGTCAGGTTTTGATCGCCTTGATTCGCGAATCGTTTATCGGCTCCGCACCGCCCTTCACCTTCTCCTCCTGATCGCGATCCGGCTGCTTGCCCGAGAGGTCCTTGGGACTCTCTTCCGTTTCTCCACCCTTTTCGGCGCCCTTCCGCTCGTCGGTTGCCATGCGCTCTCCTCGTGGTCGCCCATTCGCACCCCAGCGTCCGCTGCGGAGGGGTGGGCGTTAGGTCGTCAGCTTGCCGCTGGGTAAACACTAAGGCAACCGGCGTACCGCGATGATCCAGGGGGGATAATCGATTACCCCCCCAACGGTTTACGGCGGTGGCTGTTGCACGACTGCGTTATGCGTGCGCGTCACCATGAGCCACACCTGGCCCGATCTCGAGACATCACGGTCCAATAATGGCACCATTCGTCCCGCGTCCCGCGTCCCGCTTCCCGCGGCTATGGTGCCCGCACAACGACGGAAAGCGCTACCCATGCCTCCGGCTCCAGCGCGTGACGAACGCGTAAACGGTAGCGGTCCGGTGGGGAGCTCACACGCATGATGTCGCTCGTAGCTACCGAATCACCCGGTTGCAGCAGGCCGCGGCCGCTGTAGGCGGCGCATTTGGCGATCCCGGGCGGCCATTCGAGAGCAAGATCCCCAGCGAAGTCGAGGCCGCAATGACGGCTCTCGAGCTCAACCGGCTGAGCTCCATGGTTGGTAATGACGGAGCGGATCGTCAGGTTTTGACCGGCTACCGGCACGGAAGGCATCAGCGAGACGGACTGCTCCAGACCATGGGCCAGCGTCAGTCGCGAGTGCTCCGATGCGTTGTCGTCAGGGGAAGTAGCCGGCCCGCCACATGCCAGGATGGCACACGCAAGCATGAGCGGTCCGCTGAAGACACGCTGAATTGGCATCGAGCCTCCGTAATCCAGGGAGAATGCAACGTACCAGACCCGGGGTCCCGGGGGAGCGTCACATCGGTTCAGGAGGCGCGCCACTTCCTTCAGCTCACCGACACGTATCGCGGAAATCTGAACCACGAGTACGCGAGTGGACTCCGCCAGCGAAATGGATCGAGCGGCCGAAGCGCTGACGACGGGCATCGTGGAACTGGCGCACAGCCGGCCTGACAGCGCGCTTCATTTCGCTTCTCGCGCGGTGGGGTATCCGCAGGAGGCGCTGCTCCTCTCGCTGCGCGGCGATGCGTACCGTGCGCTCGGCCAGCGCGACTCGGCGAAAGCGATGCTGCGGAGAATTCTCGCCGCGGACTCATACGGCGCGGAGGGACAGGAGGAGTGGCACCGCGCACACATACTGCTGGGCGACCTCCTGCTCGCCGAAGGCGACACAGCGGGTGCGCGCCAGGCGTATCAGGCGCTGGTCCAGCGTTGGCGTGAGGCGCCGTCAGCGTTGCCGGATCTCGTGGCGGCACGTGCTCGGCTGGTCGCCCTCGGCGGAACATCCGACCGATAGATAGGCGAGACTCGGGCGCATGGCGGAATCGCACCCGTCTTCACCGGCAGGTGGCGGCGGTGCGATCTGCTAGGGGAATACCTGACTCAGCAGCCGATCAAAGCGGGAGTCCGCGCGCATTCTGGCGAGCTGAGGATCCACCCGCAGAAACACCATCGAGTGCGACCGCTCCCCCCGCGCCCGCTCGAGCCAGGCGAACGCCTGGTCCGCGTGGCCGAGCGCCTCGTGGATCTTCGCGATCTCGTAGGATGGTACGTATCCGGTGCTTTCTCCTCGAGACTCGAGCCGCCGGAGGAGCGCTTCCGCCTCGGCGCGCTCCCCGGCGAGGGCAAGCGATCGTGCGAGCGAGGCGGCGTACAGCGCGCCACTATCGGACATTGCAAGTGCGCGGCGGTGAGTCCTCACCGCAGCGTCAACCGAGTCCAGTTCCTGAAGCGCCCATCCGCTCCATAAATGCGCAAGACCGTAGTCTGGATTGAGCTCCAGAGTCTGGCGAAGTTGGTCAACCGCCGTTGAATGCTCGCCTGCGTGGTAGAGTACCCACCCCACCGCCGCGTTCGCGATGAGCGACAGCGGATCGATTTCCGCCGCGCGGCGCATTTCTCGCTCGGCCTCCGGAAACCGGCCTGCCGCGGTGAGAAGGTTCGCGTACCACTGGTGCGCCGTCGAATAGTTAGGGCCCAGAGCGATCGCGCGCCGGAACTCATCCTCCGCTCCCGCGAGATCCCAGTGATGGTAGAGTTCCACGTAACCGAGCGTTGCCCGCGGTGCCGCCAGCGTGGCATCGAGTGCCACCGCCCGCCGTGCCGCCGCCTCCGCTTTCGGAAACGCCTCTGACGGCGGCAGGTAGTCGTAGAAGCCGAGCACCGCGTAGGCATCGGCGACGCCGGCGTGGGCGCGCGCATAATCCGGCGATTGCGCCACCGCCTGTTGGAAGAAATCCAGGGCCGCGAGCAATCCCTCCTCGGTCCGGCTGTACCAGGCATAGCGCCCTTTCAGGTAGAGGGCGTGGCGTCCCTTGAGAAACAGGTCGTACGCCTCCGCGTCAGGAGGCTCGACCGCCAGGGAGTCGCCGCTGGTACCCACCAGCCTTACGCGCAGCGTCCGGGCAATCGAGCGGGCGATCTCCGCCTGGACGGCAAAGGCATCGCTTGCATCGCGATCGTACGTATCGGACCAAAGCTGGTAGCCATCGGCGACGTTCACGAGCTGCGCCGTTATGCGGAGTCTGTTACCGGAGCGGCGAACGCTTCCTTCCAGCACCATGCTCGCGCCTAGCTGCTCCCCAACCGTCCTCACATCCAGGCCGCGGTCCTTGAACGCGAAGGCGGACGTGCTCGACGTTACGCGCAATCCCTCCACCCGTGCCAGCGTGGCGATCAACTCCTCGGTCATGCCATCGCTGAAGTACTCGTGGCCACTCTCGGCGCTGCGGTCCGTGAATGGAAGCACGGCGACCGTCCTCGGCGCGTCGGAAATGGGCGGCGTCTCCCGGCTTTCCCCTGCCAAACCGAGCCACAATGCCGCCACCGCGAAAAGCGAGACAGCTGCTACTCCGCCGGCCAGCCGTCGCGATCTCCGGTTCCACAACCTCCGGCCCGACGGGGACGCAGCCCCTCCGGGATCACCTGCCGTCATACCTAGCGCCATGAGGTCGTGGCCAAACGACTGCGCCGATTGGTACCGCGAGTCAGGCGACTTGGCGAGTGCGGTGGCTAGCAGGCGCTCGAGCGCTTCGGGCGCGTCGGGACAAAGACTCGAAACGGGCGCGGGATCCACCTGCCGGATGGCGTTCAGCACCGCGGCTGCCGCCTCACCGGGGAAGGGGCGTCGTCCGGTGAGCATTTCGTACAACACGACACCGAGCGACCAAAGATCCGTGCGGTGATCGACCGGACCACCCGTTGCCTGCTCAGGACTCATGTATGCCGTCGTGCCTAGCGGGCCGCCCGGCCCGGTGATCGCGACGTCGGCGAGCTTGGCGATACCGAAGTCGAGCACCTTCACGACACCGTCGCTCGTGAGGAACACGTTCGACGGCTTGATGTCGCGATGCACGATTTCGCGGGCGTGCGCCTTGCCCAGTCCGCGTGCGATCTGAATCGCAATGCCTATCGCTTCCTCGATTGCCAAAGGCCCACGGCCGATGCGACGTTGAAGCGTTTCACCCTCATAGAGAGGCATCGCCAGAAAAAGCTGCCCATCATCGGTCTCGCCGATCTCGTGTACGGTGCAGATGTTCGGATGCTCGAGCGCGGCAACCATTCGCGCTTCCAGCCGGAACCGGTCGGCCGCCGAATCGTCGCTGACGAGTCCCGGCTGGAGGAACTTGAGCGCTACCGTACGCTCGAGTCGCGCGTCGAGTGCTTTGTACACGATGCCCATCCCGCCGCCGCCCACTCGCTCGAGAATGTTGTAGCGGCCGACCGAACGCCCAACCAGCGCTGCGGAGGGATCACGAAGTCGTGCGGCGAGCGATGCCACATCCGCGCCAAGCCTGTCGATTGCGCCGGGGCGGTCGTGCGCCGACAGGAGTGAGGCTACCTCGCCGCGAAGAGAGGAATCGCCGGCACACGCACCGTTCAGAAACGCCTCGCGCTCGGATGGATCGCGTTCCAGTGCCTCGCCTAGCAACTCCTGTATCCGCTGCCACCGGTCCGGTGGTTCGCCATGCATCAGTCGGCGAGCTCACGGTTGAGCCACGCGCGCGCCGTCGTCCAGTCGCGCTTCACTGTCGCGGGAGATGTGCTCAGCGCTTCCGCTGTTTCTTCGACGCTCATGCCGCCATAGAAACGGCACTCGACCACGCGCATGGAGCGCTCTTTGACAGCGCCAAGCCTGTCGAGCGCTTCGTCGAGTGCCAGCAGTTCGTCGCTGCGGGACACGGCCATGGCGACCGCATCATCGAGCGGCTCCGCGGTCACTCCGCCACCGCGTTTCTGCGCGCGCCGCGCGACGGCATAGTCGATCAGAACCCGACGCATTGCCCGGGAGGCAGCGGCCAGCACGTATGCATGCCCCGGCCAGCGAATGTGGTCGAGCTTCGCCAAGTCGAGATAGGCCTCGTGCACGAGCGCGGTTGTACCAAGCGTGTGTCCCGCAGGCTCGCCGCGAAGGTGGCGGTGCGCGACTCGTCGTAGAGCGGTGTAGACCGCGGGGAACACGTCGTCAAGATCGCCAGCCCTGGTGCCGGGCGGGGCGTCTATCGGCGGGATCGAGCCCTCGTCGTGATTGGAGGACATTGGAACTTGGACCTTCCCGGCGGGACGGGGGAAGAGCTCGCCAGCGGTGGCGCGGCAGCGAAGATCATAAGCTCGGGTCCGGGATCGCGGAAGCCCGTGTGATGAGCCCGATCGGCGCGATTCCTGGCTTTCCATCTGTATCGAGGTGTCCGGAAATGCCGGTCCCCTTTCAGTGGCCCCGACCAGGAGACTGCCATGCAATCGATCAGCCTGCAACTGCGTGAAGCAGCACCAGCAGTTTTGCGCCCATTGTGCCGCCTGGTTTTCGCCGGCGCCACGCTCGGTCTAGTCGTCGCCTGCGCCAATGATCCTGCGCCGCCAACGGCGTCCATTGAGCGCGCGGACGCGCACGCCGTGCACGCCCGCGACGTCGAGGAGCGTTTGACGGCAGACCAGAGGAAGGCGATAGCGAAAGTCCGCGAGGCCACGGCACGCTTCCACGACATCGAGGTCGCAAAAAAGGCTGGGTATACGGAGCAGTATCCCCCGGGATGCGCGGTATCGCCCAATGACGAAGGCGCGCAGGCGTTCCATTACCTGAACCCGGACCTGGTCGATGGCAACGTGGAGCTCCTGCGTCCCGAGTTGCTCATGTACGAGCCGAAACCTGACGGTTCACTTCAGCTCATCGGTGTCGATTATGTCGTGCCGCTCGGCGCCTCCGCATCGGCGCCGAAGCTGCTCGGTGTCGAGTTCATGGAGAACAAGCCGCTGGACGTGTGGGCGCTGCACATCTGGGCCTGGCGGCCCAATCCGAGCGGAATGTTCGCCGCCTGGAACCCGAAAGTGAGCTGCAAGCACGCTCGATAGGCATCTGTCGCGGGGCTGCGGTCGCACGTGCGATCGCAGCCTGCGGTGCATGGTTACCGCCGCGGCAGCCCCGTAAGGTTCGTTGGCGGTCTACCCGAGCGCGGGATCAGTGCTGGGCGAAGTCTTTCGCCGGCACCGAGCGCAGATAGGCCCACAGGGCGGTGACCTCGTCCTCCGTCATATCGGCGTATACCTTCCACGGCATGAATTCGGCTATCTGCGAGCCGTCGGGGCGGCGGCCTTCGCGTAAGGCACGAGCGAAATCGTCGCGCGTCCAGTGCCCGATTCCGGCAGGCGTGATGTTCGATGCCGGCGGTGCGCCCGGGGGCCCCTCGGCCGACCCTCCCGAGAGAGAGGGGCCGTGGCAGCCGCGGCAGCCGCCGATGTCGGCGAGGTAGCGCCCATACTCGGCCGTGGAGTCGGGCGCGACCGCCCTGGCGTGCGTCACGCTTGGCGTTCTGTCTGCCACCAGGGCGGGCATCACACCAAAGCCTACGAGAGCGCGGCCGAGAAAGCTCAGTTTGCTCTTCGGGAGCTCACGGTCGACGGGAGGCGCCTGACGAAGATAGGCGACGATTGCGCCAAGGTCCTCGTCGCTCAGGTGCGCGAACGCTTCGCTTGGCATGATCAGCAGTGAGGTGCCGTCCTTGCGCACGCCGTGGCGAATTGCGCGCTCCCAGTCCGCAGGTGTGAAACCGGTGGTCGCGCTTCCCTGGCCCGTCGTCAGGTTCGGTGCCGACAGCGGCGCGAAAGGTCCGCCAACACCCATCACCGATCCCCCCGCGTCGGTACCGTGACACTCGGCGCACGCCGAGGCCGAGTTCACGAGATGCTCGCCGCGCGCGATGGATGCCGAATCCGTGGGAATCGCCAGTAGAGCTTCAGACGGCACATCGTGCCGCTCGCCAATCTTGCGGCTGCTCAGCGCGTACACCGTTCCGACGAACAACACCACGATTCCGACCAACGCCACGCCGATCCATTTCAATACGCGCAACATTCTTCCTCCATCGCTCAGAAGGTAAATTGCGTGACCGAGTCAGTCTGGCGGCGGGGCTGACTCGCCCCATGCCTCTCCTCGATCCACCACGTCCCGGCGTTGAGCACGAGGTGCCTCGAGAGCGGGGTGCCGGATCGTGAAGGCCAGCCCGAGCAGGCCGAGTTGTACCATGACGCCGGGCGCGAGAGCCGGTGTGGCGCCAAAGATCGCCTCCTTAAAGAGCGCCCAGCCGAGCACCTCCGGCGACATCTCGCGCTCGAACATGGCGTTGCTGTCGTAATGCAGATACACGCCGAGGGCGCCGCCGGCAATGAATGCCGCCATCACCGTCCGAAAAACCCGGATGGCCAGTGCGTGCCTCGAAAAACCATACCACAGCAGCGCGAAGGTGCTCGTCCCGAACAGCGCAAACGGCGTCCACTGCCAGAAATCATCGTAGTGCTCGAGCAAAACCAGCTCGAGTGACATTCCCACCATGCCCAGCAGGAAAATGCCAAGTATGAACGCGCGAAGGATCTCACTCGCGTCGGATGATCCGCCGGGGTGTGGCGTGGAGTGCTGCGAACGGGACAAGGGCGGGACTGCGTGGAAGCCTAACTACAGAAAGCGCCGGGAAGCCTCGGGAACGCAGGGAATGATGCGTTGAAGGGGCAGGTTGCGCCAGCCCGGTGAACCGTCGGCTCATCGATCCGGGGCGCGCTTCGCTCGTGCGATTTCGCTCCGACCCAACCGCGGGTATCAGAGTGGCCTGGGCTTGCCCGCCATCGTTTCGGCAACGACTTGAAGTAGCGAAGCGGCGGTGAACGGCTTCCGGAGGAACGCTGCACTATTCGCGCGAACCTCGCCCCGCAGATCCGCTTCGGAGTACCCGGACGTCAGGATAACCTGGAGGGCGGGGTATATCGCTCGAAGGCGTTCCTTGAGCTCGACCCCTCCCATGTCCGGCATGATCACATCGCTCAGGACCACATCGATCGTGCTTTCATGGCTCGCCGCGAGCTCGAGCGCGGCGCGGCCGTTAGGTGCCTGCAGCACCGTGTAGCCGCCGCGCTCGAGGATGCGACGCGCGAGGCAACGCACCGACTCGTCGTCTTCCACCAGCAGGATGACTCCACCGGCTGGCGGGGTGCGGGTCGCGGGCCGGGTAGTCACCGGCGCGTCAGGCGCGGTTTCCGATAGCGGAAGCAACACCTGAAAGGTGGTGCCAATACCCGGCGAGCTGTTCACCATGATGTGCCCGCGGCTCTGCTTGACGATGCCGTAGACGGTGGAAAGGCCCAGTCCGGTGCCGGCCCCCTCCACCTTGGTCGTGAAGAAAGGCTCGAAGATCTTGTTCAGCACCTGCGGGGTAATTCCGGAGCCGTTGTCCCGGACTCTCATGCGAGCATAACGCCCCACTTCGACATGCCACGGTATCGCATCCACGTCTGCCTTGGACATATTCACCGAGTCGAGTTCGATGCTGATGGCGCCCGTGCCTTCGATCGCATCCGCAGCGTTGACGACCAGGTTCATCAGGATCTGGGTCAACTGTCCGGGGTCGGCCCATACGATCGAATGTTCGCCATCGGAATCGACGCGAAAGTCGATGCGCTCTGGAATGAGGCGCCGTAGCATCGGTTGAAGATTCAGTGCCGCAGCCGCCAGATCGACGCTTTGCGCCTCGAGCACCTGCTTGCGGCTGAAGGCCAGTAGTTGCCGCGTCAGCGCGGCCGCGCGTTCCCCAGCCTCGAAGATCTGAAACGCGTCCTCCCGGTGCTCGGAACCCTGCGGCAAGTCCTCGAGGAGCATCGCGGCATGTCCCTTGATGGCCGTCAGCAGATTGTTGAAGTCGTGCGCCACGCCTCCGGCAAGGCGCCCGATCGCCTCCATCTTCTGTGCCTGTCGCAGCCGCTCCTCCAGCCCAACGCGTTCAGTGATGTCGGATGAAATGCCAATGATGCCGATCAGCGATCCGCGCTCATCGAGGATCGGGGCGTCGGTGACCTGCGCCAGGAAGTTGGTGCCGTCGCGACGCCTCACCTGAAACTCTCCCTTCCAGGTCTCCCCGCGACGGAGCGCCTCGAGGATTTCGTCGCCGCGATGCTGACTGCCCTCCGCGGCGACGATCTCGAGTATTGGGCGGCCCACTGCCTCCTCCTGCCTCCACCCGAAAAGCTGTTCCGCCGAGCGGTTCCAGTACGTGACCCGACCCTCGATGTCGGTGGCGATCACTGCCTGTCCCACGGCGTCGAGCAGACTCGCCTGAAAGCGCACCCGCTCTGCCGATTCTCGACGTTGCTCCTCCGCCGCCCGTAGCTCGGTAATGTCGGCAAGTACCGCTATGCGACCGCCGGGAGTGCCGTCAGGCTTGATGGCCGGAGTGACCGTGGCTCGCATAAGTGCAGAGCCGCCGCTCCTTCGAAGCACGCGAAGTGTGCCCTCCCAGCGACGTCCGGAGCGCGTCGCCTCTCGAGCCTCCTGCGCCGAGTCGATGCTCTCTGGCGACATTATCAGCCTCAGGACGTCGCTCCCCATGACTTCGCTCGCCGAGTAACCCGTCAATTCTGCGAGGGCGCCGTTCCAGTATGTGATCCGGTTCTGATCATCGACGGCACAGACTGGCTGCCCCACACACTGGAGCAGCGCGGCCTGAAGTCGAGTCCGCTCCTGAAATTCCCGCAGTTCGGTCACATCCCGATCGTCAGGCTCGTCCAGGAGCGGGATGCGATAGCTCTGTGCGGTCATGCGCACCTCATGGTGTCGAATGTCGTCGGCAATCGCGCGGCCGCATTGACTTCGTGCCGCATGCCACCGGACGATCGGAGTTTGTTCGTTATGATGCGGTATGCATTGATGTGCAAGAAGCGGGCTTTGCCTGAACGCCGAGGATGCACATGGATCTGCTCGACCGGCCGTCGAATGCGACGGTTTCGACGAATAATCGAACGGCCTGCCGCATCGGTCGCGGCAGGCCGTTTTTCGATCTTTGGTTCGGGACCTTACTTCCCGCCATCCTGCCCGATCAGCACTTCGAATACGGCGCGACGGTTGCGCGCCTCGCTCGCTGCTCCGGTCGAACCGTCGATCTGCTGACGCTTGCCATAGGATTCGATCTCGATCCGGTTGGCGGCGATGCCGCGGGCCACGAGATACGACTTGGCGGCCTGCGCGCGGCGAGTGCCGAGAGCCATGTTGTAGGCGTCGGTGCCGCTTACGTCAGTGAAGCCCTTCATCATCACCGTCATGTCCTTGTTGCTGCGCAGGACCTGAACCTTGTCATCAAGGATCGACTTCGCCTCATTGCTCAGCTCGGACTTGTCGAATGCGAAGTTGATCCGTACCTGCATCGTCGACATCTCGGCCGCCGATACGGTGTTCGACGCATTGGCCAGCGAATCACGCAGCGTTGCAAGAGCTGCATCGCGCGCGCGCAAACGGCGCGTCTCAGCGGCGCTCACGGAGTCCTGGTGGGAAACGGTTGCCGCCGGAGCGGTGACGGTCACGGTGCGCACACTTCCACCCGGGCGGCGATACAGCGTCAGCCCGAGCCGCACACTCTTGTAGGTCTTCCAGTCTTCGTTGGCGAGCCAGTCCATTACGCCGTCGACGCGAATGGCCGCCCTCTCGCTCAATGCCAGCTTCGCACCTACCAGCGCGTCCACTCCATAGCTATGCATGAAGTTCGTCTCCGTCGAAACGCCTGCGCCGCCGCCCAGAAGAACGGACATTCGTCCGAACTTCATCGGTACCGCGACAAGGCGCCCGGACAGCACGCCGACGTTCACATCCTGCAAGCCGTCGGGACGGCTCGCTCTCATTTCGGCGTTCTCGAACTCCACCGACCATCGCGGGTGGAGATACATGCCGATGCGGCCGCCGCCGCCGTACGCGCTCGTGAGGCTGAGAGCGCGGTCGAACGAAGCCATGCTGCCGAACGCTCCGAACTCCATCGTTCCCCTCTCCTGTGCTGTCGCGGGCATCGCCCACGCCAGTGTTGCTGCACCAGCAACCAATGCTCTGATCAACATGTGATTCTCCAATATGACTTGAATGGTAGCGACGCCGGGCCGGACGGAAGTCCGGGCCCGGTGCCGCACCGCGTTATGGCAGTGTGATTACGTTGTTCGTTCCGAGAGTTACGGCACCATTGCGTGCCAATGCGCGACCGTTCAAGCTCGCGTTGTCCACGAGCGTGATGCTGGTGAGGGCGAGAATGTTGCCCTGCCACTGTGACGCTGTCCCGATCGTCGCCGACGTGCCGACCTGCCAGTACACGTTCCTGGCTTCCGCACCGTTGATCAGCACTATGTCTCCAGCCGTCGTGAGGCCTGATCCGGCCTGGAAGACGAACACCGCATTCGGGTCGCCGCCGCCGTCGAGTGTCAGCACACCCGTCACGCCGATGCCGCTGGCGGTGCAGTAGACACCGGCCGGTTTGGTCGTGCCGCCCAGGTCAGCAACGATGGCGTTGGCAGGTGCGCACGCCATGCCGGCGAGGGTGTTGTAGGCAGTCGTAAGGTCGATCTGTCCCTGTGCCGCGGTGGCATCTGCCAGGTGCTGCACGCCGGTGATGACGCACGGGCCGAAGCCGTTGAGCGTGTTACCCGGGCTGATGCTCACGTCCGCGTGAATGATACCGCCGGTGATGCAGGTGACGGCCGTTCCGGCCATTATGCCGTTAGGTGCGGCCGCGCCAAGGTCGAGTGATGGCGGAGGGGCGGCTGCCGTTACGGTAACCGAAGCCGTACCGCTGACCGTGCCGCTCGTCGCCTGCACCGTATTCGGGAAGCTGCCCGTCGCGCCGCCAGCCATGAAAGTACCGTTGGAGGCGATTGCCCCTCCGCCGTTTATGACCGACCAGGTAGGATTGATCGTCATGGTGTTTCCGGCGCTATCCCGGCCAGTCGCTATGAACTGGCGTGTCGTGCCGACACCCAGCGAAACCGGGTTGGGCGTGACTACTATGCTGGCGAGCGCTCCTGCAAGCACCGTTGACGTCGCCGAGCCGGAGATCGAACCACTGGTCGCGCGGACGGTGTTGTTGAACGTGCCGGCCAGACCGCCGGCGGTGAACATGCCGGTGCCGGCGTTGATGGCGCCACCACCATTGGCGATCGACCATACGGGCGTTATCGGGACGACATTGCCCGAGGCGTCCAGGCCGACGGCGGTGAACTGCTGGGTAGCGAGTCTGTTGGTAGTGTCAGGCTGCGGCGTAATGACGATCGATGCCAGAGCACCGGCAGTCACTGTTGCCGTCGCTGAGCCGGAGATCGTACCGCTCGTAGCACGAATCGTGTTGTTGAACGTGCCCGGCACGCTGCCAGCCGTGAACATTCCTGTACTGGCGTTGATGTTGCCGCCTCCGTTCTCGACGGACCACACCGGCACTATGGTGACGGTGTTGCCTGCGACATCCAGGCCGACCGCGGTGAACTGGCTGCTGCCGAGTGCGGCCGTGGTGTCTGGAGTCGGGCTTACCACGATCGACGCGAGCGCGCCGGCATTGACGATTACGGTGGCCACGCTCGAAAGGCCGCCGCTCGTCGCCTGGACCGTGCTCGTGTACGTGCCCGGCGTCGTACCGGCGGTGAACATGCCTGACGAGCTGATCGTGCCACCACCGGCGACCACGGTCCAGATCGGATTCACAGCTACATTCACGCCGGCAAAATCCTCGCCTGTCGCGGTGAACTGCTGGGTGCCGTTGATCACCAGGATCTGCGGGTGCGGCGAAACCGTCAACGTCGTCAACGATCCGGGCTCACTCACACCGTGCACGTCGCACGAGGACACTGCCACTGCGCACGCCACCATTGCAAGGATTCTCGTGAATCGCGTACGGGGAGTCAATCTGTGCAGGGTGTGCTGTTTAATGACGCTTTGCATCGTACTCCTTTAATCGGGAATGCATGTGTGAGAACACGACGCGGACGCGTCTTGTTCGTGGTCGTATCGAAGTGCATGAGGAGGGACTACGATCTCCCGTTGCGGGAGGATCCTTCGCGCGAGCGCCTTGCAGGCCGCGCGGTGCTTAGTCGGGCATTAGTATGGAGTCCTGCTCCACGCTGGCGTCCCTGTTTCCGGCATCATGCCGGAGTGGTAACGCGGCCGGAAGTGGTTGACACGGCTCTCTCGATCGCCCGGATGTAGATGATACTGAAAGCCGCGGCGCGGCTCCCATGGTGCAGTTCGTAATGTCTTGACGCACTCCCGTATCCAATCGATACATTTCCGCATTACGAAGGTGCTCGACTTCCAGATGTTAGGAAGTTCTAATCTGCGTGACGGTGACGGTGAACGTCGAGCAGCCGCACGCACACATGCGAGCTCTGCACTTCTCGGACCAGTACACGGATTGTTTGGCTAGTGAACCCTGAGCGTACTCGTTAGTCGACGCCGCACGATATCGGACGGGCTACGCGAGAGCCGTCTCTTATCGGTGCATGGCTGCGCGCCGAACGCCAGCCGAAGCTGCCGTCGCAAGTCGTAAGACGATGGCGTCCTCCGCTACGGCAATCACCCGATCGGGGATTCCGGCGCGCGACCCGAGCCAGCGGCGCATTTGATAGGTCAGCACCGCGGAGACGGCGGCGGCCGCACCCCCGACCAGGGCACTACGGAGCCGGCGCCTATCACCCACAGCGGCGATGGCCGCACCTACGAGCGCTCCCGCGGCTATACGACCGCCGAGCGCGGGAGGCGACACACGCGCGGGAATGCCGGGCAGCTTGTCTCCTATCGCCTCGCCCGCCGACAGCAGGCCGAGGATCGCCGCCGCCCGAGGATGCGCGAGCGCGCGCGCGGGCTGCTTCGCTCCGCGTGCGCGATTGCGCAGAGCGTGGGCAACGATCGTCGGTCCGATCATGCTTCGCGATCCGCACGCTACACCGAGCAGCAGCGTGGTGCGGTCTGCCGAGTTCAAACGTGCCATGTTGATACCTCCGTTAGTCGTCGAGCGAGGCGATTTTCGCGCCAACTGAAAACATCGCGTACCATCGCTCGCGGCAGCGTGTGGCCCGATACTGGCAATGCGACGTCGGCTCACACACACTCGTGGAGGCAGCGTGGCCGACGTCGGATTCAACCACGGCTCGACGGCACACGGCGGCGAAAGTGAAATCGCTTCGTGGATCACGACTCTCGCTCGTGTCGGGTACGCCTCGCGCGGATTTCTCTACATCATCATAGGTGCGCTGGCGATCGCGCTGGCGTTGGGCTCGGGCGGGGGTGAAACGACGGGATCGCGCGGCGCCCTGCAAGCGATCGCCGAACAGCCGCTCGGTACGGTGGCGCTCATCGTCATCGCGCTCGGGCTTGCCGGCTATGCCGTATGGCGCATCAGTCAGGCGCTGACCAATCCGGAGCACCTCGGCAGCGATGCAAAGGGCATCGTGCGAAGACTCGGATACGCTGTGCGAGCCGTGATTTACGGGGCGCTTGCCATCACCGCCGCTCGCATGGTGCTTGGATCCTCGTCAGGCGATTCGTCGGGCCAGACCGACAGCCTCACCGCGCGAGCGATGGAGCTTCCGGCGGGCCGCTGGCTCGTTGGACTCACCGGCGCGGTTATCATTGCGTATGGCATTCACCGTCTCGTTAAGGCCTTGCGGGACGATATCGGCAAGCACATGCGTCTCGGTGATGTAAGTGCGGATACGCGGCGCTGGATCATCAACGTCAGCCGCTTCGGGATCGCGGCCCGTGGCGTCGTGTTCGCAGTGGTGGGCTGGTTCTTCGTGCAGGCCGCGATGCAGTATGATCCGAGCGAGGCCGGCGGGGTGTCTGAAGCGCTGAGCACAATAGCAGGAGAGTCCCATGGTCCCTGGCTGCTAGGTGTGGTCGCGCTGGGACTCGTAGCGTTCGGCGTGCACTCGATGCTGCAAGCCAGGTACCGGCGGATCGACGTAACCTAGCAGACCTTGACCCTGCGTCGTTCAGTGCGCAGGGTTCGTCTGTGCTCCAGAAACGCTGGCGAGCGCGGAGAAGCCTCGCGGCGTGTCCCCCTGCGATACGACGCTGAGCGATCCGTCCGTCTCGAGCACTACCGCCGACACTTCTTCTATAGTTGCGGCACCGCTGCCGCGTATCGCCGCCAGCACTTCCTCGCGCGTGACTCGCTCTCGGTGCAGCGCACCGTCGAGAAACTCGCCGCGGTGCACAAGAAGCGCCGGTTCGCTCTTCACGATCCGGCTGACCCATTTTGTGCGCATGGAGCTCCATGTCACCACGAACTGGAGGGCGATGAGCAGGCCGAGCGCCGCCATCCCCTCCGCGAGCGCGGTCTCCTTCGACAGCAGGATCGTCGCGAGCGTCGAGCCGAGCGCTACCGTCACTACGAGATCGAACGCGTTCATCTTCGACAGGGTTCGTTTACCGGAGATACGGAGCAGCGTTACGAGCCCGATGTACGCCAGTACGCCTACGATGAGAACACGTCCAATTGGCTCCCAACCAGCGAAAAGCACGAATGACCTCCTAGCTAGGCGAGCAGGGCTGCATGTGGCGATCGCGCATGCAGCGCCCGTAAGAGGACTGGCACGCGACGTTCGTCATTGGGCACAATCAGCATCGCCAGCCGCCCGCATTACCAGGATTTCCCTGACCAGCAGCGCCGGAATGCCGGGGCCGCGCGGTCCCACCTCGCCGCCCTCGGTCACGGCGGCGCGCCAGCGGACAAAGAGTTTCGTTCCCGGAGTCAGCAAGCCTGTCCTGGCGATGCTGTCTCGCTGCGCAACCGCGAGGTCGGTAAACGTCGCCCAGG
Source organism: uncultured Gemmatimonadaceae bacterium (assembly GCA_964584905.1). Classification (GTDB taxonomy): domain Bacteria; phylum Gemmatimonadota; class Gemmatimonadetes; order Gemmatimonadales; family Gemmatimonadaceae; genus JALZIF01. The sequence continues at coordinate 31,820 of CAZPCC010000047.1, read as the reverse complement.
ACGAGTCGCCTGCGGCGGCACCACAGGCGACGAACCAGCTGCCCGATTCCCCGGACGTGTAGTGACCGGCAAGCTCGCTCACCGGAAGCTCATCGAGGGATGGGCGATGCACGCAAGAGCTGGCGACTGCAAGAAGGCCAGCGAGCATGAAGAATGAGTGAGAGCGTGAGGACATGTTGCCGTGAATCTGTGGGGGAATCGAGATGGCAGAGAGTCAGCCGCGCCAGGAGTGGAGCGGCCACGACGCATCGGTATTTGCTCAACCTTCGCCGCCCCGCCACGTTACACCGTAGCGCGATCGGCCCGGATAGGGCAATATCCTGTTGCGCGGCCAGGGCAATTCGCTGGACCCCACAAGAATCGGGATCGGTATGGAGAACACTCTGTTCACTTCCCCCAGCATTTTGACAATGCTTCACGGCATCGTCCTTGGCGGGGGAGCGTTGCTCACATTGTTTGCCGCGCTCTTCTCTCTGCGAGCCATGAGAGCTACGGCTGCAGCCCCAGCCCCGAGTGCGGATCATGCGCGATATCTCTCTTGGCTGGTCGTGGCGAGCGCCGTTCTGCTCTGGCTCACCGTATTGGCGGGAACATACATAGTCTTCCCGCCTTACCGCACGCCGCCACCCGAGGGGCTCACCGATCTTGCCCGGTATCCCCGTGCACTGCTGCTGTCAGATCCGTCCACCAGTTGGCTGCACGCCTTCGCGATGGAGATCAAGGAGCACGTTCCGTGGATAGCGGCGATGATGGCGACGGCAGCGGCGTTCATCGCCGCGCGGTACCGGGAGCAGGTGTTGAGCGATGCCGACCTTCGCCGCACGCTGACTTTGCTGCTGGGTATCTGTTTCCTGCTGGTAGCGGCGGGGGCATTGCTAGGTACCTTCGTCAACAAGGTTGCTCCACTTTACTAGGCAGGGCGCGTAATGGAACCAATCGAGCACAGGGATCAAGCGATCACAAACGGTGCGGCACTGGCGGCGTATCTCGCGGCCGGCATCGGCGCGTTTGCAATGGGACTCTTTGTCATCCTCAACGAGGCGGACATATTCACGGCTCCCAGCCTGTACGCGCCCGCCGGCGGAGTGTCCGGTCGGACCACCTTCGCGGTAGTGGCGTGGTTGATCGCCTGGGCGGTGCTGCACCGACTTTGGAACGGCCACCAGCGCGACTCGGGACGCGTGCACGTCATGGCACTCCTGCTGATCGGGTTAGGCGTGTTGCTCACCTTTCCGCCCGTGTGGGGGCTGCTCTGAATTTCCCTCGCCACCAGGGTGAGCGCGTGCGTCTCCGCGTCACTGCTCCAGGAATCTCACGATCTCGCTGACAAAGGCGCCTGGCGCCGAATACATAGCGACGTGACCCTGGTCGGGGAGTACCACTACTCGTGCGTCTGGTAGCGCCTCGGCTACGCTCTCGGCATTCCGGAGCTCACGAGATGGGCTCGCCCCACCGACAACCAGCAAGGTCGGCGTCCGCATGCTCTCGAATCGGGCAGCATCGAATTCGTAGCCCTGCTCGGCGCGGAGCTCTCGGGGCATTGTGGGGGCGTTCCGCAGGCGCACTGCCCACGCCTCACGCTGAGAACGCAGCTTCTCGATCTCCTCAGGCTCCATCTCGACCACATCGCGCAACATTGCTACGAGCATTCCCTCCACGTCGCCCGCCTTCAGCATCTCGTCGAGGCGGTCGGCGACGCCCGGGCTGTAGAGCTCCGACCCGCGGAGAGGAACGCCCTCATATAGTATCAGGCGATGCAGGTTCGAGGTGAGCAAGGAGGCCTCGAGGGCACAAAGTCCCCCGTACGAGTGACCGAGCACGCTGACCGGCTCGCCGAGGGAATCGACGACCGCCGCCACGTCTTCTGCCTCGAGCTGGAGTTCGTACGCCTTGCCGTCTCCGCTTCCTCCTCGACCGCGGCGGTCCATGGCACACACGGTGAACCGCCGTTCGAGCTCCGCTTGCACGAACCGCCAGGTCGTGGTGTGGTCGGCGGTCGCCCCGTGCACTAGAAGGAGCGGAGGACCTTCGCCGCTCCGCCAGTACGCGATGAGAGTATCATCCCTGGAGGTGACCGTCTGCATGAGCCCTCCCGGTGCGGCCCTGTCGATTCAGAGCGCCCCTGACCCCGTTCGAGACCAGCAGGAGTTGACAGCGCCTATGGCGAACGTAGTGTACTCATGAGGGCGAAGTCGGGTCAGGGCGCTCATCACCTTAGATAAGGGAGCGACACAGTGGCGGCCAAGAAGAAGAAGGGCTCGTCGCCTGCGCAGAAAGGAAAGGATGTAGACAAGATCACGCTCAAGGATCTCTCGCCAAAGAAAGATCCCCGAGGCGGCGTGATGAGCACCCGCATACACATCGGCGGACCGCGCTCGATTACGTAGTTCCTCGAAAAGGATAGCGACTTCTTGGCGGCGGAGGCCGCCCCCGACCTGCACAGTGTGAGCATCTCACTCTGCATCGTTGCGCGCAACGAGGCGTTGCTTCTGCGCGAATGCATCGAGAGCGCCTTGCCGGTCGTGGATGAAGTCATCCTGGTCGACACCGGTTCGACCGATGCGACGCGCGAGATTGGCCGAAGGGCCGGCGCCCGCGTTATAGATGCCGCATGGCCTGGTGATCTCGCCAAGGCTCACGCGCTGCCACTCGCGCATGCGAACGGGGACTGGGTCCTGAGTCTCGACGGGGACGAGATTCTCGATCCTGCGTCGCGTAGCGAGATCCGAACTCTGGTCCAGTCGCCGGGGCACGAGGGTTACGACTTCACCATCCGCAACTACCTCTACGATCCCACGTCCAAGTGGCGGTGGACCGATCCGTGTGATCCGCTGGTGAAAGGTGCGCTCGGATACTGCCCGAGCGTCGCAGTTCGCCTCTTCCGTCGCCGCGGAGAATACCGGTACACGGGACGTCTTCACCAGAACGTCGCCTCATCCATCGTCGCTCACGGCGGACAGATAGGCACCACCGATGTGCCGATCCACCACTATGGCCACATCCGGTTCGACAGATCGAAGTCGAGCCTGTATGCTGCCCTCGCTCGCCGGCAGGTGGCGGCGGAGCCAGGCAGCGCTCGAGCGTGGATTGACCTGGGGATCGTGCTGCTGCAGAACATTCAGTGGCCCGCCGCCGCGGCCGCCGCTGCTTTCCATCAGGCGCTGTCATTGGGGGAACGGCCGACGGCGTCCTTTTTTCTTGCCCAGACGCTGATTGAGATGCGGCACTCCGCGGCGGCGATACCCTACCTGAACGACGCAGTTCGAGGTAATCCGCGGGATGAGCTCATCTTCTTCGACAGGTCCGATGCCTGGGACTTGCTCGGGGTCGCGCACGAGCTCACCGGAGCGCCGGGCGCAGCGGAAGATGCCTACTTAACGGCGCTAGGCTTGAAGCCGGACAGCCCGGTCGCGCTCAACAATCTGGCGGGCCTGCTCAGCGAGCGTGGTGCCTCACGAGAGGCCACACTGACGGCCCTGCGCCTGATCGATCGATGCGCCGGGCTCGATATGCCGTGGGCGACGCTGGGAACCATTCGCCTTCGCTCCGGCAACCTGCAGGCTGCGCGGCGAGCACTGGAGACCGCGCTCGAGATAGATCCGGAGAATCTTCCGGCGCGCGTCAACCTCGCGGTGGCGTACGAGCGCAGCGGCAAACCTCGCAAGGCGGAGCGAGCCTATGCAAAGGCTCGCGAGCGGAGCGACAGCCCCGAGGCCTGGAGCCGCGGCCTGGCGGAGCACCTGCCACCCGAACGTGGCTCACGGTCAACCCGGCTTCGAGTACTGGGTGCGGGTGCGGTAGTCAGTCTGATTGGACAGCTGGCTGGCGGAGGCGGCCGGGTACTGGTCGATGCGGTGCACGCTTTGCGCGGACGGCCGCAACTGGTTCTCTGTTCCGATTCGGGCGCGTATACGGGACAGGAACTGCGGGCGGAGCTCGACGCAGCCGGGGTGGAAGTGTGCAACGTCAGCACGGAAAGTGGTCTACGCCGCATACTCGAACAGGTGCGGCCTGATGCGGTCATCAACCACTCGGGATGGTTTCCCAATCCTGTTCGAACTGGAGTCGAGCGGTGGATAACCGTTGGCCATTCGGCGCTGCCGATGCCATTCGGCTACGACGCCTACGTCGCCATTTCCGAGTTCCACGCGCAGTTCCAGCGCCATCTTCCGCCTGAGCGACTCTTTCGAATTCCTAACGGTGTGCACCTGAACAACTTCGGTCGTCGGCGGCGGCCGGCGGGACAGCCGGTCACTATCGTCATGCTTTCCCGGCTTGCGCCTGGAAAGTTTCCCCGGCGCCTGCTGGATTACGTGTTCCCGCTGGCCGGCCTCGACGCCCGAGTGCTCGTCGCGGGCTACGGCCGCCGGCGTTTCGAGATCGAGCCCGAGATATCCGGGCGCGGCCTCGAGAGGATCGTTTCGTTCATCGGACCCATTCGGACCGCGCAGGTCCCACGGTTCCTTGGTGAAGCGGATATAGGGCTGCATCTCACGGAGACGCACGAAGAGCTTTGCTCGATGACGATTCTCGAGATGATGGCGTCGGGACTGGCGATCGTCGCCGAACCGAAGGGCTCATTGCCGGAGATGATCGCTCACGGAAGCAACGGCTTCCTGACGATGGACGAGGGTGAGATCGCCGGATACCTCGAGGATCTCATCGCGTCGCCGGAACTGCGGAAGAGTATGGGGGCAGCCTCCAAAGCGACCGCCGCCCGCTACGATTTCGCGCGATTCCGTGCCTCACTACTCGACCTGGTCGGACCGGTGTCGCCATCCGGGGAGAAGGACACGCAAAGGAACTCCGTCGGCAGGGTCGCACGCAGCGTCATTCGCGCGGCGCACACCGCCGACATGCCCGCGCGCCCGCGGATGGAGAAATGGAGGCCCACTATTTCCTACCTTGTCTGCGCCAGTCCGCGGAGCGGCAGCAACCTGCTGTGCGAATCGTTGACCAACACCGGGTTCGCCGGATGGCCGGATGAGTTCTTCTGCCGGCTTGCGGACCGGTGGTCACTCCCGGAGCGCGGGGAGACGACCGACATTGAAGAGTATCTGGCATGGCTGCTGGAGGAACGCTCCACGCCTAACGCTGTATTCGGCGCCAAGATCATGAGGGATCACTTCGTCGATCTCTGCGCCGAGTTGCGGAAGCTGCCCGGCCGCGCGGCCTCGAGCTCTCACGCTAGCCTGCAGTCCGTTTTTCCCGGCCTTCGTTACGTCTGGATGACCCGTCGCGACAAAGTGCGTCAGGCAATCTCCCGCGTCAGAGCTGAGCAGACCGGCCAGTGGCGGCAGCACGACGGCGATCTCGTTCTGCAGGTTGCCGAGCCACGATTCAACAGGAAGGAGATCGCGCGCGGGTTGGAAGAGATCGAGCTCGAGGAGGCCGGATGGCAGACCTTCTTCACTGAATCGGGAGCGCGGCCAGTGGTGGTCGTCTACGAGGATCTCGTCGGCAGCTACGAGGCGACAGCCAGGCGTGTGGCGAAGGAGCTGGGCATCGCCCTCCCGCGAAAGGTGTGGTTCGGCGAACGGCGGCTGTTGAGCCAGTCCGACGCCAGGACGGATCAGTGGGTTCGGAGATTTTCGCGCCAGCCTGCAGATCCTCGCGCACTTGGCGGCGTGCAGGCCCCGCCATCGCGCACGTCCCCATCGACCAGCCGCCGGCTTCCGCGGAACAGCACCGCCTCCCCCAGTCTGCCTGACGCCAAATCGCCCGACTCGAAACTCGACCTCGACGATGTGACGTTTCTCATTCCCGTCCATCCCGACTCGCCGCATCGAGAGCGCAATCTACGCCTGACGATAGCCTATCTCTCCACGCATTTTTCAACCCGCATAATGGTCGGAGAGCAGGGCGAGTCGCAGATGGCCAACGCCTTGGGCGATCTGCGGAGCGGGTTCGAACCGTTCAGCTTCGCGTCGACCGCGCCACGATTCCATCGCACCATGCTGTTGAATCGAATGCTGCAATTCGTGAGTACCCCCTTCGTGGCCAATTACGATTGCGACGTGCTGTTTCCGTTGCGGCAGTACGTGAATGCGGTATCCATGCTGCGCGCGGACGAGGCTGATTTCGTGTTTCCGTTCGACGGGCGGTGTTACGATGTACCGGAACCCGAGCAGCATGATCTGCTCGCCACCCTTCCGGGGCGCGACAGGCAGGTAGAATCGTTCAGGAACATGATCCCTGGCGGTGTGGCGGTTGGCGGCGGATTCCTTGCGCGCACCGACGTTTATCGGGCGTGCGGCGGGGAGAATCAATTCTTCGTCGGCTGGGGTTGGGAAGACCGCGAGCGCGTCGCCCGGTTTGAGAGGTTGGGCCGGCGCATTCGCCGCGTGCCCGGCGACTGCTTTCACCTCCAGCATCCGCCAGCTGAACAGGGGAGCGATAGGCAGGAACAAATCGCGGCCAACTACTGCGAATTCGAGCGCATCGCAGCGCTGACGCTCAGGCAATTGCGCGCTGAGATCGCGGGTTGGTCGCAAGTCAGATCGTGGCAATAGCAAGAAGAGGTCTTCGTGGAAATGAGTGGGTAAGTCGGAAGGTTTTCACTTGAGCTGGATAGCGTTTTCAGAGGAGAAGTATCAACTGCCGGGAGCCCGTGCGACGGGAAGTGCATGCCGGTAATGGGCATCAAGGTCGAAGGGGCGACGGATGAGGCGGATCTGGCTGATGAGGCGGATATGATCGGGTGAGGGGAGGATCGCTAGGCGAGGCAATCGATGAGATGGTTGGGTTGTTTTTTCTTTGGCTGTTCCGAAAACATTCCCAGACTCGCTCTCACGGAGAGCCACTCTACGAATACTGATCACTGTTTCCAAACGAAACCGATCAGCCTCATCCGCCCAATCCGCCTCATCTGTCGCACCCTTCGACCTTGATGTCAGAGCGGGCGAGACCTTCGGCTTCGGGCACGTAGGCTCGAGCGAAGATCGGGCGGCAATCGCAAGGAATCATGGCGTACCGGCGGCCGGAGAACAGGTCTCGCTAGGCTTCGTCGAAGGACTCAACAAAGAGATCGCGTCCGGTACCACGGACTTCGCGACGAGGAGAATCCATCCCCAGGTCCCGACCTTCACCCTGTCACCTCTACCTCGAATCTGGCCGAAACGGCCCGGAATCACACACACGAATCCACGAAGACCGCAAAAAGAAAACAAGGTATCGCGTGACGGAGCATTCCCGTCACGCGATACCACTCACCGCCTCGAAACCTATCGGCCAGCGGCGGCGGGCTCGGTCTTCGGCAGCAGGACGGTGTCGATCACGTGGATCACGCCGTTGGAGGCGACGATGTCCGCGGTGACGACCTGCGCACCGTTCACGTACACCTTGCCATTGCGCAGCACGATGTCGAGCGGCTGACCGTTGACCGTCGATGGCTTGGCGCCGTTCGCCTTCACGATCTCACTCGACATCACCTTGCCCGACAGAACGTGGAAGGTGAGGATCGAGGAAAGCTGCTCGGTGTTCTCGAGAAGCCCTTCAACCGTTCCGGCGGGGAGCTCGGCGAAGGCCGCATCGGTCGGAGCGAATACGGTGAACGGTCCGGGGCCCTGCAGCGTTTCGGCGAGTCCGGCGGCCTTCACAGCGGCGACGAGTGTGTTGAAGTTGCCGGCTTCGACGGCAACCTGCACGATGTTCTTCATTGGCTTCTTCTCCTGTTTGGCGTATTGCGCCGACGCGAGCGTCGGCAGCACCAGCATCGCGGCGACGGCGGCGATGGTCCTGCGCATGTTGGTCTTCATGATCATTCCCCTTTGAGTTGTCGCGGTTGCTGTTGTCCAGCTCTTGTCGAGGAACAATGGTCGGTTGTTAATCGATTGTCAAGGTTCTCAAGCGAAATATTTTGACATTCGATAGACAATGGCCCAAATTGCTGCAATGAAAGCACTTCGACCCACTCTCGAAGCCCGACACCCGATCGCCGTCGTGGCCGAACGGACCGGGCTCTCCCAGGACGTGCTCCGCGTCTGGGAGCGGCGGTACGGTGCCGTTGAGCCTGCTCGCGGACCGGGCGGCCAGCGCCGCTACACCGATGCCGATGTAGAGCGCCTGACGATGCTGCATGCGGTGACCGCCGCTGGACGCAGCATTGGACAGGTGGCCACGCTTCCCCTCGAAGCGCTCGCGGCTCTCGCCGAAGAGGATCGGGTCGCGCGGGAGCGCCGCGCTTTCCCCGCGGCGGCAAGCCACGACGCCGACGGTATCATAACGAACGCGCTTGCCTTCGCCCGAGCGCTCGATGGGGCACGGCTCGAGGAAGGGCTGCGCCGCGCGGTCGCTGTCATGGGCGTATCGGCGTTCCTCGATGGCGTTGCCGCTCCTCTGCTCCGCCGCGCCGGAGACGAGTGGCACGCCGGACGCATGTCGCCGTCGCAGGAGCATCTGCTGTCGTCGGTGCTGCACGACATCATCCTGGCAACGATGCGGTCGTTCTCGGCGGACGACAGCGCGCCGCGTGTCGTCGTGGCGACGCTGGCCGGTGAACGGCACGTGATAGGCGCGGCGCTCGCCGCCGCAATCGCCTCGATGGAAGGCTGGCGCGTGATCTATCTGGGCGCCGACCTTCCCGCGGGAGAAGTCGCGTCTGCTGCGCGGAGCGCCGGCGCCAGGGCCGTGGCCGTCAGCATTGTCTATGTCGACGACCGCGAGCGAGTGCTCGACGAGCTTCGTGCATTACGATCGCAGCTCCCGGCTGACGTCAGCATCATTGCCGGCGGTGCCGGAGCCGAATCGCTCGCCGCCGACCTCGCGAGAATGGGAGTGCGCACGGCATCCAGCCTCGATGGCTGGCTCGTCGAACTGCGCGCCGGTGCCGGTGCCGACGTCGCATAACGTGGACTCAAACTCCGCCTCGCGTCCGCTGATCCTGGTGACCGGTGCCAGCGGGTACATCGGGGGACGGCTGGTGTCCGCTCTGCACGACCGTGGGGAGCGTGTGCGTTGCATGGCGCGTCGTCCCGATGAGCTGCGGGCGCGGGCGGACCCCGGAGTCGAGGTCGTGCATGGCGACGTACTCGATCCGGAGTCGCTGACCGACGCGCTGGCCGGTGTCGATATCGCGTTCTTTCTCGTTCACGCCATGGCCTCACGCAGTGGCTTCGAGCTGCAGGAGCGTGAGGGTGCCGACAACTTCGCCCGTGCCGCACGCGAAGCCGGTGTTTGCCGCATGGTCTATCTGGGCGGGCTGGGTAGCGAGCGCGCTCTGTCGGCTCACCTGGCGAGCCGACAGGAGGTCGGCCGGCTGCTGCGCGAGAGCGGCGTGCCCACCATCGAGCTCCGTTCGTCGGTCATCATCGGTTCGGGCAGCGTCTCGTTCGAGCTCGTCCGCGCCCTCGTTGAGCGCTTGCCGGTCATGCTCACGCCGCGCTGGGTGAACCAGGCTACTCAACCGATCGCCATCGAGGATGTGATCGCCTACCTCGTGGCATCCATCGATGTAACGTTAGGTGAGAGCGCCGTCGTCGAGATCGGCGGCGCCGATCGTGTTTCATATCGGGATCTGATGCGCGAGTATGCCGCTCAGCGCGCTCTGCGCCGCGTGTTCATCTCCGTGCCGGTGCTGACGCCATGGCTCTCCAGCCGCTGGCTTGGCCTCGTCACGCCCGTGTACGCGCGTGTGGGGCGGAAGCTCATCGATGGTTTGCGGAACGAGACAGTCGTCACTTCATCGCGAGCCGCCGAACTGTTCCCGGAGATTCATCCTCGCGGCATGCGCGAGGCGATACGCCGCGCGCTCGTCAACGAAGACCGGGAGTTTGCATCGACGCGGTGGTCGGACGCGCTCTCGTCGGTCGGAGGCGATCAGCCATTTGGCGGCGTGCGCGAAGGGTCGCGCCTCGTCGATTCCCGCGAGTCCACCGTAGCGGTCGGTCAGGCAGCAGCGTTCCGGGCGATCGAGCGAATAGGCGGCACGACGGGATGGTACTACGGCGATTGGCTCTGGCGCGCGCGGGGCCTCGTCGATCTGCTCGTCGGCGGCGCCGGAATGCGCCGCGGACGCCGCGATCCCGCTACCCTGTTTCCGGGCGACGCGCTCGACTTCTGGCGTGTGGAAGCAGTCGAGCGCGATCGCCTCCTGAGGCTTCGCGCAGAGATGAAGCTGCCCGGCCGGGCGTGGCTGCAGTTCGAGGTGGATGGCAAGGATGGGCACAGCGTAATCAGGCAGACGGCCATCTTCGAACCGCGGGGACTGTCCGGGCTGATTTACTGGTATGCGCTGTATCCCGTACACCGGCTGATCTTCGCCGGCATGTTGCACGGCATCGAACAGGCGGCCAGGAGTTAGGCCCGCCCAAACGTTCTCATATCTTCCGGCTGTCGTACGCCCAGTGCAGCAACGCCTGGCGCTGGCGCCGCCGGCAGTCGAGGTCGCCGGGCTCGCACCCCTGCCTGACCTGGGCGACGTGCCGCGCCATCTGCCGCCAGCGGCGAATCTGCCGCTCATCATCCAGGCATCGACGGCCGCGGTAGTAGCGGCAGTACCACTGGAACCACCCGCGTGGATCCTCGTGGTAGATCCACCGCTTCCGGCGCCACACGGCAAGAGGTTGAGAGGCGTTGACGCCGAAGTAGTTGAGCGCAGGATCCCGGCGTTCCGGAGAAAGCCTGGCGCGCTTGAACCAGCTGGCGGGAAACTCCGCGGCGCAATCGGTCATGTACTTTCCCCCGAACACGCCTAACTGCAACAGATCGGCCGGCTTGAGCTCGGGGCGGAACCGGGGATCGAAGTTGCGCCCCGCCGGCTCGGTGAGCCAATAGGTGTAGCCGTGCTGCATGCGGTCGTTGACCGTGATCCGTCGCATCTATCCGCCGGCCGTTGCGAGTTAGCGTGGAGCCGCAGTGATACCACTCGACGGCCGGCGTGCGCAATGGCGGCAGGCCGTCCCGCGGGCGATGGGGCGCGCGCGGGCCGGCTGCACCGGGCATTCAATAGATGAGTTGCCCCGCTGCCATCTCGACATCGAACGGTGGCAGCTCGCACCACACCAGTGTGAACCTTCCCGGCCCCGTTATCTCGATCTCGAAAGGCTCGTTAGGAAAGACGAGCTTGCGGCCTCCCTCGGCGACGTCCGTCTCGGTGAGCGTGCCTGAGAGGACGACCTTGCCGCCGTCGCGGATCGTCGACGTTACCGCGCCCCGCAGGTGAATGCGCTGAATACCGGGCTCCGCTCCCCAAACCGCCGAAAACTCCCGGTCGAAGACCATGTTAACGGAGCCGACCGTCCTGCCCTTGCGGTTTGTCTCAGCCACGATGGCGACGCGGGCCGAGAAGCCGTCGCCATTCTCATCGGTGACACGTACCTGGCCGGCGGCCTGCACGCGCGGAACGGCGCTCTGCGCATTGGGTGCGGCCAGGGCGCTCGCCGTGGAAGGCTCGAGCATCGGTTCGGTCGGGAGCGCATCGGAGCAGCCGGCGAGCGATGCGCAGAGAATCAGCGGCAGCGCCGCCAGGACCGGAATGGGATGTTGGTTTTGCATGGGACCTCCGTATTGAGTCTCGACTGAGCCGGTCGCGTTGAGTTGCGACCGGCATGGTGTGGAGCAGAAGCACGAAATTCAGCCGGATTGGCTCACCCACGGCGTCGGCAATCGTTAGATTGGCAGATCGGAAGTCGCTATCTGCCGCCGGAAACGACGCGCGCCGGTGACCGCTCGGGCGTCCCCGCTCCTCCGAGAAGCACGGTCGGTGGACGAGTCGGCTTACCTCGGGATGCCCTGGATTCCCTTCGATGGACTCCTCCACCTTCCGCCCCCTGCTCGACACCTCCGCCGGCGGCACCAAGGCCGCGCTGGACGAGATCTTTGCGGCGGTCTACGACGAGCTTAGAAAGGTCGCGCACCGTCAGCTCCAGGCCGAGCGCGCCGGACACACGCTCAGTACCACTGCTCTCGTTCACGAGGCCTACGTCAAGCTCGTGGGCCTCGACCGCATCGAGTACCGCAACCGCGCCCACTTCTTCGCCATTGCCGCCCGCGCCATGCGGCAGATCCTCGTGAGCTACGCGATAAGCCGGCGCACGGACAAGCGTGGAGGCGGCAACGCTCCAATCACGCTCGGTGACGACATTGGTTTCGCGCCCGCCGACACCGAGCAATTGCTGGCGCTAGAGGACGCCCTGCAGCGGCTGGAAGGGGTGGATGCGCGCCAGTGCAACGTGGTGGTCTGCCGGTTTTTCGGCGGGATGAGCACCGAGGACACCGCTGCTGCGTTAGGTATTTCCGCGGCCACCGCCAAGCGCGACTGGACGACCGCGCGAGCATGGCTCAATCGGGAGCTCGGTGGATGAGTCCCGAGGCATCGGACAGGTGGGGCCGCGTGAAGGAACTGCTTGCCGATGCGCTCGAAAGGCAGGGCACGGAGCGTGAGCGATTTCTCGACGAATCGTGCGGCGGAGATGCCGAACTGCGTCGCGAGCTGACCGCTCTGGTCGCTGCGCACGACAGGTCAGGGCCGCTGGACCGTCTATCGGACGAATGGATCGCGCCCCTCCTGGAGCGGGCGGAGGCTGTGATAACGCCATCCGCCGAGCCGCCGGCGGTGGTCGGTCCCTATGCCATCGGTGAAGTGATCGGAGCCGGTGGAATGGGCATCGTCTACCGGGCGCACGACGTTCGACTCGATCGCGCCGTCGCGCTCAAGTTTCTTCCTTCGCACCTGACGACTGATCCGGGGGCGTCGCAGCGCTTTCTGCAGGAGGCAAGGGCGGCCGCGGCGCTGGAGCACCCGAACATCTGCACCGTGTACGAGGTGGGCGAAGCGCCGGACGGCCGGCTCTTCATGGCCATGCCGTTCTACGATGGCGAGACGCTCGAGCGGCGGATCGCGCGTGGACCGATTCCACCCGGCGAGGCGGCGGCCATTGCTCTGCAGGTGTCGTCAGGCATCGCGCGGGCTCACGATCGCGGGATCATTCACCGGGATCTCAAGCCGTCGAACATACTTCTGACCGGCGATGGCGTGGTCAAGGTGCTCGACTTCGGCATCGCCAAGCTCGCCGGCATCACGCGCACCGCCACCGGCCAGAGACTCGGCACCATCGCGTACATGAGTCCCGAACAGGTGCGGGGACGGCCCGTCGACATTCGGGCCGACATCTGGGCTCTGGGAGCAGTCATGTACGAGATGCTCACCGGACGCCGGCCGTTCGAAGCCACGGACGACGCAGCGCTCGTTTACGCGATCGTGCACGAATCGCCGCCGCCGCTTCGCAATGCCGCGCCGTCGGTACCCGAGAAGCTGGAATCCATCGTTGTGGCAATGCTCTCCGGCAATCCCGATGCCCGGCCGGCCACGATGCGCGATGTGTGGGAGCTCGTGGCGCCGCACGCGAACGCAGCGCTCGTGCCGCCGGTGTCGGCGCACCCCGCGAGGCCGCGTCACGTAGTCGGGCGCGGCTGGAGCGGGCGCAGAATCGCCGCCGCCGCGGCTACGGGCGTTCTTGTCCTCCTGCTGCTGGCGATCGGCGTGTTCCGTCTGCGACCCGTCGCGGATCCGGCGATCGATCCTAACGTCATCGCGGTGTTCCCGTTCGCCGTGGTCGGTGGGGACGGAGAGTATCTGAGGGAAGGCATGGCGTCGCTGCTCGCGACGCAGCTGGACGGCGCTGCCTCGCTGCGCGCGGTAAGTCCGCGTGCCCTGCTCGCAATGACGGACGCGGTGCGCCTGGCGAGTCTCGACCCTCGCTCAGCTGGCGAACTCGCCGGGCGGTTCGGTGCCGGCACTTTCATCCTCGGCGATGCCGCGGAAGTCGGCGGGCGCATCCGCCTCCATGCAACGTTGTACGAGGCGGGATCCAGACGTGGCGAGAGCAGGGCGGAGGGAGCAGCCGACGAGCTGTTCCAGCTCGTCGACGAGATGGCAGGCGAGCTGCTCGCTGTAGTGAAGGGTGGCGGAGAGAGCCCGTCGCGCATCGCGACACTGACCACCGCCTCCCTTCCGGCCATCAAGGCGTATCTGAGCGGCGGAGAGGCGTATCGTGCGGAACGATACACCGAAGCGGTCGACTGGTATTCGCGTGCGGTGGCGTTCGATTCCACGTTTGCGCTGGGATACTACCACCTGGCGCTCGCCGCGCAGCAGACCCCTGCGCCGCTGATCTCCCAGCAGGCGGTGGCTCGGGCATTGGGGCACGCGGAGCGTCTCTCGCCCCGCGACCGGCGCCTGGTGGGTGCGTTGAACGCGTGGCACAGCGGAGATTACCTCGCGGCCGCGAATGCCTATCGCGACCATCTTGGAGCGCACCCGGATGAGGTCGAGGCGTGGCACGGTCTCGGCGTCATTCTCCTGACGACCAATCCGATGCGGGGTCTGCCGGTCAGCGAAGCGCGCGAGCCGTTCGAGCGCGCCGCGGTCCTCAATCCACGCAGCCCGTTTGCCGTCAGGCATCTGGTTTACGTCGCGGCTGCTGAACGAGATTCCACCGCGGTGGATTCACTCATAACGCGCCTCGATGCGCTGGGTGGACGTGGCGACCGCTGGACTGAGATCGAAGCTCTACGAGTCGCGTTCCTGAATGACTCCGCCGCCAGGCGCAGGTTCCTTCAGGTTCTGGATACGGCGCTGGATGTTCAGGCGCTGATGGGCACCGATGCCCCGCTGATTTTTGCCGGCGATGTTACCGGAGCAGAGCAGGGAGCGCAGGTGCTCACCCAGCCGTCGCGCTCGATGGACGCCCGGTCAGTCGGTCATTCCTGGCTTGCCCGGCTGTACGCGGGGCGCGGGATGTGGCGTCAGGCAATGCAGCAGATCGACATTCTGCGAAGCGTCGATCCAGAGGCTGCGCTCGACACACACGCCGAGCTGGCCAGTCTCGCGCACGCACCGGTGTCGCGCGAAGAGCGTCACTCGCTCCGTCTGGCGCTCGAGGCCAGCCCGGTTGGCGCGGTCGCCCGTTCGAGTCGCGACAGCTCAGCTCGTGCCGGTGATCAGCACTGGTACTATGGTCCGACCCGTCGCGGCCGGCCAGCCCTCCGCGTGTATCTCGCCGGGATGCTCGGCCTGTTGACCGAAGACAGCATGGCTGCCTCACGAGCGGCTGGCCGTCTGGCGAACATGGCCCGCGCTGCGGAGCCGTGGTCTGCCATGTCGGCCAGCCTTTCTAACGCGCTGCAGGCGGCCATTCTCGCGGCGGAGGGTGCAGACGAGCACGCCTTGAGCGCGCTGGACGCGGTGCCGGTCCCGGTTACCGGCGCCGTGGTTGGCGCACCGCTGGCGAGCCTGGCTCCCTCCCGATTGCTCCGCGCCGAGCTCCTGTCGCGTCTTGGGCGCGACGAGGACGCGGTGCGGTGGTGCACAACTGTCGGCTTCGTGTCGTTCTACGAGTTTACGTACGTCGTATCGGCACATCGTTGCGCGGAGCAAATCCTCACGCGACTGGGTCGCCATGAACAAGCGGCGAGGCACGCGGCGGAAATTCGGCGCCTCTGGCAGGGAAGCGGCGCCTGATTAACCGCAATCCCTAGATCATCAGCACCGCCGTAATCATCAGCGCCGCCGCCCAGACGACGTTCACGTTCACCCACATGGCGCGGAGCCGCTGCACCCCCACCTTGTGGTACACGATCAGCGCCACGACCGCCGTTACCGCCAGATATCCAGCCGCATGGCTGATCGTTCCTCCGATCGCGAGCATTGGATCGCCCGCCGTGGCCACTCCGTGATGGGCATGTGCGCCGCCACCTGTCGCCCGTGCGCCGAGCACCACCGGCAGCGCCATCAGTCCAGCGCCGTGTGCCGACGCCATCAGGAACGACCAGACAGTCAGCTGCCGCGGCCCCACCCGCATCCCCCCGTACCGCGGATGCCTGTGCCTGACGAGCTGCTGCACCCCCAGGCCGAACAGAAGAATCGCCACCGTCCACTTCAGCAGCGTCCCCGGCATCACCACCCCGAGCGCCGCGGCCACGGCCAGCACCGCCGCGATTGCCAGCGCGTGCCCTGCCGCCAGCGGGAGCAGCGCGCGCCACACCGCGCGGCCGCTCCCTTCCTGCATTCCCAGTGCGACGGCGAACAGCCATCCCATGCCGGGGTTGATGCCGTGGGCGGCACCTAACGCTGCCAGCGACACCCACGGCCACATCATCATCGGCTCCATCAGGAGTAGCAGAAGGAATCCGACGACGCGTCACCGCCTTGCAGCCGCACCTGGTGTGGGCGCAGCTCGTCGCCGAACTCCACGAAGAACCGTTCATCGAACGCGATGCCGCCAGCCGGCGCGACATCGAGCTTCGTCATCCAACCCTTGATGCCGTCCGGATAGAACTGCGCATCCCAGGACGTGTACAGCGCGTTCGTCAGGTAGACGCGCCGACCGTCGCGGCTGACTTCCACCATCTGCGGCCCGCCATTGAGCGCGCGATCCGGTGCGGACGGATGGGGCGTCCGGTTCACGATTCCCCCGATGGGCGCTGCACCGGTGAAGATCGGATTGAACGGATCCGACACGTCGTACTGCCGCAGCTCGCCCGTGCCCCAGCACGAGACGTACAGGTACCGGTCGTCGACCGAGAGGTTGATGTCGGTCACCAACGGCGGCACGGCCTTGAACCCTTGCAGTAGCGGCGGCAGGACTTCGGGCTCGGCGGGCTGCGCCGGAATCGTAATGATCTTGCGCGTCTTCCATTCGCGCGTGCCGTTCGCCTCCTCGAGGTACCAGAGGAAGATCGACGAGGAGAGATCCTCCAGGGAAAGCACGACGCCGACGAAGCCGTACGCGCGCTGCGGATTGTGCGCCGGCCGCAGCTCCAGCACCATCTGCTGCTCGGCGCCGAGCTCCAGCTTCTGCACGTGCTTGCGCGACGGCAGGTCCCAAACGTGGAGCGCGTTGCCGTACTTGCCGGCGAGCAGCAGCTCGGGGTTCACGCCGTCCTTGACCATGTTCGGCGTGCCCCATTCGCTGGTGATCATGGTGTCCTGCCCGAGATGCCACCAGAAGTCGTACGCGAGCTGCTGCGGTCCGCGGTCCTTCTCCCACGCGCCCTTGATGTCGAACGTCTCGTGGTCGAGGGTGAAGATGCCGCCAGGGCCGTCGCCGCCGGGCGCGCCGAGTGCGTTGATGTAGATGCCGTCGGGACCGCAGTGCACCGTGTGCGGCGCCATGTAGCCGGTCTTCGCCATCACGGTCTCGGGCTCGATGACCTTGATGAGCTTCGGATTGCGCGGATCGGGCTTGGTGTCGACGACGTGGATGCGGGAGCTGTTCGCTCCGGGCGCTATTAGGTAGCGCCGCTCGACGTGCGCGTGTGGGGCGTACGGGCACAGGTGCGAACTGCATGCGTTCCACCCGAAATGGTGGAGCTCGTTGCCGCCGTTGGGGAATTCCACCGCGCCCACGAGCTGCCCGTAGGCGGACGATTCTGGATCGGTGTCGACCACGCCCAACGCATCTCGGGCGCCGTTCTCGCCAGGCGTGAGCAGGGCGACGTACGCGAGCTGTTCCGCCGGCGCGTCCATCGCGTGGCGCGGCGTTGCGTAGAAGGAGGGATCGGGACGCCAGGTAGCCATTGTGATTGTCTCCAGTTGAGGTTCTCACAATGGGTCTGCGCGAGTGGCGGGGGAGACCGGCCAGGAATCGGGAATCGGGAATCGGGAATCGGGTTCCCTAGGCCCGATCGCAGCGCCCCTCACCGCGATTCCCTATTCCCTATTCCCTATTCCCAGGCGGCCGCAAGGCCGCCCTACGGCTCGTACCTCGCCGCCTCCTCCGGTCGCCCGATCTCGCCGTAGAAGCTCGCGAGCAGCGCGCGCGCATGCTTCGCGTCGTTATGCTCATCCGGCACCTGGCGGCGGATCATATCGTGTCCGGCGAGGAGCAGCGATTCGGCCTCCGCGTGCCGGCCCCTGCGTGCCACGATCGCGCCGAGGTCGCTGGTGAGCCGCCCGAGCATTGGGCTCTCCTGCCTGCCGGGCGTCGCGTCGCGACGGATTTCGAGTGCCGATCGCATCGTCTGCTCCGCCTCCTCGAGCTTTCCGTTCGCCACCAGCGTGTGCGCGAGATTTCCGAGCTGCCATCCGACCGCCGAGTGCTGATACCCGAGTGCACGCCGCATTCGCTCGAGTGCGTCCCGCCCCTCGGCCTCCGCTTCCTCGCCGCGGCCGACTCGCATCAGGAGCAGTCCGAAGTGTCCCTTCGCCTCCGCCATCGAGGGATGGCGATCCCCCAGGAGGGCGGCCATGTCCACGAGATACTGCCGCGAGATCGCGAGGGCCTCGTCCGCCTGGCCGAGCTTCGCGAGGACGGCGGAGATGTTGCCCTGCGGATAAATCACCTGGATATGTCGCGGGCCGAGCAATTCGCGTCGAATGTCGAGGGCCTGGCGAAAGACGGCCAGCGCCTCGGCGGGCCGCTGCCGGTCGTCTTCCAGCACGTAGCCGAGGGTCATCAGCGCATCTGCATACAGCGTGTGCCGGCTGCCGACGCTGTGCTCGAGAATCTGCAGCGCCTGACGAATCTTGCGTTCCGCATCGTCGTAGTCGCCGAGCCGGCGGCGCGCGCCGGCGACCTTGAGCAGCGCGTCCGCCACCAGAGTGTCGGTCGGACCCAGGGCCCTCTCGCGGACGCGCAATCCTTCCTCTGTGAGCTCGGCCGAGCGCCGGAGATCGGCGACGTACACGTAGTACGCGGCGAGCTGGAAGAGCGTCGACGCGGTCTCCGGGTGGTCGGGCCCCAGCAGTGCGCGCTGCACGTCGAGCGCGCCGTGCGCCTCCGCCAGCGCCTCCGGGTACCGGCCGATGCGACGGTACATCTCCGATAGCGCATAACGAGTCTGCGCGACCTCGAGATTCGTGTCGCCCTGCTCGGCACGGCGGTGCGCCAGCGATCGCTCGAGCATGTCGCGCGCCCGCTCGTACTCGCCAAAACCCTGGTAGACCCGTGCAAGCACCTCCAGCATGCGGGCCTGCACGAGCGGTTCCCCTCCAAGGAGGTCGACCCGCACGCGGCCGCGCTCCAGCAGCGTACGGGCGCTCAATGAATCCAGCGGCGCCGCCAGCGGATCGCTCGCCTCGAAGAGCCCAAAGAGAAAGTTCGCCACCTCGTCCGACTTCCGGCGCTCGACTTCGGCCACCGCGGCGGCGCTTTGCGCGAGGTCGCGCTGCTCGCTGGCCTCCCGTGCCTGCCACAGTGCGGCGCCGGCGCCGACCACCAGGGACAGTGCGACCAGAATCCCCGCCGCCACCTGTGCGCGGTGGCGGCGCAGAAACTTGCGCGCTCGGTACGTCCGGGTATCGCGGTGCGCCTGGACGACCTGCCCTTCCATATGACGCCCGACGTCCTGGGCGAGGAGCGCCGCCGATACATAACGACGGCCCGGCTCCTTGCGCAGGGCCATGGCGACGATCGCATCGAGATCGCCACGGAGCTGAGACTGCAGCCGCTCCGGCGTCGTGTGCCGCCGTTCGCTCACCGCCGTGAGCGCGGGCGCATCCGGTTCGGCGCGTGCCACGGCGACGCTCGGGGCCTCCGGGTCCGTCTCGCACACCACGCGCGCCAACTCGGCCGGCGCCGTGCTCGTCAGGCGGTAGGGCCGGCGTCCGGCGAGCAGCTCGTACAGCACGACCCCAAGCGCGTACACGTCACTGGCGGTGGACAAGGGGTCGCCGCGTACCTGCTCCGGGCTCGCGTACTCCGGCGTCATCACGCGCAATTCGGTGCGCGTTACCGGTACCGACACCGCGCTCATCCCCGGATTGAGAAGCTTGGCGATGCCGAAGTCGAGCAACTGCACTCGCCCCGCCTCGGTCACCATGATGTTCCCCGGCTTGAGATCCCGGTGGATCACCAGGTTCTGATGCGCGTGGTGCACGGCCGAGCAAACATCGAGAAACAGTCGCAGCCGCTCCTCGATCGTCAGGCGCTGGCGGTCGCAGTACTCGGTTATCGGTGTCCCGTCGACGTACTCCATCACCAGGTACGGGAGCCTCCCGTCCGTCACGCCCCCGTCGAGTAGCTGGGCGATGTGCGGATGGACCAGCGAGGCCAGGATCTGCCGCTCGGCCACGAAACGGCGGTGCAGCTCCTCCGCATCCGGGCTCGCGCGGAGCAGCTTTAACGCGACACGCCGGGTGAACTGCCCATCGTCGCGCTCAGCAAGGTAAACGACGCCCATTCCGCCGCGGCCCAGCTCCCGCACCACACGATAGGCACCGATGCGCCGCTCGGCGGTCGGCCCCGGATCGGATCGCGGCAGCGGCCGATCCAGAATGCCCCCACCGAGGTCGTGCGCCGCCAGCAGCTCGTCGACTTGGGCGCGCAGCGCCGCATCATCGGCACAGACGGCGGACAGCCAGACCGACCGCTCGTCAGGCGGACGAAGCAGTGCCTGCTCGAACAGGTCGTCGAGGCGGTCGTCCCGGCGGGTCGTCACTGCTCGTGGTCCGCAGGCGGGGCTGGGTTGCCGCTTCTCACGTACAGACTGCGATAGAGGTGCGCCCGCGCCTTGGTCCATTCGCGCCGAACCGTGCGCTCGGAGATCTTCAGCACCTCGGCGATCTCCCGCTCCTCAAGCCCGCCGAAGAACCGCAGTTCCACTACCTGGCGCTGCCTTTCGTCCAGCCGATCGAGCGCGTCGTTCAGGGCGAGCATCTCCTCGGCATCCACGTCCACCGCCGCGTCGCCGTCGCCAAGGGTGGTCGGATGCCAATCACTCCCGCGCTTGGCTGTGTTGCGGCGGCGGGCCTGATCCACCAGAACCTGGCGCATCGCCCGCGCCGCAATCGCCATGAAATGAGTGCGACTCTCCGCATCCACCGGTGCGCCCGCTGAAAGCTTGAGCCACAGCTCGTGTACCAGCGCCGTGGCGTGGAGCGTGCGCGCGCCGAGCTCGCGGCGAAGCTCTCGTCCCGCCATTCGTCGCAGGTCGTCGTAGACGAGCGGTATGATGCGGTCGAGAGCACCACGGTCCCCGCTGCGTGCGGCGGCGAGGAGCTGCGTCACCTCTTCCATTTCGAGGTCGTTTCGAGCGGTCATCGTACAGTTGGTCGGCGGCCGCCTGGCGTGTTGTGGTCGGTCGGGCCACCTCCCGAAGGTGCGCAATGAATCGGTTTGCCACAAGACGGGCGATCCGTCCGGATGGGGATCCATCCTGATTACGGTCAGTCAGTAATGACGTCCTTAATCGCGGCGCTCCATTCCGGACAGGGATCAGCGCACAGTCACACGGTCGCCCCGAACAAGGAACCTGCCGTGAAAGGCAACCGGGATCGGATCGCCGCTCAGGGGCATATCGATCGTGCCCGGGTTCTGCGCGTGAATGTGGAGGTGAGGCTCATCGCTCCCGCCCGAGTTGCCTATTCGTGCAATTCGCTCCCCGACCTCGACTCGGTCGCCTGAGCGTACGGATACACTTCCCGAGCGGAGATGCGCCATGACTACATGCGCACGGCCGCACTCCAGGATGATGTGATTGCCGGCGATCAGCGGCCGATCATACTCCGGGACGCGCATGTCAGGCCTTCCGTCGACGGCGAGTGCGACCTTTCCGGCGCATGGGGCGAGCAGAGGAACGCCGAAGATGTGATAGGCTGCGGGATCCGGGGGCAGGACACCCGTCGATCTGCGTCCTATCCGGTCGATGGCGACGAAATCGACCGCCCATCCGTTTCCCCGCCACGGGATGAAGCGGGGATTGGTCGAGAGCGAGGACTCCCGGTGGGCATTGATGCCCAGCCATGCGCCGCCGTTCACGACGAGGTATCGTCCGGCTGGGAAGGGAAGTGCCAGCTCAAGCGCTTCACCGGTGGGAGGCGTTGAGCCGGCAATAGAGCGTACTACCACCCAGCCTCCTGCTAGGCAGATCGAAGAAAAGAGCGCCACCATGCTCCACTCCCGCCCACCCAACGGCATCGGGCGCACCGCTTGGCTGCGAGCCATCCGCCACGCCGTCACGGCGACCGCTGCCACACCGCAAACGTAAGGCATCCAGTATGGAGGAAACATCCAGACACCAACGCGGGCGATTGCCCAGAGCGCGAGCAGCGTGGCTGCGAGCCTCACGCCAGCCCCGAGCCAGCTCCGCGGCGCCGCCAACGCCAGCCAGGCGACGAGAGCGATAGGCACCAGAAGCTGGGTGATCAGGATCGGCAACATGCGGTTTCGTTCTAGAAGACCCGCATGAGACCGAGTTCTAGCGCCGCGTAGCGCAGCGTTCCCGTCGTGGAGGTGCCGCCGATGGTGAACTCGGGCGATAGCGAGCGGAATCGCGCCAACGGCGTGATTGTCCATGACGCGCCCACCGGCATTACGACACCAGCGCCGAGCTCGAATCCGAGTTCATGTCCCGAGTCCGCGATGATGTCACCGTCGCTATTCTCGATCTCGACGTGCTTGTACGTTCCGCCAGTTTCGACGCGATACGACAAGCGCCCGCCATCACGAAACGGGTGCTGGTATCGAAGCCCCAGTGTATAGCCCGTTTCCTCGAAATCCAGGTCCGAGCCAGCGAACGACTGGTCGGCGGAGAAGTGCAGCCAATCCCATCCCGCATAGAGGTGAAGGTGCGATTGCATGCGAAGTGCTAGAGTACCTCCGAATCCCGCTCCTGCGCCGAGGTCTGTCTCGGCAAGCTTACCGGTTGGCGCCGCAACGGCGGCGCGAAACTCGAGCGAGACGCGCTGCTGGCCAGCGGCGCTGCCCGCCGACAGGATGACGGACGCGGCAGCCGCGGCGATCAGAATCGTGCGCATCTTGTTGCTCCTTGACGTAAAGTCGGTGCCCGCACATTGACGGACACAGCAGCAACATAGAGCCTCGGATTCGTTAGGGGTGTCGGGAGAAGTACGCGACCGCTGTCAGGGAGCGGATTACAGAGTTTCGCCACATGGCAGTAGGTTGCAAGGCAAGGCCGAAGCGACTCATCGGCTCTCCAGTTCCTGGATCAACGTCTTCATCTCGGCGATCTCCCTCCGTTGACTATCGATGATACTGGCGGCAAGGGCTTTCACGCGAGGATCCGAAAGGTTGGCGCGCTCGCTGGTGAGAACGGCAATCGAATGGTGGGGAATCATTGCCTTCATCCACGCCACATCATCGACCGTTGCCTGGCTGCGTACAAGCCAGAGCGCCACAGCGAAAAGAAGCACACTTCCGCCAATGATTGCGGTATTCAACCGCACATTTTCATACATTTTCAGCATGAAGCCCAGCATGACGACTGCCATTGAAGCGCCCATTATCAGCGCCATGTACGCACGCGTCTGGCTGAAGAACAGGTGATCTGCCTGGTAAGTATTGAGGTACATCAGACCCATCATTACGACGGTGGACGTGGCGATCATGATCCCGAACCTCGAATACTTGCTCATAGCGACTCTCCGTTAGCTGAAACTCCGGCGAAGTGGACCGCAACAACGTGGCGAAAACAGAAGCGCCGCCCATCGGAATTCGATGGACGGCGCCCTCGGCACTGCGAAGTTCCCATCACGACTTCTCGTCCGATTCCTTTTGCGACAGCGCACTCGCGGCCGCGGACTTGGAGCTCTCACTCGTGCGGCCATCGCGCAGTGTATCCGACGCTCTGCTTGCCGCCGCGGATGAAGTTTCCTTACCCGGAGCATGGCGTTGTGACAGCGCACTTCCGGCGGCGGAGTTCGAGTTGTCGCCGGTAGCATCGTCTCGCAACGTCTTCGACGAATTCGACGCCGCCCTGGAGCCGGTTTCCTTCCTCTCGGCCATTAGACCTCCTTGAATGAGCCGATGAGTCAGGGGTGCAACAGACGTGCCGAATTCCTCGAGTACGACCGAAAGGCGTAGCACCGCCCGGCACCACGCCGATCATCGTCGGCCAGCACACGTTTTCAGAAAGGGGTCTTGCAACGTAAGGCAAGCAATCCAGTCGCCTCTGCGATGTCTATGTCGGCGACCAGCACGCCCTCCTCACCATAGGGTTGATAGGCGAGTACAGTCCCGTCCGGTCGGATCACCGCCGATGTGGTTGGCGAGCCGGCACCGGCATAATTGACGGTTGCGAAATAGCAGGTATTCTCGGCTGCACGGCAGAGAGCCGCCTTCTCGTGAAAGGAATTCGCCGGATCGGCGAACGTCGCTGGGCGGTAGGAGTTAGGCGTCGCTTCGTCGAAGTGCGGGTGAAACACCACGTGTGCTCCGCGCCGTGCGGCCCAGCGTACCGTCTCCGGATACCGCCAACCTTCGTGGCAGATGACGATGCCGAAGGTCAACGGACCTGCGTGAAAGAGGTGGCGGCCAAGGCCCGCTGCGTATGTGCCCTCTTCACTGGGGTCGATCTGGACCTTGTCCTGAAAGCCCGCCCTCGATCCGTCCGCATTGATGACCAGGGCGGTCAGCAGGAGTGCGCCGTCCAGCAATCGCTCGGTTCCGAGAATGACGGTCAGGCCTGCCGCGGCGGCTGAGTCGGCGATCGCGCTCCAGGCGCGCTCCAGGAATTCGGCGCTCGGAGGCGGCGCGGATCTACCAATAACCCGGTAGCCGGGGGTGAAGCACTCCGGAAAGCAGAGTACTCTCGCCCCCATGGAGGCGGCTTGATCGATGGCCTGCCTGGCGAGCGTTATCGACTCCTCAGGTGTGCCGGGAAACCGTATGTTGGCGAGTGCGATTCTGAACAGGTTCACCAGGTTTCCTTTTGGAAACAGGGGGCGGCGAAAAGGGAGCTCGTGTCTGGCGCGCAGCGGTCAGACGCCAAACTGTCGCAAGTGATGATCGAGGTGTTTGAATTGAAGCACCCCCCAGCTCCGGCCCGACAGTCGACCGAACACCTTGCTTGGAGGCCAGCTCGCGTCCGCGCCGCGGTCTGCGAACCGCTCGACCAGTGCGCGCAACCTTTCGACGTCCGCCTCCCATTGCGTGGGACGGACGGCGAGGAACTCCGGGGGGCTCTTCGCCTTCCCCTTCGGCCAGGGCAGAACATGGATCAACAGCCAATTCAGAGGTGGGTATCGTAACGGCCCGTTCGGCGGTCCGGCGTCGTACTCACCCAAGCCCTGGCCCAGGCCGCAGCTGACGTGACAGACCATCTCCGGCGCTGTGAAGCGACCCCAAACGGGACGTTGGTCCGGCGTCAGCTCGGCAAAACGTTCCAGAATGCGAGCGCGGGCGCGTGCGTCGAAGATCGTGGCCATTCTCCTTCCTTTTGAAGGCTCTCGTGAGTGGATTTGCGCTGGCGCGACCAGATGAGCTCGCCGAGCGTCCAGGGCGGGCGGTCGTCTCGATCCGAAATGTTAGGCGTCGGCGGCGAAAGGTCAAATCGTCAATGCCGGGCCCAGGGAAGCCGACGTCGAGCTGGCGCCGATTGGGTCGCCCGACGGCGAGGCCTGGTCAGGAATTCCCTGACTAGCGCGGAAATCCAATGCGCCTAGTTTCTGCCCCAGTTGTCCGAGTTCTGTCTCGTAACCTGGTGGAAGCATGATCGATCACCGCCCGGGAATGCGCGTGGATCAACTGGTCCTCCCAATGGCGTTGTTCGTCATCGTCGGCACGCCCCTCCTGGCGTACGTGTGGGAGACGCTCAACCGGCTCGTCGCGGGGCGGGCGGATGTCGGCCGGCTTCTGATTACCCTCCCGGTCGCGGCGCTGCTTGCAGGTGTTCTGTCGCTGCTCGCCCGAACCATCTCCCGGTGGGAGGGAGAGCGTCAGGAGAACGTCGTTGCGCATGGGGTCGAGGCGCTCCCCCGGCAGATGCCATGACAGCCGACAATCCGGATCGCCACACGCCTTCTGCTACTGAGCTTCGACGCATGGACGTAACGAGCGCTACGGCTACCGGCACGGACGATCCCGCCGCGACCGAGCTCGCGCCTGACGAGGAGCCGACCACCACCGGAACGCTGTTCCTGACGATGATCCTCCTCATGATCATCGGCGCCGTCTGGATCATAATGTACTATCGCCTCGTTACCGAGTGATGGGCGGGCGGTTCAGCTGCCGGAATGCCTCCGGCAGAGAGCAGACACCCTTTTCCGCTGCCTGACGCATGAGGGTCCATACCTACGAGAAGGCGCTCCTCGTTGTAGGGGCTGGCGTACTCGTCGTGTGCGGCGCCGCGCTCGTCTACGCGTCGGTCGTCATGGGCATCCATCTCCCGGGGCGTACGGGCGAAATCGATCCGCAGCAGGTGTTCCTCACTCCGCCGTTCGACCGTCTTGGCGTGCGGCAGACCGGCCCCAACCAGTACGAGGCGGTAATCATCGCGCAGGCCTGGGCGTTTCTTCCGCCGGAGATCCGCGTGCCGGCGGGCGCCGAAGTCACGTTCACCGCTACGTCGCTCGACATTCTCCACGGCCTGCACGTGGAAGGAACCCGACTCAACATGATGCTCATTCCCGGCCAGATCTCCCAGAATACCTATCGATTCCGCGAGCCGGGCGAGCATCTAGTGATCTGTCACGAGTACTGCGGCATCGGACACCACACGATGTCGGGAAAGGTGATCGTCGAGCCAGCCGGCACCGCTGGCGGTGACGGCCCGAGCGACGCTGTCGCCACTTCGGCTACTGCGCCGCCGCACGGCGACGCGCACGAGAGGTGAGCGCATGAGTTCACCCACGGTACTGGACCCAACCGGCTACACGCTGCCCGAGAGCCAGCGGCGCGCGCTCCGCTGGATGCTCTACATCGGGTATGCCGCGCTCACCGCCGGCGTATTCCACGGGCTGGCGAACGCGCTCTCTTACGCCAAGATCGACATCATCGGCTCCTTCCCGGGGCTGCGGACGTACTACCAGGGCCTCACCGCGCACGGCGTGGCGAACGTGCTGATCTTCACGTTCTCGTTCTCGAACGGCTTTCTGCCGCTGATGACCGCGCGCGCTCTGAGCCGTCCGCTGGACGGCCGGATCCTCTGGGCGACGTTCGCCTCGCTGGTGCTGGGCAACGTGCTGGTGGTCTACGCGGTGGTGAGCAATCAGGCGAGCGTGCTCTACACGTCCTACGCGCCGCTGCAGGCGCACTGGACCTACTACATCGGGCTAGCGCTCGTCGTAGTGAGCACGTGGCTCGCGCTCCTCAGCATGCTGGTCAATCTGCGTGGCTGGCGACGCGAGCACCCCGGCGCCCGCATCCCCCTGCTCGCCTACATCTCGGTGGCGTCGTACCTGATGTGGGGCCTGGCATCGATCCCGATCGCGGTGTCGTTCCTGGGACTGCTCACTCCGTGGACGTTAGGCCTGCTGCCGCTGATCGACCCGCTGCTCACGCGCACGCTGTTCTGGTTTACCGGCCACGCGATCGTGTACGCATGGCTGCTTCCGGCGTACGTGTCATGGTATGCTCTGATACCGCGTCAGGTGGACGGAAAGCTGATCAGCGACTCGTTCGTGCGAATTACGTTCATCCTGTTCCTGCTGCTATCGATTCCCACCGGATTCCATCATCAGTATACCGACCCCGGCATCTCGACGTCGATGAAGGCGGTACACGGCGTACTCACTTTTGGTGTGTTCTTTCCCAGCCTGGCGACGGCGTTCTCGGTCATGGCGGCACTCGAGATCGGGGGTCGCCGCCGCGGCGGCCGCGGACTGCTCGGCTGGATTCCGAAGCTCCCCTGGGGCGATCCATCAGTGGTGGCGCAGCTACTGGCGATGCTCACGTTCGTGCTCGGTGGCGCGACGGGACTCGTGAACGCCAGCTTCACGATGAACCAGTCCATCCACAACACCACGTGGGTACCGGGTCACTTCCACATGACCGTCGGGAGTGCGGTGGCGCTTACCCTGATGGGGGTCGCCTACTGGATGATCCCGTATCTCACCGGACGCGCGTTGTTCAGCAGGAAGATCGCGCTAGCCTCGTCGTGGGTATACACCGTCGGCATCGTGATCTTCGCGCGAGGGATGATCTCGGCGGGACTCGAGGGAATGCCGAGGCGCACGTATCGCGCGGCGGCGACTTACGACAATCCCGCGTGGGACCTCGGCGGCACGCTCACGGGGATCGGCGGATCGTTGATGTTCATCGGCGTGATGTTGTTTTTCGTCGTGATCGGCCTGACGATCGTTGCCGGCCGACGCGGGGGGCAGCCGGTGGACATCCCGGTGTCGGAGACGCTGACGGTGCCGGCGCGCACCGGATGGGAGACGGTTCTCGACCGCTTCGGCATCTGGACCATCGCGGCGGTAGTGCTGATCCTCATCGCCTACGGGCCGTTCTTCATCAGCTACCTCCCGGGGCGGTTCATATCGCCGGGGTTTACCGGGTTCTAGAAGATTGCTTCAAGCAGGCCCGATCCGGGATCATTGATCGGCATAGCCCTGATCCCAGGAGCGCTCGGGATCGTGGTTGCGCAGGTCCACGCCGTGTGTCACCCAGGCCTTCAGCGGAAACAGCACGTTGAGCCAGCCTGCGTGGACCTCGTTCCATTCCGCCTCTTCAATTCCGTGATGCGTGAGCAGCAGGTCGGTGCCGCCGGCGCCGTCTTCCGTGAGCTCGAACCGCGCGACGCCTCCGATGTAGTCGATCGATAGCACGCCAGGTGGGTGTCGCTCGAGCACTCTGCTCCGGCAGGCATATCCGTTGATGAACCGGAACTCGATGTGCTCATCTACCTCGACCGCGGACTCCGACCAGAACGAGGCGCGACCCGTGGCGGAGTCGAGGGCGGTGAACACCTTCTCGGGAGGCGCCGGTATGTGCATCCGCCACCTGATCGGGCCTCCGATTCGATCACCTTTCAATTTCTGCTCCTCGGTTGGGGCCGCTGGTCATCGCCTAACGATCTAGCACCGGCAGGTATTCTCGCCACGGCCCCACCGCCTCGCGATATTGCTTAGCCAGCACACGCGCTGTCTGCGCCACGTGCCCAAGGTCGTGCGCCACCCAGGCGGCCAGAAGCTGCCGGAGGGTGACTCGCCCCAGCCCGGGGTGCTCCCCCTCGAGTGCCAGCTCCCGGTCGGTGAGCTGCCAGCCGCGAAGCGTCGTCAGGTTCGCAGAGCGAAGTCGCGCGAACTCGTCGAGGAGCTCCGCCAGGCTCTTCCCCTCGCTCTCCCGATACTGCGCAAACCGGTCGTAAGGCTCGAAGCGCCGGTTCGGCCCCTGTGCGAGAATGATCTGAGCGCGAGGTATCCAGTCGGTTCGTTCGCCGTGTACGAGATGTCCGACGTTGTCGAACGCGCTGAAAGTGTCGGGCCCCTCGTTTGGACTGGTCCACGCCTCGGTCAGTCCGCCTAACAGAGCACGGAACGAACCTGGAGTGCGCTCGAGAATCTCCAACGCGTGAGTCAGCTGAAATTCCATTGGCTGTCCTGGCGAAACGTGTCGGCATCCATCTGGTAGGCGTTGCGCTCGCGGCCGCCCTCGTCGATTCTCGATCCCAGATGGACGGCGCCGATCCTGGCGAGCGCGCGCTGCGAACGATGGTTGGCCGGCCCGACGAGAAAGATGACGCGGTCCACGAATCGGAACGCATGCTGAAGCATGAGTTTCTTCATTTCGCGATTGTACGAGCCGCCCCACTTGTGTCGGGCAAGGAACGTCCAGCCGATCTCAATTTCACTCGCGGCCGCATCGTAACCGTGAAAACGCGACGACCCTATTGTCCGTCGGTCATTCGTGTCGATCGCGAGCAGGGCGCCTCCTGATTCCAGCGCCTCACGGAAGAAGATACGGAATGGACCTTCCTGGTAGCGGTGCCTGTCAGGATGCTGCTCCCAGATGAGCGGATCGGCCGCCACGGCAAACAGATCCTCGAAGTCGCTCGCTTCGAGCGGCCTCAATTCCAGGAGCTCGCCCCGGAGTGTGGGCTGGAGATCGAAGGTCATAATGGCATCGTGCGTCGTGCTCCGAAGCTGCGGCCGGTCTCCGCTTCGCGACCGCCCCTGCGTTTACGGTCGAAACCGGATCCACCACAGAAAACCGCTTATCAGCAAGGCTACCACTCCGCCAACCTGGAAGTGCCACGCGCGTTCTGGCGTGACACGTTGCAGTACGCGTAATGCTACTTGCGGAGCCAAGAAGCGTACTACTGCCTTGAGAACTTGCGCCCACCCAATGAGGGTGAGCAACAGCTCCGGACCCTGCCACACATTGTGAAACGCGACTATGATGGCGCCGAAGCTCAACAGGAGGAAGCCTTCGAAGAAAACGCCGAGGCTACCCCTCGCAGCGAGAGCTTGATAGAAGTCAACCCAAGAATTGGGTCGACCCAGGTGCGAGAGGCCGATCACAAGGAAGGAGATCGCGGCGAAGACCTGAGTCGCCTGCTCCATCGATAGTCCTGGAAAGGGGAAACTACGAAAGGGCACCTAACGCCTGCGCCAACCGGCAAAGCATTCCAGGAAGAGTGCGCGCGCAGCGCACACAAACCATAGCGATGTTTTGTCAGGTTCAGCGTTCGTTAGGGCAAGCTTTGGCGCGTCGAAGCGTCCGGTGGTCCGCCTCGACGCCCGGGAGATTCGTCGGACCGAGAGCGGTTACTGAGTGAAGCGGAGCGTGTTGCCATCGGGATCCTCGACGTAGAACTCGCGCGTGCCCCAAGTCTGGTCGATCGGGCCTTCGTGAACCTGCTGTGGCGCATTCGGATTGCCAGGCGTCCGCAGTCCCCGCGCCCGAAACGTTCGAAAAAGAGCGTCGATGTCATTCGTCGTGACCGCGACCACGGCGCCGAAGACCCCATCGCCGCCATGGCTGGAAAGGAACAAGTGGCCGCCATCGCGAGCGAGAATGCTGAAAGACGGATCGTTGAGTTCGTCGTCACCATCTACGCGCTCGAAATCGAGGATGCCGGTGTAAAACGCGAGTGATTGCCGCATGCTGCGGCAGCGAAGGGTCGGGATGATCGCCATGATGATTCCTGCCTTGGAAACTCTATCCGTGTTGGCGTCTAACCCGACGCCTTTGACCACCCCTCGGGCGAGCGAAGGAGAGCCCACAGGCTGGCGACCGCCGCAATCCCTAACAGCAGCGTAATGGCAACGACGCCCCAATGCGGTGACTGCCCGTCGTGTGTCATCCCGTGCAGCGAAGGAATGTGAAGTCCCACCATGAACCACGCGAGCGCGCACCCGATCACAGTCAATCTGTAGTTCCGCGTAGACACACTAACCTCCGGTTCGAGGAAGAAGAATACCGGGTTCTGCCATTCTGCCGGTTCATTCATTCGCTGTTCGACCTCGCGGCGAATTGCTCGGTCTGGCTGAATCCATGCCAAAGCCTTGCTCGCTCCTGACCCTGTCCCTGGGCGTCCGCCGCCAAATTGTACGCTGGCGTCGTGCTCCTGGCGATGGCTGTGCCTCGCTCCCAGCTCACAGAGGTTGTGAACCATTTGAAGTTTGGTCCAGTCCAATCAAGGAACGGTTTTCGCCGCACTACCCTGGCTCTTACAAGACTGATGATCCGCTACGCTTTGTGTCTGTACGGGCTGTTTGCAACGGCCGCGCTCGGCCAGAATCCCGACACCCTCGTCGCGCCCGGTTCATCGACCGCAGTTGCCCGGCCCACACCCACCCTTCAGGCCAGCCGGCGGGGAGGCGACGTTCGCATCGACGGCCGGCTCGACGAAGCGGCCTGGGCCGCGGCCGCGGCATCTTCGAATTTCACCCAGAGCTGGCCTAACGCTGACGCCGCGCCGACCGAACGAACGGAAGTTCGGGTGCTCTACGACGATGCGGCGCTGTACGTAGGTGTCCGGCTGTTCGACAGCGCGCCGGATTCGATAGCGTCACAGCTGGCGCGGCGCGACGCATCGGGAATCTTCTCCGACTGGGTTCACGTAATCATCGATTCCTACCACGACCGGCGGAGCGGGTTTCGCTTTACGGTAAACCCCCACGGCGTGCCCAAGGACGTCTATCACTTCAACGACGGGAACGAGGACCTCAACTGGGATGCGGTCTGGCAGGTAGG
>CAZPCC010000046.1:0-15210 GCA_964584905.1 uncultured Gemmatimonadaceae bacterium | reverse complement strand
GCGTTGCGCTTGAGCCCCCGCAGCTTCGCGCGCTTCAGCGGCGACATGCTGAAGGCGCGGAAGAACTCCTCCTGCGACATGCCTAACAAATCGCGCGCGAGCGTCCGCGCGTCCCTCCCCGCCAGTGCCTCCCGCGCCGCGTACGGCGACTCGTCAGGTAGCGCGCTCGCGAACCGCCCGTTCCACGGGCACACGTCCTGACAGATATCGCACCCGTACACCAGCTCACCGACCCGCTCACGCAGCTCGACCGGCATTGCGCCGCGACTCTCTATCGTGAGATATGAAATGCACCGCCGCGCGTCCATCTCGCCAGGCGCGACCAGCGCCCCCGTCGGACAGGCATCGAGGCACCGCCGGCATGTGCCGCAGTGATCGGTAGCAAACGGCTCGTCAGGCGCGAGCGGCAGATCGACGAACAGCGCCCCGAGAAAGAAGAACGAGCCCCGCTGCATGTTGATCAGCATCGTGTTCTTCCCGAACCAGCCGAGCCCCGCCTTGCGAGCGAGGTCGCGCTCGAGCACCGGTCCGGTATCGACGTACGGGCGCCCCCGCACTGCAGATCCCGTCTCGTGCTCCAGCCAGGCGAGCAGCTCCCGCAGCCGGTCGCGCATGACGTCGTGATAGTCGTCGCCGCGCGCGTACCGGGCGACCGTCCCGGAAGGCTCGGCGCCGCCATAGTCCAGCCCCACCACAATGGCGCTCACGACGCCGGCGTGAGGCAGCCGGCTGTCGCGACGGATCTCCCGCCACCTGGGGAGGTAGCTCATGTCGCCGGCGTAGCCCTTGTCGAGCCAGGCCTCGAACGCGCCGGCCGTTTCGACGGGTCCGAGCGTCGTTATACCGGCCAGATCGAACCCAAGTCCGTACGCCTGTGCGCGAATACGCTCCTCGAGGGATGAGGGACGCGGGACGCGGGACGCGGGATGCGGGTCGGGGGTCGCGGGTCGCGGGTCGCGGATGCCAGGTCGCGTCACGTTATGCATCGGTGGCGTGACGATTCGGGTGCCTTCGCAATTCGCAACTCGCACTTGGCTTCAACTTCGCCCTTCGCAATTCGCACTTCGGGCCCGCTTTTCCTCGCATCTCGCATCTCTCTTCTCTTTTCACTTCTCCCTCACCCACCTCGCATACCGCACCACATCCTCCACCGGCGGAACTGCATCCGCATCGCCATAGGCCGTGTGCATCCGCCAGCGGACATACTCGCGGGGCGGTAGAGGGAGAAATGGGGGGTGGCGCCACCAGTCACGCGCGCGGAAGCTCCACGCGACCCTGAGCAGTCCCGCCGCGGTGGCGGGGCTGGCTACTGCGCGCCACACGAGCGCGGCGGAAAGTCGGGTCCATCCCATATCCTGAATCTCGGAGGGCACGCGTGCTCTATCAACTCATTTCGCTGCTCGGCGCCCTTCGCCCTTCGCCCTTCGCACGCCCCTTCGCTACCTCATTACCGCCCCGAGAAAGCGCTCGACCGAATACAGAGTGATCTGGCCGCACGGTCCGCGCAGTATTGCATCGCAGCCATGCCTCGCCCATGGAAGCCGCACCACCACCTTTGGTCGTGCCGCCCATTCCATGCGAGCCGCGAAACGATCCGCATGGACCGGCGACACGATGTCGTCACGTTGCCCGTGGATGAGGAGCACAGGCTTGGTACGATGGCTCACCATGGCGATTGGCGAAGCAGCGTCGTACACGTCCGACACCTCGGCGGGGCTGCCGCCGAGGTAGTCGCGCAGTACTGCACGTCCGTCCACCACCCGCGGATTTCCTGGATTCGCGTAGCCCCACCGCAGGTCGAGCGGCCCGTACAGCGAAACGGCGCCGCGGACGCGGGGATCACCCTCGCTCGCCGCAGCCGCGGAGAGGGCGATCTGGGCCCCGGCTGACCGGCCGAGATACACCACGCGCGTTGGGTCGACACCCAGTTCGGCCGCGTTGGACTGGACGAATGCCGTAGCGCGCAGGACGTCATCGCGCGCCGCTGGAAAAGGGTTCGCCGGCGCCAGGCGATAATCCGGCGACGCTACAGCGATACCACGTGCGGCGAAGTATCGGGCCAGCTTGGGCAGCTCCGTTCGATCACCGGCCTGCCAGGAACCGCCGTGCACGATTACAAGCAGCGGTGCTGCACGCGAGGAATCGACCGGCAGGTAGAGATCCAGCCGGAGGTCTCCACTCGCGTCGGTGGCGTACACGACGGTTCGCATCTTCGAATCGCCGAGCGGTACGCCGGCGTACAGGTCAATCAACTCGACTGGCCTCTCGCGCGGCTCGGCTCCCGAAAACGCCGAGAAGTCCGCTGGTCCCCAGACCCGCGTCATGCCTGCGGTAATCTCCGGAGCGAGGCGCAGCGCCCGTGCGAGTGGCGCGATGAACAGCAACGCGGATGCGACTCCGAGTAGCAGGGCCAGCCGGCCGGGTAAGCTCGCGCGCCAGCCGGGTAGCAGGGTGAGCAGGGCAACCGGAGCAAGCCAGTGCCCCACCTCGCCGGCGACCAGTCCGGTGAGCCAGGCGGCATATACGGGTGCGGGAAGCGCGGTGAGGAGCGCGACGACGAACAGCGCGACGGCAAAAACCAGGCGAATCCAGTCGAGCCGCGTGCGGTGGCGCGCCCGCCGGATCGCGACGGGAGCGCCGGCGCGCGGTGAGGGCCTTGGGATCGTTATGCGATCGGCCGGGGACAGTACGAGAGGAGGAGGCATCGAGGCGGGGGAAGCGGGGAGCTTCAATGTGGAGCACCGGGCCGGTCAGGGGAAGGAGGCGCGGCAGGTCCCCGCGGGCTCCCGGCGCGGCGGACTGGAGCATCGGGCCGGCCAAACTGGACTTACCGTGGAGTGATTGCCGAACTCATGCAGCCCGCCGCGCAGGAGAAACGCGAGCTTTATCACTTGAACATTGTTGTTAGGGAGGGAAAGCCACGCTACAACCCCGTGTCGGACGGCGGAATGGCGAACCCGTCGTCGTTTTCGGGGTTGCAGACACCACCGCGCTTCCCGCCACGGTCGCGACCCTGCCAGGACTGACAGCACAGCAGTCCCACTCGATTGACTCGGGAAACGGGAATCGGGAATGGGGAATCGGTAGTCAGGACTGTGGAATGGGAATCGGGAATAAGGAAACGGAGGACTTCCCTTCCGATTTCCCGATTCCCGATTCCCCAGTCCCGATTCCCGACCATTCCCCACCACCCCTCGTGCGTCTAGCTTGTCCGCATGGCGACACCACCGAAAGGGCGCGGCAAGCGTCGTAAGGCAGGGGCCCGGACGGCCGGCGGAAAACGCTCAGACCCGCAGCGCATGGCGCGCGCGGAACAGGAATCACGCGACTTTCTTCGTGAGCGAACCGAAGAGGGCCATCTGGCGGCGGGACGCGTGCCGCCGTCGCAGGCAGATGCGGCGCGTCAGGTAGGTTCGGCCCAGATCGCGGTCGACCAGTCGATTCGCACCTACGTCCCGGTAACGGAGGATGAGAAGCTCCTGGGGCACGCAGCGCGCCCCGACGATTTTACCCGCACCGATCCGTGGCGCGTGCTGCGGGTCATGGGCGAGCTCATCGAGGGGTTCGATACGCTCGCCGGCATCGAGAAGGGCGTATCGATTTTCGGCTCGGCGCGAATCCATCCCGAGGATCCGCAGTACGTGCACGCCCAGGAGGTTGCGCGGCTGCTGTCACTGGAAGGCTTTGCCATCATAACCGGCGCCGGCCCGGGAATAATGGAGGCGGCCAACAAGGGCGCGCGATTGGGCGGCGGGCGCTCTATAGGCTGCAACATCGAACTGCCGTTCGAGCAGGGCGCCAATCCATACGTCGATACCCTCGTCAACTTCCGGTACTTCTTCGTCCGCAAGACGATGTTCGTGAAGTACTCGAGTGCGTTCATCATCTTTCCCGGAGGCTTCGGAACGCTCGACGAGGCCTTCGAGGCCCTCACACTGATTCAGACCGGCAAGATCTATCAGTTTCCAATCGTGATGTTCGGCTCGCATTACTGGGCCGGCCTGCTGCGGTGGCTTCGGTCGCGCGTGCTGCTGGAGCGCAAGATCTCGCCAGGCGACATGGATTTGCTCGTGCTGACCGACGATCCGCAGGAGGCGGCCAATACGGTGATCTCCGCGTACGCCGCGCAGCGCAGGAAGGCCGAGGTTCGCAAGGAGAAGAACGACGTATGACAAAGCGCGGTGACCGTGCGAAGTCCGGGGCCGGCAGGAAGAGAGCTGCCAGCGGCAAGACCTCGGACAAGTCGAATGCGCCTGCCGGTGGCGCCAAGGCGCGTGCCACCGCGAGCGGAAACAAGGCCGAGCAGAAGCGGGCCGCCGAGGCTCGGGAACAGGGCGGTGCCGGTCACACGACGCACGCGGGAAGTCGCTATCTGCGAGGGCAGCGGATCGATCCGCTGCGAATCGACGGAACCGAGTCGGCCGCGGACCTGATCGAGGGAACCTTCCTCGCCTATAACGCGGCGCGGCTGCGCGAGGCGGCTCAACTCCTCACGCAGAAGATGCTGGACGCCGATGTCACCGTCGGAATGACTCTGACCGGGGCACTGACCCCGGCGGGACTGGGTATCGCGGCACTCATACCGCTCATCGAGGCCGGGTTCGTCGACTGGATCATCTCCACCGGCGCCAATCTGTACCACGACACACATTTCGGGCTGGGCCTTGCGATGCACCGCGGCAACGCCCAGGAAAGCGATGTGGCGCTGCGCGAGGAGGGGATCGTTCGCATCTACGACATCTTCTTCGATTACGATGTTCTGCTCTCGACCGACGCTTTCTTTCGCAAGATCATCGCCGGGCCCGAGTTTCAGCGGACGATGTCCAGCGCCGAGTTCCACTATCTGTGCGGAAAGTACGTTCGCGAGCGCGAAAAGGCGTTAGGTATCGGCCAGAAGTCGCTGCTCTCGGCGGCGTATTCGGCCGGGGTGCCCATCTACACCTCGTCGCCCGGCGATTCGTCGATCGGAATGAACGTGGCCGCGCTGGCGCTCGACGGCAACAGGTGCCTGCTCGACCCCAATCAGGACGTCAACGAGACGGCGGCGATCGTGCTTGACGCAAAGCGCGGGGGGGGCAAGAGCGGCGTACTGATCCTCGGCGGTGGCTCACCCAAGAACTTCATGCTGCAGACCGAGCCGCAGATCCAGGAAGTTCTCGGCATCGATGAGAAGGGCCACGACTTTTTTCTGCAGGTTACCGACGCGCGTCCGGATACCGGTGGCCTGTCTGGCGCTACGCCGGCCGAAGCGGTGAGCTGGGGCAAGATCGATCCAGACCGCCTGCCTGACGCGGTGGTTTGCTACGCCGATTCGACCATCGCTCTGCCGCTGCTCACCGCGTACGCTCTTGCCCGCCATGAACCACGCCCGCTCAAGCGGCTTTACGACCGTCGCGAGGAGATGATGATCCGGCTGCGGAACGAGTACGCGGTTTCATCGGGCGCGGCAAAGGCGAGCGAAACGGATTCCGTGCTGGAAAGGCACAGGTAGGGCATGCTGCGAAGTGCGAAGTGCGAAGTGCGAAGTGCGAAGTGCGAAGTACGAAGTGCGAAGTGCGAAGTGCGAAGTGTGAAACGCGAGGTGCGATTGTATCAGTACTTTCCAAACCCGTAACGTCCCTTGTCAGTCGTATCGCCAGCGGCGCCCTGCTCGTCGTTAGCCTGATGCATACTCCTATCGAGTTCAATCCCGCCATACCGCTGCCCCGGAACACACTGGGTGACGTAATGGCCACCGGCGTCGGACGCGCCGAATGGGGCCGGCTGTACTACGCCACCGTCGGCTGCACGTTTGGGGCGCTGCTGGTGCTCCTCCTCGTCCCCACGTGGTGGCTGGCGTCTACGCCCTTGATCTGCGTTGCGTCGTTTGCCGGGTGGGGACTCGCTGCGCAGAAATCGCTCCAGCTCGATCGAAAGCAGGTTCGTGCCCCTTCGCTCCGCCTGACGCTTCAACTCGCGCGCACTGTCGCAATGGGAACTTGCGCGCTCTCGGCGG
Source organism: uncultured Gemmatimonadaceae bacterium (assembly GCA_964584905.1). Lineage (GTDB taxonomy): Bacteria > Gemmatimonadota > Gemmatimonadetes > Gemmatimonadales > Gemmatimonadaceae > JALZIF01. The sequence continues at coordinate 9,215 of CAZPCC010000046.1, read as the reverse complement.
TGGCTGGGCTCTTCGGCACGCTCGCGCTGCTCATGCAGCGGACGTAGCCGTCCGGCGGATCGCGCGCACGAGGTTGATGCGCGACAGATCGCCGAACGAAATTCGATCCACCACCGCCGGTCGTCCAAGCTCTCGTTGGGCGATTTGTGCATCCCCCTCTCCCGCTCGTATGCGGGCCATCACGCGTTCGATCAGCGCTTCCAGCCAGTCTGCCTTTGCGGTCAGCGCGTTCGACGGATCAGGAATGCGGCCGCGGTGGGCGTCCCACATTTCCCGGGGCCGGAGCTCCGCTGCCGTTCGCAGGCTCCGGAGTAGCGCACGCGGATCTTCGAGCGGCCTGGCGACGCGTACCCTCGTGCCGAGGAAGAGATCGGAGGCGAATAGTGTCTCTCGCTCGGGATCCCATACGACATGGTGGTCGGCGGAATGCCCGGGAGTGTGCAGCAACTCGAGGGGCGAAGGATCGAAGGTGCTGCCTGGCGACTCGACGTAAGGCATTCGACCCCACGTAAAGCGTCGATAGGCTGCCATGTGACCGTTGGCGCGTATCACCTCAGGGGTGAGCGGCGAGATCCACAGCGGGATGTTGCGCGCCGCCACGGTGTGAACGTTCCCGGCGTGATCCTCGTGGCCGTGAGTCAGAATGGCTCCACGTGGCCGCAGCTCCTCCAGTGCGCGCGAAATGTCCAGGCGAGCCGTGGGGAATCCGGTATCGATCAGCACGCCGCGCCATAGAAATACGTGGACGCCGTATCCCATTGCCCGGCTGCGCCATGAGCTCAGCCATACACTCGTCACCTCGCCCACCCGCTCCAATTGCATCATGGCTGGAATGTAGAGTCTCCCGATTCGATCGAGACGCGCTTGGCGCGCTTTACTTCCCGGCGTGCCGCGCCTAGACTCCGGGAGGCGGAGCGCGCAGAGAGGCGCTCCGGGGAATGGCGGCGCCCGGTTCACCGGACGGGGCGCCGTCCACTTTTTTTGTATGGTGGGCCATGTCCGAATCCGATATGATCGAGTCCCTCAAACGCAAGCTTGGTGGAGAGGTGCAGCGGTTGCAGCACGAGCTTAGCGTCACCCTGCCCGGGGAGATTCGGCGTGCAGTGGAGATGGGGGACCTCCGTGAGAACAGCGAGTACAAGGCTGCCCTGGAGCGGCAGCAGTTCATTCAGGCACGGCTGGGACAGCTTCGCCAGCGGCTGAGCAAGCTCTCGCAGATCGATGTGGCCCTCATCCCGTCCGACAGGGTGGGGTTGGGCTCGCGAGTGGTGGTGGTCGAGGAGCTGCTGTCTGTCACCGAGACGTACCATCTCGTATTCGGCGATGCGGAGGAGTTCGAGGAGGGACAGGTGACCATGTCATCGCCAATCGGCCGCTCTCTGGTCGGCAAGAGCGTGGGCGACGAGGTCATGCTGCGCCTGCCAAACAGCGTGCGCCGGCTGAAGATCGTGGAGCTGCAGACGATTCATGAATAGCGGAAGGCCTGCTCCGCCTCACCCGATCCAGGCCGTGTGCGGAACTGATAGAGCTGTCCCGATGCGGGACCGCATAACGCCGAGCGCGATCGGATAGCGTGGTGGCCGGCGGAACGTTGCGCGCAATCATTCTCGCAGTGGGATTGTCGCTGGGGGGATTGCTCATTGGGTTGGGGTTTGCGCGCGCGCGGAGCGCCGACCGTTTCGTAACGGTGAAGGGGATCGCCGAGCGGGAGGTGACCGCAGACGTGGCGATCTGGGCGCTGCGTCTCGTGACGGCGAGCAACGACCTCGCAGCGGCGCACGACGAACTTCAGCGGCATGTTGCACGTGTGCGCGAGTTTCTCCAGCAGCAGCAGATTGATACCAGTCAGGTCTCGCTCCAGGGATTCGTGGTCGTGGACGCATTGGCGAATCCCTACGCGCAGTCCGAGCGCGTCGCGTCGCGCTACGTGATGCGGCAAACGGTGCTCGTCCGCTCCTCCGATCCGGAACGCGTGCTCGCGGCGAGCCAACGGATCGCCGAGCTGGTGAACGCCGGAGTGGTGATTTCCTCGGGCGAGGAATACGGCCCAGGCGGGCCTACATTCATCTTTACGGAGCTCAACGAGCTCAAGCCGGCGATGCTGGCGGAGTCCACAGCCCGCGCGCGAGAGGCGGCGCAGCAGTTTGCTCGCGACGCCGCGAGCGGATTGGGTAGCATACGACGCGCGAATCAGGGAGTGTTCGAGATCCTGCCGCGGGCGCCCGGACCGGGAATGACCGAGGAAAGCCAGCTTTTGAAGACGGTGCGCGTGGTTTCAACTGTCGAATATTTTTTGCGGTAACGGGAATTTGGAGGTATAGTGGTGAGCGCGTCGCTTATCGGCGCGGCGGAGCGGTTCGCGTCAAATGTTTAAAGGTTCAGGTAAGATTGTTGCGCGACCGCCTCACGTGCTCGCATCAAGAGACACAGCTGTTGGAGCGGACCACAACCGAGCGGGTCGCAGCACGATTTCGCATTTTTGTAACTCATTGGCGCTTGAAGGTTTAGCGACAAGATCAGCTTTGGCAACGCAGTTGTGGGTTTTTTTTGAGATGGCCGGACTTTTGCCAAAGGGTAAGGCGCGGGATACTGTTGACTGGCAGCCCAGGTATGGGTCGCACGCAGTCCCGGCAAACTTTCACCCCGCAGTACAGGAGGCGCGATGCAACGCACCAAATGGGTAACCCCTACGCTTGTCCGCAAGCCGGTTAGCGAGACAGCACAGGGATTGGGCTCGAACGTTGACGGGATCGGCGGCGAATTTCCGGTTCCTCCGACGAGTCCCTGACGTTTCTGGCTCAGCCACTGGCTGAAACCATGCCCTCCGTTTTCGCAAAACGGGGGGCATTGGCTTGGTCTTCGAGAACGCCTGACATAGAACAGATGAGAGTCGTGGAGCCGCCAGTGCCGCTTGCCAGTCGGGACCTGTTCATATACGGATTGCGCGTGCGGTCGGACATCGACCTGCCGGAGTGGCCTAATCTCGATTCGAGCGATCCCGACGTCACGATTTGCGTGGAACCCGACGCGAAGTTCGATGATCAGGGGGAGATGTATTCCGGGCGCTCGGTGTACACGAATGGCCGGATCAAGGTCGAGGTTCGTGGGGTGGGCCGATTCATCGCTTCCGACGGTTCGCTCATTCAAGTTGCAGTGGAGCCTGGCGCAAGGCCTGAGGACGTTCGAGCGTACCTGTCGGGTGCGATGATGGGGGTAATTCTCCATCAGCGAGGGCTCTATCCTCTGCACGCGAGCTGTGTCGCGGTCAATGGGAGCGCTGTCGCATTTTCCGGCCGGTCGGGTGCAGGAAAGTCGACGCTCGCTGAGTGGATGGTACGGCGCGGCGGGTCGTTGGTCGCAGATGATGTCTGTGTCATGGCGCCAGGGAACGGGGGCGAGCTGGGTGTCTGGCCTGGGGCAGCGAGCGTCAGGCTCGATGAGAACAGTCTGGCTGCCGCCTCGGCTTCGGTTTCCGATCTCGCGCTTGTTGGTGGCGATCGTGTCAAGTACCACCTTCCGCTCGACTCCGCGACCGACTGGGCGACGCCCATCCCGCTGCGGAGGGTGTACCTCATTCGGGACGGCGAGGGCGCGCCGCGATTGGAGCGCCTGAATGGCCTCGAAGCGGCATCGGCGTTGGTGGAAGAGACTTACTGGCTGCCTTCCGCGGCGGCGTTAGGATTGACGTCGCAGGTATTCCGTCTGGCGGCGGAAGTGGCGCGCACCGTATCGGTGAGTCTGCTCGTCAGGCCGAAGGGGCTCGAGCATCTGCCCGCGGTGCTCGATATGATCGAACGGGATGCCGGCTACTCGTGAGGCGCATGTTACACCGTGAGGAGGTCGAGTGAGTTCTGTGAATGCGATTGGCATGGATACCGTTGTTGCCAGAAACGAAGAGCCGGTGGCGGTTGAAGTCGACCGGACCATCGTCATGATGAGCATCGAGCAGGGGATGTACTTCGGGCTGGAAGGCACCGGGCCAAGAATCTGGGCGCTGCTCGAACAGCCGCGCTCAGCCACGCAGCTGTGTGAGGCGCTGCTCGGTGAATTCGAGATTGAGCCGGATGATTGCCAACGCGAGGTGCTTGGATTTCTGGAGGAGCTGCGCGACGCGCAGCTGATCCGCGTCTATGATGAAGCGGCTGGTACAGCTCGTACTCCTTCCGGCGGCTGAGCGCGCCGTCCTCGTAGAGGCGCTCGCCCTTTGCACGGTCGTGAGCGTCCTTCTACGCGTTCTGCGGTTCTCCTCCGTCGCGCCGCGCCTTGGGCAGCACATGGCAGAGAGCCCCGCGCATCACGCGGGAGCGACCAGCGGCGAGGTCGCGCGCGTGCGGTGGGCGATCGAGGCTGCCGCACGTCATCTACCCTGGAAGCCGGTGTGCCTGCCGCAGGCGGTGACGGCCAAATGGATGCTGCGTCGGCGCGGCATTCCCTGCACCCTCTATCTCGGTGCCGATCCAGCCAGCAGGTACGATGCGCACGCCTGGGTACGCGTCGGTGGGGTCATCGTCACCGGCGGCCCACGTCAGGATCGCTTTGCCGTCGTCTCCACCTTTGCCTGACGACTAGTGGTCAGCGATCCTCTTTGAAGCATGAGTGCGATCGGCGCGGTGTTCCGCCACGATGGCGCACCGGTGCCCGCGTGCGAGATGACCACGCTGCTCGGCTCGATGAGCGAGTACGGGAGCGAAGCTTCAGTGTGGGCGCCCGGCTCGGCCTCGGCACCCGTAGCGCTGGGGTGTATCCCGTGGCGTGTCACTCCAGAGGATGCATGGTATCGAGCGCCGGTACATTCCAGCGACGGGCGGCTGGTCGTCGTCGCGGACGCTCGCATCGACAACCGGGCTGAACTCGCCGCCGAACTGGGCTTTTCGGGCGCCGAAGCCGCCGCACTGCCTGACGCTGCCTTCATTCTCGCCGCCTACGCCGCCTGGGAGCAGGACTGTTCGCGGCACTTGCTAGGTGACTTCGCATTCGCGCTCTGGGATCAACGGCAACGCGCCCTGATCTGCGGTCGTGACGTCATGGGGCAGCGAGTGCTTTTCTACCACGCGACTTCCACTCGTATCGCTCTCGCCACCACCGCGCACGCGCTGGTATCGCTCCCGGATGTCCCTGCGCGTTTGAACGAGCAGAAGGTCGCCGATTTCCTCGTGCTGCTCCAGCGTCCGGAGATCACTTTCTTCGAGGGAATACTGCGGCTCCCTCCGGCGCACACCATGCGCGTGGATGCGAGCGGGGTGCGACTCGAGCGGTACTGGTCGCCCGAGCCCGCCAGGAGGATCGAATTCGGCTCCAATGAACAGTACATCGAGGGTTTCCTCGACGTCTTTGGCGATGCCGTTCGTTCAAGACTGCGCTGCGATGGCGAGGTTGGTATCATGGCCAGTGGTGGCCTCGATTCCTCGTCGGTGGCCGTCGTCGCGGCGGAGCAGCTACGGGAGCAGGGACGCGGCCTGACTACGTTTCATGCCGCCCCCCGCGTCGGTTTGCAGGTCACCTTGAGACGGGATCAGATCGCCGACGAGTCAGCCGACGTCGAGGCGATCGCGCGCATGCACCCCAACATCGATCTCCGCATTCGGCGGCCTGACGGGCGAACGCCCTTCGACGAGATCGAGACGTTGTTCCGCATGACCGGTGCTCCCCCTCGCAACCCAGGGAACGCGGCGTGGTTCACGGCCATCTATGCGGCGGCGCGTTCCGAGGGTCTCAAGGTGTTGCTGGCCGGGCACAAGGGGAACGCCACCATCAGCCACACCGGCGACCGTTCGCTCAGGGATTCGGCCGCTCGTGGGGAGTGGCGCCGGGTCTGGCGCGAGGTGCATGCGATTGCGCGGGCGAGGGGGCAGGGCAGGCGGAACGTTTTCGAACGAGAAGTGGTGACGCCCCTCATGCCCTCCTTCATTAGCGCCGCCGGCCGCCAGCTCGCTCGCAAGCCGGCTTCGACGGCATGGGAAGACAGCTCGTCCGCCATCAGTCCGGAGTTCGCCCGGGCTATGCAGGTTGAAGAGCGTGTTCGAGAGGCCAGACGCGATTTCGACAATGTTCGCCGAATGTCGGACAGGGACTTTCGGCTCACGGTTCTCGCGAACTCCGCAGACGTACTGGACGTGTACAGCGGCTTTCGGCCGTGGTTCGGTGTCGAAACGCGCGACCCGACCGGGGACCGCCGTGTGATCGAGTACTGCTTTGGCGTCAGCGGCGAGAAGTACTTGCAGAACGGTGTGAACCGGTGGCTGATTCGCAGCGCCATGGCTGGCCGCCTGCCGGATCAGGTGCGCTTCCGCACCACCTTCGGGGCGCAGGACGCGGACTGGCCGGAGCTGCTGGCCAGCATGCGCAATGAGATCAAAGACGAGCTCGACAGGCTCGACGGATCCGAGACAGCGAAGCGGTGTCTGGATCTGCCTCGTATGCGCTCGCTGGTGGAGCGGTGGCCGGAACAGTTTGGTCGCCGGCAGGAGAAGGAGTATTACCTGTTGCTACTGCGCGGAGTCATGATGGGTCGATTCATTCGCTGGTTCGAGGAGACCTACGCATGACCACGCGTGCCGCCACTGGAACAGTCCTGAAGAAGGTCGACCTGTCGCCCCTGCGACAGGGATTCGCGCTGGTCATGCAGAGTGGCCGGTGGTGGGTCGCGCTCCAGCTTCTGCTTCTTGTTCTTCAGAGCGTAATCCCGTTGCTCGCGCTGTATCTGATGAAGCTGATTATCGATACGGTGGCGACGGGATTGTCCGGCGGAGAAGCGGATGCGGGGCGACTTACGCTGCTGATCGCGCTTGCCGGCGGGATTGCCGTGCTGGGCGTTGCACTGCGAAACCTGTCGACGCTGGTGTCGGAGGTGCAGGCACTAAAGCTGAGCGATCACGTCCAGGAGATCCTGCACGCCAAGTCGGTTGAAGTGGATCTTCAGTACTACGAGAACGCCGAGTATCACGACGCGTTGCATCGTGCACAGTTGGAGGCGCCGGCTCGTCCAACGCGAGTCGTCATGGCGATTTCGCAGATTGGTCAGGCGGGGTTGTCGCTGGCGGCAGTGTTGGCGCTGCTGGTTTCGTTCAACTGGCTGCTCGTACTGGCGCTGATGGTCGCCGCGCTGCCCGGCCTTTTCGTCAAGACGAATTATTCATCACGGATGTACAAATGGTCGCGCAGCAGGACTCAGCTCCAGCGCAAAACGACTTACATCAACTACCTCCTGACGTCGATCGAGTCGGCAAAGGAGATTCGGCTGTTCGGCCTGGGGGATCTGTTCCGGGGTCGCCATAGGACGCTGCGCCAACAGGTCAGGCGCGAAAAGCTGCGCCTGTCTACGCGGCGGACGCTGTTCGAGCTTCTTGCTCAGACGGTAGCAGTCGTGGCGGTGTTCGGCTCGATGTTCGTCATCGCTCAACGCGCTTTTACCGGGGCGATCACGGTGGGCGACGTGGTGATGTACTTCGGTGCATTCCAGCGGGCGCAGGACTTCTTTCGCGACATGCTCACGGGGTTGGCGAGTCTCTACGAGAACAATCTTTTTCTCTCGGATTTCAAGCGGTTCCTCGAGCTCGAGCCGGCTGTCGTGGATTCGCCACGCCCACAGGCATTTCCTCGTCCGGTGCAGCATGGCATAGAGTTCGACAGGGTCAGCTTCAAGTATCCCGGCACCTCCGTGGATGTGTTGAAGGATGTGAGTTTCGCCATTCGCCCCGGCGAACACGTCGCGCTGGTGGGAGAGAACGGATCCGGCAAGACGACGCTCGTCAAGCTTCTGTGTCGGCTCTACGATCCTACTGGCGGAACCGTGAGAATCGACGGGATTGATCTGCGCGAGTTCAAGCTCGACGAGCTGCGCGCGAATCTGGCGGTCGTGTTTCAGGATTATGCCCGCTACTATCTTACGGCGCGCGAGAACATCTGGGTCGGCAACGTGTCGCTTCCGGCCGATAGCGAACAGATTGCGGAGGCTGCGCGAAAGACGGGTGCAGATTCAGTAATTCGCGCGCTGCCGCAGGGGTACGACACGGTCCTCGGGCGTCAGTTCGAGAACGGAGTGGAACTGAGTGTCGGACAATGGCAGAAGTTGGCTCTCGCGCGGGCGTTCCTTCGCCAGGCGCCGCTGATCGTACTGGATGAGCCCACGGCGGCGCTCGATCCGCGTGCCGAGGCTGAGGTATTCGATCATTTTCACGAACTGGCCACCGGTCGCACGGCGATCTTCATCAGCCATCGCCTTTCGACAGTCCGGCACGCGGACCGGATTCTCGTGCTGGTGAATGGAAGCATCGCCGAGGCAGGCGCTCATGAAGATCTGGTCGAGCGGGCGGGCGTCTACGCGAGCCTGTTCGAAACGCAAGCGAAGCATTACCGATGACCGGCGTACAGAGCGGCGTCAGGCAGGCGGGCAGTGGTGGTGTTGCGTCCGTTCGGGATGAGCGGGAGACCCTCGACCGGCTGGCCGCTCAGGGTGCATGGATAGCGCTGCTGCGGGGAATGTTCGATCCGCGTGTCGCGGGCCTCACCGCCCGCCAGTGGTCGTACCTGGCGGAAGAGGGAGTCCGGCACCAGCTGGGGAGCCTGACGTACCGGCTGCTCGCGGACGGTCCGTGGGCTGAAAATGTCCCGGACACCGTAGCGGCACGGCTGCGTACGCATTACGTGGCGACCGCCTCCCGCAATGCCTTGCTTTTCCGTCAGACGGGCGAGGTGATCGGAGTGCTCGCGGCACGGGGCATACCTGTAATGCTTCTGAAGGGCCTGCACCTGGCGCGTTTCACGTACGCGGAGCCCGGGCTGCGCAGCATGGCCGATGTGGACATCATGGTGCGTCGCGAACACCTAGCCGAAACGGAGCAGGTATTTCTGGAGCGCGGCTTCGGTCCGCTGCCGAGACCCGATCTCGAGGAGTTCTGCAGTTGGTCGAATCATCTCGCCAGGCTCACGAAGGCGGGCGCGCCGGTAGTGGAGGTGCACTGGGGCATCGAGCGGCCCACCAGCCCGTTTCGGATCGATATCGATGGCCTGTGGGAACGCTCGCACTCCGCGAGCCTCGACGGCGCGCCGGTGCAGTTGCTATGCGCGGAGGACCTGCTGCTGCACCTCGTGCTGCACACCTCCTATCACCACCGATTCGATCGCTCGGCGCTGAAGAGCATGGCGGACATTCATGCGATAATCGTGAGGCACGAGAATGCCGTCGATTGGCATTCGCTCGTCGAACGGGCGGTGGC
>CAZPCC010000045.1:0-1896 GCA_964584905.1 uncultured Gemmatimonadaceae bacterium | reverse complement strand
GACATCGAGCGGCGGGTAAGAACGGTGGCGGCCGAGTTGGGCGTGACGGTGGAGTTCGAGCAGCGCAATGGAGAGGGCGAGCTCATCGAGCTGATTCATGCCCTCCGCTCCCGCGCCGACGGCGCGATAGTGAATGCGGGTGCCTACACCCATACCAGCCTCGCCTTACGCGATGCGATGGCCGCCGTAAGTGTGCCTTTCGTGGAAGTGCACCTCTCGAACATCTATGCGCGGGAACCCGAGCGGCGGCACTCCATGCTGGCGCCGGCAGCGATGGGCGTCATCGCCGGCCTTGGCGCAATGGGTTACGAGCTGGCGTTGCGAGGACTTGTCGCCGCGCTGACGCCGCGTGACTGACATGCGGCCCCGCCGCGTGGCTGCGCTGCGTCAATCCCTGGCCGACGCACACCTGTCGGGGCTTCTTCTCACCAGCCTCGCCAACATCCGCTACATCACCGGGTTCTCCGGCTCCAACGCGCTGGTAGTCGTTACCGCGCGGCACGTGGTTCTGGTGACCGATTTCCGCTATCAGACCCAGGTCGTTGCCGAGGTCGGGGACTTTGCCCGCGTCGTTATCGAGCCGCAGAGCCTGTGGAAAGCGCTGTGGCGCGCACTCGAGGGACTGGACGCCGAGATTCTGGGCTTCGAGTCGTCACACCTGCTGCATCGCGACTTTCAGCGTCTGCTCGACGGCGCCTCGCAATGGCAATGGCGTCCGGCGGTTGACCTGGTGGAGCGGTTGAGAGAGCGCAAGGATGCGCAGGAGCTTGCGCACATTCGGCAGGCGGTGGCGACCGCCGAGCATGCGTTAGGCGAGACGGTGCCGCGGATAGCCGCCGGAATGACCGAGTTGGCGGTCGCCGGGATGCTGGAGAACGCGCTGCGCGACGCGGGAAGTGAAGCCTTTCCCTTTCCGACCATTGTCGCCGCCGGCGCACGCTCGGCGCTCCCCCACGCGCGCTCGTCCACCCGGCTCATCGGCAGGAATGAATGGCTGCTCATCGATTTCGGCGCGGTAGTGAACGGTTATTGCTCCGACATCACCCGCACGTTCTTCGTTGGGCAGGCGGACGACCGCCATCGCGAGGTGTACGGAATCGTCCGCGAAGCCAATGAGCTCGCTTCGGCGGCGCTGGTGCCGGGAATGAACTGCCGGGATGCCGACGCGGTCGCTCGACGCTACATTGAGGGCCGCGGCCACGGCGCGGCCTTTGGCCACAGTCTGGGACACGGTATTGGATTGGAGGTGCATGAGGCGCCGAGGTTGGCTTCTACGGCGGAGGGCTTGCTTCCGGCCGGCGCCGTGGTCACCATCGAGCCGGGGATCTACCTTCCCGATTGGGGAGGGGTGCGAATCGAGGACGACGTCTATCTGGACGGGTCCGGATCACGCATCTTGACGACCTTCACACGCGAGCTGCTCCAGCTAGCGTGAGCGCTTCTTCCGGGCTCTTCTCTCGCCTATGATAGACCTTCGCTACGTAAAGAAGCTCGTCGACATGCTGGATCAGTCTTCAGTCGACTCGATCGAGATCATGTCGGACAAGGGGATCAAGCTGAAGATCTCCAAACGCTCGCGAGGGGCCCCGGTGCAGATGGCGCCGCAGATGATGATGGCGCCGCAGGCCATGCAGCAGCCCGTCGTCCAGACGCCGCCCAACGGTGTGCCGGTTGTGAGCGAGAACGAGGCGGCAGCGCCCACCGCCGAGGCGGCCCGAATGCTGGAAGTGAAGTCGCCGATGGTGGGCACCTTCTACCGGGCGCCCGAGCCCGGCAAGCCGCCTTACGTCAACGAAGGGCAACGGATCGAAAAGGGGCAGATCCTCTGCATCATCGAGGCAATGAAGATCATGAACGAGATCGAATCCGAGTTCTCGGGCGTGCTGAAGAGTGTTT
>CAZPCC010000044.1:0-3298 GCA_964584905.1 uncultured Gemmatimonadaceae bacterium | reverse complement strand
GCCGGCGTTTCCAAAGGAGCTGACCGACGCGCTCATCAAGGAGGCGGAGCTCCCCGGCATTCTCGGCAACAAGCACGCGTCGGGCACGGAGATCATCGAGGAGCTCGGCGAGGAGCACATCGGAAGCGGCAAGCCGATCTGCTACACGTCGCAGGATTCCGTCTTCCAGATCTGCGCGCACGAGGAGCATTTCGGGCTGGAGCGGCTCTACGCCGTCTGCAAGGTGGCGCGGAAGCTCTGCGACCCGTTGAAGATCGGCCGCGTGATCGCGCGCCCGTTCGTCGGCGAGCGGCCGGGCGAGTTCACGCGCACCGGCAACCGCAAGGATTTCGCCGTGCCGCCGCCCGACGTGACGCTGCTCGATGTCGCGGTCGAGGCGAAGCGCGACGTGTGGGGCGTGGGGAAGATATCCGACATCTTCACCGGCCGCGGCGTCACCAAGGTACTGAAGGCGCCCGACAACGAGACGCAGTTCGACGCGACGCTTGAGGCTGTGCGCCAGGCGAAGGACGGCGACCTCGTCTTCACCAACTTCATCGACTTCGACCAGGTCTACGGGCACCGGCGCGACGTGGCCGGCTACGCCTGCTGCCTGGAGCGGTTCGACCTGCGCCTGCCGGAGCTGATCGCCGAGCTGAGGCCCGGCGACCTCGTCATCCTGACCGCCGACCACGGCAACGACCCGACCTACAAGGGCACCGACCACACGCGCGAGAACATTCCCGTGCTCGCCTTCGGCCCGAAAATCGAGGGCCGCTACGCCCGCCACCGCCGCAGCTTTACGGACGTGGCGCAGACCGTCGCGAGCCACCTGGCGCTGCCGCCCCTGCGGTTCGGCCACAGCCTGATGTGAAGGCCGCCATACTAACTCTCGAAGATTTCCAGGAGATCGGTAGCGAAGTAGAACTTCGGTCGCACGCTACCGCGGGCTTCTCTCAGTATGCCGTAGTCCACGAGTTTTCTGACGTTGTTCTGCGCTGCTGTGTAACTCGTGCCCGTCATATCTCGCACCATCGGAATTGTGACTGCTATCCGCTCGAAGAGGCTGTCCACAATTTGCAGGAGAAGTGCAGACGACCGCGCCTGCTGACAGCGTTCTTTGTAACTCTCCTGAAGGGTTCGCACTTTCTGAATCGTGTCTATGGTCTTGTCACAGGATTCGATCACGCCGAACAAGAAGAAGCGTAACCATTCGATCCAGGCACCCCTCTTTGAAACCGCCAACATGAGATCCACGTACTCGTCTCGATTATCCTCAAAGTACTGACTCATGTAGAGGAGGGGCTGTTCCATCGCACCCCGCATCCTGAGGATCAGCGGAATGAGAAGCCTGCCGACACGGCCATTCCCGTCGGGGAAGGGGTGGATTGCCTCAAACTGGTAGTGAACGAGGGCCGCGAGTATGAGCAGCGGAATGTCGTGCGTATCTTCGGAATTGATGAACTTCTCTAGGTCAGCCATTCCGTCTATGTGCATTTGGGGCGGCGGAGGGTTGAACCTGGAACGGGAAATGTCTTTGGACTTTCCAATGAAGTTCTGTTCGCTGCGGTAGCTCCCGGGCGACATTGAGCCGGACCTTGAGCGAGGGAGGGATTGGAGAAGCGTCTTGTGAAGCTCGCAGATGAGCCGGTTCGAAATGGGCAGCTGATCGAGGAGCTCGATCCCTCGCTGCAGTGCCCGCGTGTAATTGTACACCTCCAGCGTATCGACAGCCCGCGGTTGGTCCTCCAGGCCTGATTCGAACATCAGGAGTTCCGGCAGTGACGTATACGTGCCCTCGATATTGGAGGAGGCAATGGCCTCGCGCCTCTGGAGAGGGCGGATGAGCAGATACGGATTGAGGAGGTAACGTCCGATGCCTCGCAGCTCTCCGAGTTTTTGATCGGCTTCGGAAAGCACTTGCTGTACTGGCCTAAGGTCGAGCGTCGGTGGCAGCGGGTCGGGATTGAATGCTTTCTGGCCCATTATGGTGGGGACCAGCCTGCCGGGAGCCGATGCGGAGAAGGAGTGCGGGTCCATTGAGTGTATCGCGGGTGTGAGTTGGGGCATCAAGTCACACCTTTATAGGATAAAGGTGTGACTGTCCTGGGCAAGTTCAACTTTGCGCGCAGAACGGGTGCCGGCGGACATCGAGAAAACGCAATAACATCAGGTGTATAGGCTCTAGACATGGCCATGGTGTCCGAGACTGGAGAAGACTACGACGGCGTCACGGTGGTCCGCCACCCGCTGGTCGAGCACAAGCTGACGATCATGCGCAAGAAGGAGACCTCGACGCGCACCTTCCGCCAGCTCCTGCGCGAGATCGCGGCGCTCATCTGCTACGAGGCGACGCGGGATCTGCCGCTCGAGGAGGTGGAGATCGAGACGCCTCTCACCCCGACCACCGCCCGCAAGATCGCCGGCAAGAAGCTGGTCTTCGCCTCCATCCTGCGCGCCGGCAACGGGCTGCTGGAAGGCATGCTCGACCTGGTGCCGTCGGCGCGCGTCGCCCATATCGGGCTCTACCGCGATCCGGAGACGCTGCAGCCGGTCGAGTACTACTTCAAGGCGCCCGACGATCTCTCCGAGCGGACGGTCATCTGCGTCGACCCGATGCTCGCTACGGCCAACTCGGCCGTCGCGGCGGTCGACAAGCTCAAGGGCCGCGGGGCGCGGGACATCCGCTTCGTCTGCCTGCTCGCCGCGCCCGAAGGGGTCGAGCGCTTCCACACCGCGCACCCCGACGTGCCGGTCTTCACCGCCGCCATCGACAGCCACCTCAACGACCACGGCTACATCGTGCCGGGGCTGGGGGACGCGGGCGACCGGATGTACGGGACGAAGTAGCGGGCCGTCGACGGGAGGAGCGCCGGCAGCCTCCCCCTCGAGGACGGGCTGGTCCGTAGCGGGAACACGACAACCGCCGTACCCCCTCACCCGCCCGCTTCGCGGGCACCCTCTCCCCTCGGGAGAGGGGTGGGCGCGGCGGGCTTGTCTGGGGGTACATGCACCATCGTTCTCGCGGCTTCGCAGCCCGAGCCTTTGTTCTTTCCTGCCTCCTCATTCGAGGAGGGTGCGGGGCGCCTGACGGGTGCCTCGCAAAAGTTTAAGAGGCGCCCGCCGGGCGCCCCGCGCAGCATTTTCGACCCCAGTCCTCCCACTCTCCGCTTGGCTCCGGCGATGCAGGGCAACACCGGCGACAGGCTTAAGGCGGGCAACGAGCCGCAGACCGGTCGTAGTGCCGGTCGGACGGAGTGTCGGAGCCGACCGAGCCGGAGCAACTCGGAACGATGCTCCGCCGCGGACTGCCCGCCCT
>CAZPCC010000043.1:0-10831 GCA_964584905.1 uncultured Gemmatimonadaceae bacterium | reverse complement strand
TCCATCAGGTTCCCCATCGGGCTGGGGAGCGTCTTGAAGAACCAGATGTGCGCAACGGGCACCGCGAGCTCGATGTGTCCCATCCGCTCGCGCCTAACGCGTGACAGCGTGACCTCCACACCGCAGCGATCGCAGATCACGCCGCGGTAGCGGATGCGCTTGTACTTGCCGCAATGGCACTCCCAGTCCTTTACCGGACCGAAGATGCGCTCGCAGAAGAGGCCGTCTTTCTCCGGCTTGAACGACCGATAGTTGATCGTCTCCGGCTTGGTGACCTCGCCCCACGACCACCAGTTGCGCCCACCGGCCATCTCCTGCCGCTCGCGCTCCTTGGTGTCCTTCGGTCCGCGGATCTCCTCGGGGGAGGCGATGCGGATCTGTATGTAATCGAAGTTCGAGCTGCGCGCGTCGCGCGCGCTACGGAAGTCAATCATCGGTTACTCCTCCCCATTGCCGTTGCCACCGTCGATGCCATCGCCGGTCGCGCCGAGCTTGACCCAGATGCCCAGGGCCTGCAATTCCTTCACGAGCACATTGAACGACTCCGGGATTCCGGGATCGGGCAGGTTCTGCCCCTTCACGATCGCCTCGTACACACGGCTGCGACCGTTCACGTCGTCCGATTTGACCGTCAGAATCTCCTGCAGCGTGTGCGCGGCGCCGTACGCCTCGAGCGCCCACACTTCCATTTCTCCAAAGCGCTGGCCACCGAACTGCGCCTTGCCTGCCAGCGGCTGCTGAGTAACGAGCGAGTACGGCCCGATGCTCCGCGCGTGGATCTTGTCATCCACGAGGTGCGAGAGCTTGAGGATGTAGATCTCGCCCACCGTTACGGGGCTCGAGAACCGCTCGCCACCGCGACCGTCCCGCAACCACACCTTGCCGCCACTCGTCAGGCCGGCGCGCTGCGTCAGCTCGAGTGCAGCCGCATCGACATCGGCCTCCGACTTGGGTCCGAGCATCCGCGCGAGCGCCGGGAGACCTTGATCGGCCAGCAGATCGGCCGGGCTCTTCTGCGCCCGACTTTCCAGCGTCCTGAGCACCGCCCTCGCATCGGAACGGCGCTCCTTGCTGAGCGATTCGTCCTCGGCCATCGCCGATTCGAACCCGATCTGGTTCTGAATCTCTTCCAGCTCGCGCTCGGCGATGTCCTTCGCTGCCACGCCGATGAAGTCGCGAATCCGGTTGAAGATGTCGCGCGTCGACGATGAAACGCCGCGCGCGGCGAGCTGGTTGATCGAGGCATCGGAGAGAGTCACCTGCCCTCTCACCTCGGCCACCTTCGAGCGGATGTCGTCGAGCACCGTCTTCACTTCGGCATCCGTCAGCGGGTCGAGCTTGCGGGTGATTCCGAGCGCGTCAGGCAGCCAGATGAGCCCCGACAGCTTGAGCAGCATCCCGATCTCCCGCTCGTTGGCGCCCTGGAACACCGGCGTCTTGGCGTAGAAACCGAGGATCTTGGCACACCAGCCAAGGTGCGTCTCGAGAATCTGCCCAACGTTCATGCGGCTCGGCACGCCTAACGGATTCAGGACGATGTCGACCGGCCGCCCATCGGGCAGGAACGGCATGTCCTCTTCCGGGACGATGCGGGCGACGATGCCCTTGTTACCGTGCCGTCCGGCCATCTTGTCGCCGACGGAGATCTTGCGCTTCTCCGCCAGGTACACCTTCACCAGCTGGATCACGCCCGGCGGCAATTCGTCAGGCTGGAGGATCTTGTCGATCCTCTCCTCGGCCTTCTCCTCGATACGCGCCTTTTCCGCATTGGCGGCGTCGATGACTCCGCGAATGCGCTCGTTGATCTTCTTGTCCTCGACGCGCAGCGTCTTGAGGTCGAGCGAGGTGATCTTCGTCTCGCGCAGCAGCTCGGGCGCGAGCTTCGTTCCCGCCTCGATCGCTTCCTCCACCGTTCCGGCCTTGAGGGCGAGCTGCACCGTCTGTCCCTCGAGCAACTCGTACAGGTCGGTGTCGCGCACTTCGTTGACGCGGACCTTTTCCTCGCCTTCGAGGCGGCGAACGTCGCCGATCCGCTCGCCGCGATCCTTCTCGATCACCTGATCGTCGATCCGCGAGAAGATCTTCACGTCGATGACGACGCCCTCCATGCCCGGCGAGACCTTGAGCGAGGAGTCCTTGACGTCCTTCGCCTTCTCGCCGAAGATGGCGGTCAACAGTTTCTCTTCGGGCGAGAGCTCCGTCTCGCCCTTCGGCGTGATCTTGCCGACGAGGATGTCGCCCGGCCTCACCTGCGCACCGATGCGGATGATCCCGCGCTCATCGAGATCCATCAGCGCCTCTTCCGAGACGTTAGGAATCTCGCGCGTGATCTCCTCCTGGCCGCGCTTTGTGTCGCGGACGTGCAGCTCCAGCTCCTGGATGTGGATCGACGAATAGATGTCGTCCTTCACCAGCCGCTCGGACAGCACGATCGCGTCCTCGAAGTTGTGTCCGTACCACGGCATGAACGCCACCGTCACGTTCGCGCCGAGCGCGAGCTGGCCGCTCTCGGTTGCCGCGCCGTCGGCCAGCACCTCACCAGCCTTCACCTTCTGACCGAGCTTGATGAGCGGCCGCTGGTTGATGGCGGTGTCCTGGTTGGTCCGCCAGAACTTCTTGAGGCGATACCGGTCCTGCTGGGTCAGGCGGGCCAGCGGCCGGTCACTGTCGGCCTGGCTCCGGTCGGCCGGACCGGCGTCGACGATGATCTCGTCGGCGGTGACGCGAGTTACGACGCCTGCCCGCCGGGCGAGTACCACCGCGCCGGAGTCGCGCGCCACCTTCAACTCGAGCCCGGTGCCGACGACCGGCGTCCGTGGGTTGAGAAGCGGTACCGCCTGACGCTGCATGTTCGAGCCCATCAACGCACGGTTGGCGTCGTCGTGCTCGAGGAACGGAATCAGCGCGGCGGCGATCGAAACGAGCTGTTCCGGCGCGACGTCCATG
Organism: uncultured Gemmatimonadaceae bacterium; assembly: GCA_964584905.1. Classification (GTDB taxonomy): domain Bacteria; phylum Gemmatimonadota; class Gemmatimonadetes; order Gemmatimonadales; family Gemmatimonadaceae; genus JALZIF01. The sequence goes on along the minus strand of CAZPCC010000043.1, from coordinate 7,885 downwards.
TAGTCGATCCGTGACGGCGATACGAGCGGAAAGTCGCCCTGGTGCCGGCACAGCACGAGATCGTTGACGAACGTGCCATCGGGGTTGAGCAGCGCGTTCGCCTGTGCGATCGTCGCCTCCTCTTCCCGGTTGGCGTCCAGCCACTCGAGATCACCGGCCACCTTGCCGTTGCGCACGACGCGGTACGGCGTCTCCACGAAGCCCAGATCGTTGACCTGCGCATAACAAGCGAGCGACGTGATCAGGCCGATGTTCGGGCCTTCCGGCGTCTCGATCGGGCACATGCGCCCATACTGAGAGTAGTGCACGTCGCGCACTTCGAAGCCGGCGCGCTCACGGGTGAGTCCGCCGGGACCCAACGCCGAAAGACGCCGCTTGTGCGTCAGCTCGGCCAGCGGGTTGGTCTGATCCATGAACTGCGAGAGCTGCGATGACCCGAAGAACGCCTGGATCACCGCGCTGACCGTCCGCGCGTTGACCAGATCGTCGAGCGTGATCTTTTCCGGATCGGTGTTGATCGACATCCGCTCCTTGACCAGCCGCGCCATGCGCGACAGGCCAACGGAGAACTGATTGGCGATCAACTCGCCGACCGACCGGATGCGGCGATTGCCGAGGTGGTCAATGTCGTCGGTATAGCCGCGCCCTTCGTGAAGCTCGACCAGATAGCGGATGATCGCCACGAAGTCGTCGCGCGTCAGTACCGTGTGGTTGGCCGGCGTCTTGAGACCCAGCCGCTGGTTGATCTTGTACCGGCCAACCCGCCCGAGGTCATAACGCTTGGGCGAGAAGAACAGGCGCTCGAGCGCGAGTTTCGCCGTTTCCTTGTTAGGCGCCTCGCCCGGACGCAGCAGCGAATAGATCTGCCGCAGCGCATCCTCTTCGGCCGCCGTCGGGTCCTTTGCCAGCGTGTTCTTGATCAGCGTCGACTCGGCACGGCCAGACGTGACGAACACCGGTACCTTGGTGAACTCCGCCTTGCGCAGCCTCTTGATGAGCGCATCGGTCAGCGACTGCCCGGAGTCGGCGAGCACTTCGCCCGTCTCGACATTCACGACGTCGGCGGCGAGTACGCGGCGCTGCTGCCGCTCACCGCGCTCGATCGCATCGGCTTCATCGCGAAGATCGATCGTCATGTGTGAGGCGAATACCTTGACCTTGTCGATGCCCTGGCGGCGAAGGCGATCGTCTACCTCCTTCGTGAGCTCATCGCCTTCCTGCACGAGCAGCTCGGCTTCGGCCCGCTCGCGCTCGGCGCGCGCCTTCTTGGTCTTGGCCTTCGGCGCGTCCTCGCCGAACACTTCGCCGGGAAGGGCGATGTCCTCGGCGATGATCGCACCGATGACCTCACGCTCATCGCCACGGCTCTCGCGCTTCTTGGAGAGATCGAGCTCGCGGACGGCGAAGAACAGCCGGAGGATGTCCGAGTTGGTTCCGTAGCCGAGCGCGCGAAGGAGCGCGGTAGCCGGGAACTTCTTCTTCTTGTCGATGTGCACGTAGACGACATCGTGGATGTCGACCGTGAACTCGACCCACGAGCCGCGGAACGGGATGATGCGCGCCGAGATGAGCCGCTGCCCGTTAGGGTGCGTGCTCTCCTCGAACACGACGCCCGGTGAGCGGTGGAGCTGGCTCACGATCACGCGCTCGGCGCCGTTGATGACGAAGGTCCCCAGCGGCGTGAGCAGCGGCAGCTCACCGAGATAGACTTCCTTCTCGATGATGTTGCGCGGACGTTTGACGCCGTTGACTTCCTCGTTGACGACCAGCTGCAGCGTCGCCTTGAGGGGGGCCGAGTACGTCATGTCCCGCTCGATGCACTCTTCCACGAGGTACTTGGGCTCGCCGAGCGCGTAGCGCACGAACTCGAGCGAGTAGTTCTCGTGAACGTCGGAAATCGGAAAGAGGTCCTTGAAAACGCGTTCGAGCCCGATGTCTTCCCGGTCAAGCGCGGCTGCATCGAGCTGCAGCAGCGCCTCGAACGCCCGGGTCTGAATGTCCAGGAGGTGAGGCATCGTCATCCCCTGGTCGAGCTTACCGAACGAAATCTGCTTCAACGTGTCAGGCATTTTTCACCCGCGCGCAGACGAAAAACGGCCCACCCCCGCACGTCGCGCCGAGTGCGCGACCACCCTGGAGGGGAACCGGCATGCAAATACGGAATGTGGTGCTTCTCTGGTAGCGAAGGGCCATTACGCCGTAGTTCAAGGGACGGCCGACCGCCAGACCGGAACCTGGATGGTACTCGGAATTGGACGGACGGTTCCCGGATGGCGCCGCATGAACGACGCCGTCCGGGGCCGGTCCCACGGTTTCGCGGGACCGGCAATACCGCGCCTTTACTTGACCTCGACGGTCGCGCCCTGCTCTTCGAGCTTGGCCCTGAGCGTGGCCGCTTCGTCCTTCGATACGCCGCCCTTCACTTCCTTCGGCGCACCATCGACCAGATCCTTCGCTTCCTTGAGGCCCAGTCCGGTGATCTCACGCACTACCTTGATCACCTGAATCTTCTTGGCCCCGGCCTCCTTGAGGACTACCGAGAATTCAGTCTGCTCCTCGACAGCCGCGGCGGCCCCACCAGCTGCGCCACCGGCCGCTGCCGCTCCACCCACCGGCGCGGCCGCGATCGTGACGTTGAACTTCTCCTTGAAAGCTTCGATCAGCTCGGCGAGATCGAAGACCGACATGTTGCCGATCGCCTCGAGAATCTCGTCCTTGCTCAGCGTTGCGTTAGCCATTGTTCTTCTCCTCAGTCACCCAGGCGTTCCTGGGACGGTTAGTCAGGCTCTCCGCCTGGGACATTACGCAGCGCTCTCGCGCTGAGTCTTGAGTGCGTCGACAGCGCCGACGAACATGTACAGCAAACCGCTCAACGCGCCGACGAAGCCGGCAAGCGGGGACTGCAATCCAGCGCCCAGATCGGCCAGCATCTGATCGCGCGATGGGAGCGATGCCAGCTTCTTGATGTGATCGGCTCCGATCACCTTCCCATCCAGCAGTCCGCTCTTCACTTCCGGACGCTGATCGTTCTCCTTCGCAAAATCGGCGAGTACCTTCGCCGCCACGACTGCATCGCCACCGATCACAACACCGGTGGGTCCGCGCAACCGGTCGAAGTCGAGTCCCGCCTCTGTCACCGCGCGCGCGGCGAGCGTGTTCTTGATAACCACGTACTCGACGCCGGCCCGGCGAAAACGCCGGCGTAGCTCCGTCATTCTCTTGACATTGAGCCCGGTGAAATCCGTGTAGTAGAGCGCCTTTGCGCCCCCGATCTTTTCCCGCAGGTCTACGACCAGCTTTTCCTTCTGAGCTCTCTTCATGGTCGTCTACCGGTAAGGAGTAATGTCGATTGCCACGCCAGGTCCCATGGTGCTCGAGATCGCGACGTTGCGAACATAGACGCCCTTCGATGCCGACGGCTTGGCTCGAACGATCTGATCCATGAATGCGGAAAAGTTCGTCTCGAGCGCATCGGCCGAAAACGACACCTTGCCTATCGGCGCGTGCACGTTGCCGCTCTTGTCGACGCGGAACTCGATCTTGCCCGCCTTGGTCTCGCGCACCGCGCGCTCGATGTCGAAGGTGACGGTTCCCGCCTTTGGATTGGGCATGAGCCCGCGGGGCCCGAGAATCCGGCCGAGCTGCCCCACCTGGCCCATCTGGTCCGGCGTCGCGATCATGACGTCGAAATCGAGCCACCCTTCCTTGATCTTCGTAATGAACTCGGCCCCGACGAAGTCCGCTCCCGCCGATTCTGCTTCGCGCGCCTTGTCGCCGACGGCGATCACGAGCACCCGCACCGATTTACCGGTGCCTGACGGGAGTACGACCGTTCCGCGCACGACCTGATCGGCATGACGCGGATCGACGCCGAGTCGCACCGCTATCTCGATGGTCTCATCGAACTTGGCATACGATGCCGTCTTGACGAGGTCGATTGCCTGACGAGGTTGATAGCGCGTCGCGATGTCGACCGCTTTCGCGGCATTGCGGTATTTTTTTCCGTGAGTCCGCATCAGTCGCTAACCTCCACTCCCATGGAGCGCGCGGCGCCGGCTACCATCGCCATCGCAGCCTCCACCGACTCGCAGTTGAGATCGGGCATCTTGAGCTCGGCGATCTTGCGTACCTGCGACGATGAGAGTTTTCCGATCTTGATGCGGTTCGGCGTGCCGGAACCCTTGTCGAGTCCCAGCTCCTTCTTGATGAGCACCGCCGCCGGCGGCGTCTTGGTGATGAACGTGAAGGATTTGTCCGAATAGATCGTCACCTCTACGGGGAGGATCGTACCGGCCTGCGCCTGCGTGCGCGCGTTGAACTCCTTCACGAAGCCCATCAAGTTGATGCCGTGCGGCCCAAGCGCCGTGCCCACCGGTGGGGCGGGCGTCGCCTGGGCTGCGACGATCTGCAGCTTGACGAAACCTGTTGCTTTTTTTGCCATTCCTGAACTCCGTGCGAATCGTCAGAAGCTTCCAAGTGCGAATTGCGAAGTGCGAAACTGCACCCGCATACATCGGTCTTCGCCCTGACGAGTTCTCCCGCTCGAGATTAGCGTCGCAGCGGTTGGCGACGAACTAGGCGCGACGCGGGACTCGCTACGCGAGGTGCGGGGGGAAGTGGTCCCGCGTCCCGCGTCGCGCAGCCCGCGACTCAATATCCCTTCAATTGCAAATAATCCAACTCCACGCTCGTCGGCCGGCCGAACAGGCTGACCGACACGCGAACCTTGCCCTTGTCGGCGTAGACTTCCTCGACCACGCCGTTGAAGTCCGTGAACGGTCCCTCGGTGATCGCCACCGCCTGACCGACCATGAACGGAATCTCTTCCTTCGGCGCCCGCTCTTCCGGCTCCTCTTCGTGCCCGAGCAGGCGGTTGACCTCGTCGGGTCGCAACGCCTGCGGCTGGCGCTCCTTGCCGACGAACTTGATCACGCCCTGGATGCTGTTCACCAGGTGACTCGCTTCCTGGTTCATCACCATCTCGACCAGCACGTAGCCGGGGTAGATCTTCCGTTCGACTGTTACCTTCTTGCCGTTCTTTATCTCGACCGCTTCCTGCGTCGGCACCAGTGCCTGACGAACCGACCGCTCATCGGCGGCCCGCACGTCGGCATCGATCCGACGCTGGATCAACGATCGTACCTTGTTCTCGTGTCCTGCCGTAGTCTGTATCGCGTACCAGCGATGATCGCTCACGTCAGGCACCAAACAGCGCCGGAACGAGTCTGAGCAGCACGAGTTGAAGTATCCAGTCCATGATGAAGATCACCATTCCGACAATGCCGACGAAGATGAGCACGACTATCGTGGCCTGCCGGAGCTGAACGCGATCCGGCCAGGTCACCTTGGTCAGCTCGTGCCGCACTTCCTTGAGGAAGGTGCTGGTGCCTCCAATCGTTCGTACGACGGCGTTCTCTGCCATTGTTACTTCGTTTCCTTGTGCAGCGTGTGCTTGTTACACCGCGGACAATGCTTCTTCCACTCCACCCGCTCGGGGTGCAGCCGCTTGTTCTTGTCCGTGAAGTAATTGCGGTTCTTGCAATCGCTGCAGGCGAGGATGATTTTATCGCGAGGCATACCTTAACAGCCGGGAATTGGGAATCGGGAATCGGGAATCGGGTCGCGGAATCGATTCCCGATTCCCCATTCCCGATTCCCACTCGGACCTAACTACTGCAGGATCTTGGCAACGACACCCGCACCGACCGTCCGCCCACCCTCGCGGATCGCGAAGCGCAAGCCCTCATCCATCGCGATCGGCGTGATCAGCTCGATCGTCATCTGCACGTTGTCGCCCGGCATCACCATCTCCGTGCCTTCCGGCAGCTCCACCGAGCCCGTCACGTCCGTCGTCCGGAAGTAGAACTGCGGACGATAGCCCTTGAAGAACGGCGTGTGCCGGCCTCCCTCCTCCTTCGTCAGCACGTACACTTCCGCGTGAAACTTCGTGTGCGGCGTTATGCTCCCCGGCTTCGCCAGTACCATTCCGCGCTCGATCTCCTCCTTCCCGATCCCGCGCAGCAACAGACCCACGTTGTCCCCCGCCTCGCCCTGGTCCAGAAGCTTCCGGAACATCTCCACACCGGTCACCACCGTCTTCTTGTCCGAGTTGAATCCGATCAGAGCCACTTCCTCCTGAACCTTCACGATCCCGCGCTCGATTCGGCCCGTCGCCACCGTGCCACGGCCCGTGATCGAGAACACATCCTCCACAGGCATCAGGAACGGCTTCTCGATCTCGCGCGTCGGCTGCGGGATGTAGGTGTCCAGTGCTTCCAGCAGCTCGCCGATCTTCTTCCCGTGCTCCGATTCCGGATCCTGGCTCTCCAGAGCCTTGAGAGCCGAACCGCGGATCACCGGAAGCTCATCACCCGGAAACTCGTACGCCGAGAGCAACTCCCTCACTTCCAGCTCCACCAGATCCAGAAGCTCCGGATCGTCTACCATGTCCACCTTGTTCATGAACACGACGATGAACGGCACGTTCACCTGGCGCGCCAGCAGGATGTGCTCCCGCGTCTGCGGCATCGGGCCATCCGCTGCACTCACCACCAGGATCGCGCCATCCATCTGCGCCGCACCGGTGATCATGTTCTTCACGTAGTCGGCGTGCCCCGGACAGTCCACGTGCGCGTAGTGACGGTTCTTCGACTCGTACTCCACGTGGGCCGTCGCGATCGTGATTCCGCGCGCACGCTCCTCCGGAGCCTTGTCGATCTGGTCGAACGCCACCGACTGCGCCAAACCCTGCTTCGCCTGAATCGCCGTGATCGCCGCCGTCAGCGTCGTCTTTCCATGATCCACGTGCCCAATCGTCCCGACGTTCACGTGCGGCTTCGTCCGATCAAACTTTGCCTTCGCCATGTTTCAGATTCCGATGTTGTTCAAGGTTCCTGCCAATTGCGAAGGGCGAATTGCGAAACAATCTCACTCTACCGCCCTTCGCACTTCGCACTTCGCACTTCGTTACGATTTCACCTTACTAACAATTTCCTCTGCCTTGCTCTTCGGCACTTCCTCGTAATGGCTGAACTCCATCGAGTAGACCGCGCGTCCCTGTGACGAGGAGCGCAGCGTCGTCGAGTAGCCGAACATCTCGGCGAGCGGCACGCTCGCGCCGATCACCTGCGCTTCGCCGCGCTGCGTCATCCCGCCGATCTTGCCGCGCCGGGAGCTCAGATCGCCGAGGATGTCGCCCATGTAGTCCGCCGGGCACACCACTTCGACGTTCATGATAGGCTCCAGCAGCACCGGACCGGCGCGCTTCGCCGCTTCCTTGAACGCCATCGAGCCGGCGATCTTGAACGCCATTTCACTCGAGTCCACATCGTGGTAGGAGCCGTACACCAGCTGCACCTTGACGTCAACGACCGGATAGCCGGCCATGACGCCGTTCTCCATCGCTTCCTTGATCCCCTGCTCCACCGGACCGATGAATTCGCGCGGCACAACCCCGCCGACGATCTTGTCCTCGAACACGAAGCCCGCACCCGTCTCGGCCGGCTCCATGTTGATCACCACGTGGCCGTACTGGCCCTTTCCGCCCGACTGCCGGATGAACTTGCCCTCGACCTTCTCGACGCGCTTGCGGATCGTCTCGCGATAGGCAACCTGCGGGCGTCCGACGTTCGCATCGACGCGGAACTCGCGCATCATGCGGTCGACGAGAATCTCGAGGTGCAGCTCGCCCATCCCGGAGATAATCGTCTGCCCCGTTTCCGGATCCGAGTGCACCCGGAAAGTCGGGTCTTCCTCGGCCAGCTTCGCCAGCGCGATCGACAGCTTGTCCTGATCGACCTTCGTCTTCGGCTCGATCGCAACGTCGATCACCGGCGCCGGGAACTTCATCGCCTCGAGAATGATCGGATTCTCATCATCGCACAGC
>CAZPCC010000042.1:0-2621 GCA_964584905.1 uncultured Gemmatimonadaceae bacterium | reverse complement strand
AGCTCGCCCATGCCGCTGATGATGGTCTGCCCAGTTTCCGGATCCGAGTGCACGCGGAAGGTGGGGTCTTCTTCCGACAGCTTGGCCAGCGCTCCCGACAACTTGTCCTGATCGGCCTTGGTCTTCGGCTCGATCGCCACGGAGATGACCGGCTCGGGAAAGCGCATCGCCTCGAGAATGATCGGCTCGCTCTGGTCGCACAGCGTATCGCCGGTCCGCGTGTCCTTGAGACCGATCACCGCGCAAATATCTCCGGCACGAACATCGACGATCTCTTCACGCTTGTTCGCATGCATCTGAAGCAACCGCCCCACGCGCTCGCGCTTGTCCTTCGTAGAGTTGTACGCGTACGAGCCGGCCGCCAGCACGCCCGAGTAGATGCGCACATACGTCAGCTTTCCGACGAACGGATCGGTTGCGATCTTGAACGCAAGCGCCGAGAAAGGCGCCTCATCGTTGACCGCACGCGTCTCGAACGTCTCGTCGTGATGCGGAAGGTGACCCTGAATCGGCGGCACCTCGGTGGGCGATGGCAGATAGTCGATCACCGCATCGAGCAGATGCTGCACGCCCTTGTTCTTGAACGACGCCCCGCAGAGTACCGGGACGAAGTGGCCGGCAATCGTTGCCTGGCGAATTGCCCGCACGATCTCGTCGATCGACAGCTCCTCGCCCGCCAGGTATTTCTCGAGCAGCGGCTCGTCGTGCTCGACCGCCGCTTCGATCGCCGCATGCCGTGCCTCGGCCACCGTCGCCGCGTACTCGGTCGGAACCGCTTCTTCGCTGAACGTCTTGCCTAGCGACTCTTCATCGAAGATGAACGCGATGTTGCGCAGTACGTCGATGTGCCCGACGAACAGCTCGCCGGAGCCGATCGGTATCTGAATCGGGAAGGCACGCGGGTTGAGCCGCGCCCGGATCATCTTGACACACCGTTCGAAATCGGCGCCGACCCGGTCCATCTTGTTGGCGAAGATCAGCCGCGGTACGCCATACCGGTCCGCCTGACGCCATACGGTTTCGGTCTGCGGCTCCACGCCGGCGACCGAATCGAGCAGCGTCACCGCACCGTCGAGCACGCGCAGCGACCGCTCCACTTCCACCGTGAAGTCGACGTGGCCGGGCGTATCGATGATGTTGATTCGGTGCTCGATGCCGTGCCGGCTCCAGAACGCCGTCGTCGCGGCGGAGGTGATCGTAATGCCGCGCTCCTGTTCCTGCTCCATCCAGTCCATGGTGGCCGCGCCATCATGGACTTCGCCGATCTTGTGGCTCTTGCCCGTATAATAGAGAATACGCTCGGTCGTAGTCGTCTTCCCGGCATCAATGTGGGCCATGATGCCGATATTCCGATAATGAGTGAGCGGTGTCGAGCGAGGCATGTCTAATCTGGTGCTTGTTGTCAGGAGCGAGTTGCCAGGCAGGCATCAGCAATCGCGGCCAATCCCGCGGCGCTTCACTCCGTATCCCGTAAGTCTTTCAGGAACAGCCAATCCAAAAACAAATGCGGGTGGACCATGACGCCCCAATAGGGACCGGTCTCCATCCGCTGCCGCCGGGTGTACTCGCCACTGCTGCGCGAGTCGGGACCCATGGGCGCGCCGAGCGAACTCGGCGGGAAATTGTGTGCCCGAACGCAACTTTGTCCGGAGCCAGTTAAACGTAGCGTGCTGAGAGGCTATGTCAATCGAGGGTCGAGGGTCGAGGGTCGCGCGACGCGCGATGAGGGCGAGGGTACTGCAGTCCCCGTCCCCCTTACTCCCACCCCCTCGTCGCGCGACCCTCGTCGCGCGCCCCTCGTCTCTCTACGAAGAACGGCGACCCAGTTGGCTCGCCGCTTCCGAATTCCCCGCGTCGCGCGTCGCTCGTCGCTCACCCCGTAATCCCTACCAGCGGTAATGCGCGAACGCCTTGTTCGCTTCTGCCATGCGGTGGGTGTCTTCCTTCTTCTTGATCGCGTTCCCCTCGCCCTTGCTCGCGGCGATTACCTCGGCGGCGAGCTTTTCGGGCATGGACTTCTCGTTTCGGCCGCGTGAATAGCTGATCAGCCAGCGCATGCCCAGCGCGGTTCGGCGCTCGGGACGAACTTCGACCGGCACCTGGTACGTGGCGCCGCCAACGCGGCGGCTTTTGACCTCGATGACCGGCTTGATATTCTGCAGCGCCTGCTTGAAGACGTTCACGCCGGGCTGGCCGGTGCGATTCTCCACCAGGTCCATGGCGCCGTAGAAGATGCGCTCGGCGACCGACTTGCGGCCCTGGAACATCAGGACGTTTATGAACTTCGAGACCGTCTGGCTATCGTAGCGGGCATCCGGAAGCACCGGACGCTTGACCGCGCGCTTGCGTCTGCTCACTTCTTGCCTCCGGCGCCCGCCTTGGGCTTCTTGGTTCCATACTTCGATCGGCTCTGATTGCGGCCGTTCACGCCCGAGGCGTCGAGGGTACCGCGTACTATATGGTAGCGCACCCCTGGGAGGTCCTTAACACGGCCCCCGCGAATGAGCACGATCGAGTGCTCCTGCAGGTTGTGCCCCTCGTCCGGAATATAGGAAATCACTTCATTGCCGTTCGTGAGCCGGACTTTGGCCACCTTGCGAATGGCGGAGTTCGGCTTCTTG
>CAZPCC010000041.1:0-11725 GCA_964584905.1 uncultured Gemmatimonadaceae bacterium | reverse complement strand
GTAGCGAGACGAGCAAAGATCCCCGTGCCCAACCCGCGTCGCTCGTAGCGCGTCGCGCGTCGCTCACCCTCGCCCCGCACCCCGTGACCTTCCCCTCGACGGCCTCGTCTTGACTGCAGCGTGGGGAATGGCGTATCTTTGTAAGACGCCCGGCCCCGCTCGGATTTCGCGGGGCCGAGTGCGTTAAGCTCTTCGGGGCTGTAGCTCAGTTGGGAGAGCGCTGCAATCGCACTGCAGAGGTCAGGGGTTCGATTCCCCTCAGCTCCATGGCTCCTGCGCGTCTGCGCGCGGCGCAAAACTTGAAATAACTAAAATCAGTCGGTCCGGCTCTTCAATCGGTAGGACGGAGAGTTCCAATGTGAGAGGTTGTCCGGATCACACAGCGAAGATTGCTTGCCCGCCACTGTACGGTAGGACGCAGAGTTCCAATGGCAGTGAGCGAGGCACTTCGCTGATCTGACTTTCGCGCCAACGAGCATTGCTCGGTGGCGCGATCTTGTTTTAGGAAATAGGAACTAGGAAATAGGAACCAGGAGTAACAGTGCAGCCTCGCGCGTCGCGCGTCGCGCGTCCCGCATCCCGCAGCCCTCGACCCTCGACCCCAGACCCCCGACCCCCGAACTTGCCTCCGACCTTTGCAGCGCTTCGCGCTACCGACATCCTCGCCGCTGCCAGGCGCATCGCTCCACTCGTGCAGCGGACGCCGTTGCGGAAGTCTCAGGCGCTGTCGCAGTTCGCAGGCGGTGACGTGTTCCTCAAGCTCGAGAGCGAACAGGTCACCGGCTCGTTCAAGGCGCGGGGCGCATTCAACACCTTGGCGCTCATGTCGGAAAAGGACCGCGAGCGCGGTGTCGTCGCGTCTTCGGCTGGAAATCACGGACTCGGTGTCGCGATTGCCGCAAAGCACTTCGGCGTGAGAGCCACGATCTACGTGCCCAGCAATGCCCCACAGGTCAAGCAACGCGGAATCGAAGCGCTTGGCGCCACCGTGGATTCATCCGCTCCCGATTACGATGTGGCAATGGAGCTGGCCATTGGCCACGCTTCCGCACATGGCTCTACCTTCATCCACCCATGCCTGGGCGACGCTCTAGTCGCCGGCCAGGGAACCGTCGCGCTCGAGGTGATCGAGGAGTTGCCGGCACTCGGCACCATCATCATCCCGGTCGGAGGTGCGGGGTTGCTCGCCGGCACCGGAGCGCTGCTCCGCCGGATCGCGCCCGAGGTGCGTATTCTGGGCGCCCAGTCGGTGCATACCGCGGCGATGGCACGCTCACTCGCCGCCGACCACGTCGTGCCCATTCCGAACGAGACGACGCTGGCCGACGGGCTGGCTGGCGGCATCGACGAATTCGCGCTCGACGTGGGGCGTCACGCGCTGGACGCGATCGTCATGCTGGAGGAGGAGGCGATCGCCGACGCGATCCGCTTTCTCCGCACCACCGAGGACGTGGTGGCAGAAGGGTCCGGAGCCGTGGGAGTCGCCGCGCTGCGTACCGGCGCCTTACGAGTGGAGCGATTTCCGGCGGCGATAGTGATCAGCGGCCGCAACATCGATGACGCCCGGTTGAACGACGTGATGGGCGCAGCCGCGACCGCCGCGCACTGACGTCCGGCCTCGCGCGGCTATCCGGCCGCGTATATTCCCGCCCCATGAGTCTGACTATCCGCTTTCTCGGCACATCAGCCGCGCGGCCCACGGTGGAGCGCGGCGTATCGTCGCTCGCCGTCATCCGCGAGGGTGCGACGATGCTGATCGATTGCGGCGAGGGTACCCAGCGGCAGATGATGCGCTACGGAATCTCCTTCAATTTCGGCGACATCTTCTTCACGCACTTCCACGGCGATCACTACTACGGGTTGGTCGGGCTGCTGCGGACGCTGGCGCTGCAGGGCCGCACCGAGCCACTGCGAATGTGGGGACCGCGCGGCGCCGAGCGAATGCTCAAGCGGGCGATGGAGATCGGAATCGACCGGTTTCCCTTCCCGGTCGAGATCACAGAGCTTGCCCCCGACGAACGCGTCGAACGGGCGCAGCACGCGATCGTGCCGTTCGCCGCCGCGCACGGTGGTCAGGCGTTAGGCTTCGCGCTGGTCGAGGAGGAGCGGCGTGGCCGGTTCAATCCCGACATGGCGCGCTCGCTAGGCATACCGGAAGGCCCGCTCTGGGGCCGGCTGCACCGGGGCGAGCCGGTAACGCTCGACGACGGGCGCACGGTCACTGCAGCGGATCTCGTTGGGCCCAGGCGTCCCGGTCGCACGATCGTCTTCAGCGGCGACACTCGTCCCTCCGACGAAACGGTTCGCATCTCCACCGGTGCCGACCTGCTCATCCACGAAGCGACCTTTGGCGAAGAAGAAGCCGAGCGCGCCCGCGACACGGGGCATTCCACGGCGCGCGAGGCCGCGGAGATCGCGCATCGCGCCGGCGTAGGCCGGCTCGTACTCACCCACTTCTCGGCTCGTTACTCCCGCGATGCCGGCGACCTGCTGCGCGAGGCGCGCGAGATTTTCCGCGAAACGATCCTCGCCCGCGACGGCCTGGAGGTAGAGGTAGGTTTTCGCGGAGGATTGGAAGGGCTGGACGAAGGCTCGATGCAGGGCTCGTCCCCTGGCCCCTAGCCCCTGGCCCCTGGCCCCTCCGCTACTGCGTCACCACGACGGAGTTATCAATCGTCGCCGGCCCCCGCAGTATCGCGCTCACCGTCGCCACGCCGGCGTTATGCGCGGTCAGCAACCCGGAGATGTTGTCGATGGTCGCAACGGATGCGGGCGATGCGCTGAAACGCGCGAACGTATCGGCAACGAAGGTGCCATCGTGGTACCTGACGCCGCCCTCGATGGTCATCGTGTCCCCAACTCGCAGCGTGGTGCTCGGGAGGCGGAAGACGCCTTCGCCAACCGTCGTTTGAATAGTCTCCGGGCTGCAGGCGACGCATAGTACCGCCGCCGCGGCAACCCGGATCGCCCGCCTTACATCAACCCGCATGCGTGATCGGTACGTTGCGGGGATGGGTGGCGGCAGAAATGCGCATCGAGCGACGGAACAGCGGGGTCAGATCCGAATCGGTGAGTGCGTCGAGGACCTTTGCCGGATCCACGCGCGCGGTAACATCACTCGCCTCGGCCTGGTCGAGTTGGACCCAGGCATAGCGGTCGAGCCGCGCTGTGCGGCCGTTCGGATGGTGGAAGACGAGCATGGCGTTGCTCGCCCCGGGGCTCTGCACCTCCACCCCCCAGCGAGTACGATCGGACGATTGAAAGACGCGCATCGAGAACTGGAAGCGGAAGGTGGATGGCCGTCACGCAATCGCGCGTGGCGCGATTCGCATGCGGCCATCGAATCCGGAGTCCGCCTCGTGCCAATGCTCCACGGCCGGCTCGCCGAGCCGCCAGCAAAGGTACGCCAGGCGCCCACCGATGTGTGAGGGGAAATCAACCAACCCCTCCTCGAAGCCGCGAAAGGTCACCCCGACCGTTTCCAACTCCGCAATGCACGACGCGACGTGCTCCGCCAAGCGCTGCAGCTCCCCCTCCACCTCGAAGGGCGGCGCGTCGGCCATCACGATCTGCCCGGCAGCCGGCACCTCCGACGCCACGAGCAGCTCGTGCCATTCGCGGTACGCTCGCATAATCTCCTCGACAAGCGGCGAGACGCGCGGCAGCACGCGATTAGCCTGATCGATGGTGAAGTTCTTTGAGCGCATGCGGGTATCGTCGCCTGAATTCGCAGGTAGGTCAATGGGGGTCGAGGGTCGGGGGTCGCGGGGCGCGGGGCGGTCGAGTACGCTCCTGGCTGCGCACCTAATGCCAAGCTCCCGTTATTCGCGGCGCTCCCCCGGTGTCTGGCGCTGCGCCCGCCCCTCTCCGGGATGGCTCTTTGCCTCGCGATAGCGCTCGCCCTTGAGACGAAGTTCCTTGATGAACTCGTCGAACTCTTCCTGCGGCAGCGCGTCGGCGAGGGCGGGAATGAGTCCCTTGATCAGCGTCACTCGCTCGGCGGGCGTGAGCCTGGTCGCGGCCTCCACCAGCGAGCGAATCGCTGGATGATTCATCCAATCGGTTTCTCTACTCGTCGTCATGCAGGACTCGGTTGGGGATAAGGCGTTTTCGCAGGAACAGGGCCTTGCGTCGGGGGTCGGGGGTCTGGGTCGGGGCTCGGGGGGTCGCGGTCGAGGGAGGATCTTCTCTGCGTCTCTAGCACAATCTCGCCGATCCCTAGTCCCTAGCCCCTCTAGCTCCTAGCCCCGACCCCCGACCCGCGACCCCCATCCTCGTACGTTCGCTCTTCCAGCCGCCGTTTGCGGCGGCGCTGTGCTGCGGCGTAGCGGCGCTTTTCCGTCTCCGTCTCGGCAACCACCGGCGGGATCTCGATCGGACGACCATCGGAATCCACCGCGACGAAAGTGAGATAGCACGAATTGGTGTGCCGCCGGGAGCCGCCGATCATGTTTTCGCTCTCGACACGCACACCGACCTCCATTGATGTGCGACCCACGAAGTTCACGCTCGCCTTCATGATAACCAGGTCGCCGACGTGAATCGGCTCACGGAAGTCGACCCGGTCGACCGACACCGTCACGCATGCGGCGCGCGCGTGACGAATTGCGGCTACTGCCGCAGTTCGATCCATCATCGCCAGAACCACACCGCCGAATACGTGGCCGAGGATGTTGGCGTGCTGCGGCATCATCAGCTCTGCCGCCTCGATTTGCGAATCCGAAACTGCACGGCCATCCCTAGCTGTCGCCATCGGGCCCATGCATTACGAATGTTGCTCCGCGTCGTGGCAGCGCCGGCCTGATTGCCGTGCGCGCATCATCGGAGTAGAGCGCGGCCTCATCGAACGCGCGAGCGAGCGCCTGGCGCGATGCAGAATCCGCGGCTGAATCCAGCCAGAAAAGTCGCAAAGCCGGAGCCGGAATGCTCGCCAGCCGCCAGAAGCGGCCGGCGGAAGGTTGAACGACAAAAAGGCCCGCACGGTGTCTCGTCGAATCGTACCGAGCCTCGACCGCGATCGCGCCCCTCGTCCATCGTTCAGTCGACAGGTCGGCACTCATCACCGGTAGCGCTTCCCGGACGGCGTCCCACCACTGGCGAGCCGGCGCCCCGATCGGTTCGATAGGCAGGATTATGCCACCGGCGACCGGACCGGAGCCGATCGCCGCGAACTCGACCGCAGGCTCGCGCAGAAGCGCGACGAGTGTGAACGAAAGTGGATCGAACTCGAGGTCCGCGAGCATAGGTATTGCCTCACGCGCGCGGTCGTCCCTCGAAGTGATTACCGAATCGAGGGCGCGTGAAAAGCGAAGCGCGCCCTCGGCCGTTATGGCGGCCGCGGCACTGTCACCGAACAGTTCGGTGAGTGTCGCCAGCGTTCCATCGCGCAGATCGACCACTCCCCGACGCACCTCGTGCATCTCGTTCGCGCCGTCGAGCACGCCGTCAACGCGGTACTCGAAGGAGAGAAATGGACCATGCTGGTCGAGCGTGGCGATCTCGCCCAGAACATCCATGAGCGGTTCAGCGTCTGTATTCTCTTCCGGACGGAGGGGCCGCTCGTGGGGGTGCCCGCGCGCGTACCACCGCGCGAGCGAGGTGATGGTCGTGTCATCGAATACCATCGCGGAGTCACCCGTCAGGAGATCCCGGCGATAGATCCGCTGGCCAACCAGCAATGCCCCACGAAAGGAGCGATCGTCGTCGGCGACGTAGATCTCCACCAAGCGACCGCCGACGCGCGCAATCTGGATTGGCGAGCCGCGCACGCGCAGACGTGAGTCCTCGTGGTGCACCCAGAACGTCGAGTCGCCAGCCAGGAGCAGAAACTCGGTAGGGGGAGGCGACGGTGCATCCGCGCCAGGGCCGCAGGAGCAGACCGCCAGCACTGCTGCAATCGAGGCAATGGCGCGTCGCGCGGGCATAAGGAAGCAATATAGCGGGCCGCCGTGCAGCTCTGTGACGAGACGGTCAGGTGCGCGTTTAGATTGCACACCCGTCTCCCCTCAGCACCAGGCCACGTAGCATGCGCATCACCGCTCGCTTCATCGCTCTCCTTGTCCTAGCCGGATGCGCCGTATCCGAGTCGACCCCGGTTCCCGCCGATTCGGGCGACAGCGGTGCGTCGACAGTGGGCAGCAGCACGTCCACCGCTCCCGCTTCCGGTGATTCGGTCCCGAGCGAGGTGCTCGCCGTGGATTCGACCCAGTCTCCCGCGACCGGCCGGCAGCTGCCGAACCGTGCGCCGTCGAACGCGGCCGCGGGTGCCGGACGCCTGACGCCCGCCGACGTGCCGGTGGTGCGCGCCCTGTATGTGAACCGGTGGGCTGCACAGAGTACCGCGCGAATGAAGTCGCTCATCGCGCTTGCCGATTCGACGGAAATCAACGGATTCGTCATCGACCTGAAGGACGAGTTCGGCTTGAACTACTCGTCGGCGGATCCGAAGGTTGCGCGAAACGCCGGAAACTCCGGCGCGATTCCGCGTCTGGGGGCGCTGCTCGACACTCTCCACGCACACCGCATTCTGCCTATCGCGCGGCTGGTCGTGTTCAAGGACTCGGTAGCCGCACGGGTGAACGCCGACCACACAATCCGCCGTCCGGACGGCACTGCCTGGCGCGACAAGGAGGGGCTGGCGTGGGTGAACCCTTACGACCGCGAGATCTGGGAATACAACATACGTGTAGCCGAGGAAGCCGTGCGATTGGGCTTTCCGGAGATCCAGTTCGACTACATCCGCTTTCCGGAGCCCTACGCCAGCCTGCCCAAGCAGGTCTTTGCCGGCGCGGACTCGTTGAGCAAGCCGCAGCTGCTGGCCGCGTTCATGAAGGAGGCATGCGGGCGCATTCATGCGCTGGGAGGGCGATGCACGGCGGACATCTTCGGCCTGGTCACCACCGTGCCGGGAGCGCTGGAGATCGGACAGGCATGGGAGCCGCTGGCACAAGTGACCGACGTGCTGCTGCCAATGGTATATCCGTCACACTACCCGCGGGGCGCTTTCGGAATCGATCGTCCTAACGCCGATCCTTACCGTGTGGTCCAGGTGGCGATCGCCCGCGCGTTCGAGCGCAACAAGGCGCTCGGCCTGCCGGCGGGCGAGCAAGTCCGTCCGTGGCTTCAGGCGTTCAGCCTGGGTCAGCCGCCATATGGGGCGCAGCAGGTTCGCGACCAGAAGCAGGGCGTGTACGATGCCGGCTACGACGGCTGGGTGCTCTGGCATCCGGGCACGAAGTACGGGCCGTTTCTCGCCGCGCTGGACAAGGAGCTGGTGTCCAGAAAGAAGGTTCCACCGGCCAGTTCGCGTTAGGGTCAGCGGTCAGTCACCGCGGAACCGTCCTGAGCGCATCGAGCAGACGATCGACTTCGTCGGCGCTCGTGTAGATGGCGCAGCCGGCGCGCACCACGCCCTCGGCAGCCTGGCCGTATCTCTCGATGACGGTGGCGGCGTAGAAGTCGCCGTGGGAGGCGTACACGCCGCGTGCGGCCAGGTGCCTTGCCACCGCTTCGGAGGCCGCGCCCTTGACGGTGAACGCGACGGTTGGCGTGCGAGGAGTTCCCGGCGGAGCACCGTAGAGCGTCACCCCGTCGATGCGAGCCAGCCCATCCCACATCGCCTCGAGCAGTGCCTCGCCCCTGGCGCGCGTCTCTTGATAGGCGCTTACCAGGCGTTGGCGGCGGGTGCCGGCCGGATTGCCGGTTGATGCGATCCATTCCACCGCCGCGGCCGCGCCGATAATACCCTCGTGATTCTGCGTACCCGTCTCGAGCGACTCGGGAGGGTCGCTGGGGGCGGGCTCGAGCCGCGGCAGATCGAGTTGGGCCGCCACTTCGCTTCGGGCGTAGAGTATTCCGACGTGAGGGCCGTAGAACTTGTACGCGGAGCAACCGAGAAAATCGCATTCCAACGTCTGAACATCCATGAGCTCGTGTGGGGCGTAATGCACGGCATCGATGAAGATCATGGCGCCGTGAGCCCGCGCGCTGGCGGCCGCTTCCCGCACATCGGTGATGGTGCCTAGTGCATTGGAGGCAACCCCGATGGCGAGAACACGCGTGCGCGGGCCGATCGCGCGCATCAAGGCGGCGTGATCCAGGGCTCCGGTTTTCGTGTCGAGGGGCACGGTCACCAGCTTGATTCCGCGCTCCCGGGCAAGGGCCTGCCACGGCGCGATGTTGGCGTGGTGATCCAGCTCGGTGATCACTACCTCGTCGAGTGGCCCGAGACGACGGCCGATGGCGCGGGCAACATGGAAGGTGAGGGTCGTCATGTTGGCGCCGAACGCGATGTCGTTCGGCGAAGCGTTAAGAAAGTCGGCGAACACCTCGCGCGACTCCCAGAGCATTGCATCGGTTTCGATGCTGGTTGGGTATGCCCAGTGCGTGTTGGCATTATGCCCAAGCAGATAATCCGTCATCGCATCCGGCACCGCCTGCGGTACCTGCGTGCCGCCAGGCCCGTCGAAGTACGCTACGGGCGTACCTTCGTGTTCGCGCTGGAGAGCCGGAAATGCCTGACGAATCTTCGCGAGGTCGAGCGGCGCGCGTACGCCGCGGCCGGCCGCCGTGCCGGTCACGCCGAACCTCGGGCGGCGCGGATCTCGACCCCGGCCATGCGCTCCACCACCCGAACGGCCTCGACGTGATCGGCTTCTTCACCCAGCTCGTTATGGGCAAGGCGGAACATCTCCGCGGCAAGTTGCAGAAGCGGTGACGGCACCTTTGCGGCGCGAGCCACCTGCGCGGCGATGCCTGCATCCTTGTCGAGCAACGCCAGACGAAAGGTGCGCGGGAAGTCCCCGGTGAGCACCCTCGCCGGAAACAGGTTCTCCGAAGCATTGCTCCGGCCGCTCGACGCATTGATCACGGCCAGGGCCACCTCTGGGCGCACGCCGGTGGCCGCGAGCGCGGCCAACCCTTCGGCGGTGCTCCAGATATGAACTGCGAGCAGCGCGTTGTTTACCGCCTTGACCGCGTGGCCGGCACCGATCTCCCCGCAGTGCACGATCCTGCTGGCGAACGCCTGCAGCACCGGCTCGGCGGCTGCCACTGCCTTTTGACTTCCGCCACACATTACCGTGAGAGTCCCCGCCACCGCACCGCTCGTCCCGCCGCTGACCGGAGCGTCCACATAGCCGATCTCGCGCTCGGCCAGCCGAGCGGCGGTGCGCCTGGCCACCGCTGGATCTCCGGAGGTGCAGTCGAGCAGCAGCGTGCCGCGGCGCATTGCGGAAAGCAGTCCGTCGCTGCCCTCGAGGAGCGACTCCACCTCATGAGACGTGGGAAGGCAGGTGATCACGATATCGGCTTCACGCGCCGCATCGGCGGGCGTCTTCGCCGCGGCTGCTCCATGCGTGGCCGCAAACTCGGTGGCCCGGGCGCCGGTCCTGTTCCATACTGTTAGCGGCGGGAATGCCCGTGCGAGATGCGCGGCCATCGGCGTGCCGATCGCGCCGAGTCCAATAAAGGCAATGCGGGTCATTTTGAAGGCATGAGGGTCCAGCAAGATCATCAGGATGCCGTGGAGCGTCAACGCGACCCTTGACGAGTCCCGTGCGGGACCCTGAATTAGCCGGTACCCCTCCTCCCCGCCATGCACAGATCACTCGCCCCGTTCTGCCTGCTGTTCACTGTGCTCTCGTGCGGGGGCGACTCGCCCACGGAAAACTCCGCCTTTTCGGGCACTTTCGATCTGGTGACGGTAGACAGCACCCTTCTGCCACGCCTGGAAACGATAACCCCGAGTATGGACACTCTATACCTCACCGGCGGTGAGATACGGGCGCTCAGCCGCGGGCGACTGTCGCTGGTACAGCGGGTACGCTGGCACCGGCGAGTGGGCGGTCCGCTCTCCGAACAGGTGGACACCGTGATCACTAGCTATCGTCTATCGGGAACACAGCTGCTCATCGATTACCCGAACAGCGTCCCGCACGGCCCCTATACGGACACGGCGACTCTCGACCCGGACGCAATAGTTGTACAAGCTCCCACTCGGGTCCTGCAGGCTGGTTCTTCGCGGCGGGTACACCGGTACCAGAGGCGTTAGGCATTCGCCGGCGCGTGCCGAAAGCTGGTCGCTCGTTGCGCGGCCGCTCCGCAGGCTGTTCGCCCGGCGATTACCCGGCGTCGTCAATCCTTCGATGTGGCTCTTGACGAGCCTTGCGCAGGCGCCTGAATTAGACGGAACTCTCTTTCCCTCATGCACAGACCGCTCGCCCTGTTCCTTCTGCTAACCGGTCCGCTCTCGTGCGGCGGAGATTCTCCCACCGCTAGCTCCGGCTTTGCCGGTGCGTTCGATCTGACGACTGTCGGCGGCCAGCCGCTGCCGTTGCTGGAATTCATAAACATGACGCCGGATACGCTGTTTCTGACGGGCGGTGAGATACGGGTGCTGAGCCGCGGGCGCTTGTCCTTCGCACAGCGCACTCGATGGCACACGGCGGGGTCGGGTCCTCAACCCGAGGAATCGGATTCGCTGGTTCTGAGCTACCGGGAATCGGGCTCCCAGGTGCTCATCGACTACCCGGTAGGTGCACCCTACGGCCCATACACCGACACGGCAACGTTCGACGGCCGGGTTCTCACGGTTCAGGCAAAGGTGTCGGGGCTGCAGCCGACTCCGTTCTGGCGGGCGCACCGCTACCAGAAACGTTAGGTACGCAGGTTGGTTCCGGCGGTGCCGGATAGTCAGGCCGATCACGCCAGGCGGTCTCCTCAAAACGTACTCCGATGAGCCCACTCGTTGTCCGCCATGTTGTTGCTGCTTCGTTCGTCATGGTACTGCACGCCGCTGCCGGTGGCTGGAACGCCATCGAAGCCCAGGACGCTACCGGCACGATTCGTGGCGTCGTCATCAGCGCCGCCACTGGAGAGGGCATCGTCCGCGCAACCATCGAAGCGGCTGGGCGCCGGGTGCTCACCAACGACAATGGGCGATTCGAGCTCGAGGGAATCCCGGCCGGCAGCGCGTCCGTGCGAGCGACCGCGTTCGGGCACCGTCCGGCGACCACCGAGACGACCCTGACCGCGGGCGCCGTCGTCGAGTTGCGCATCATCATGGAGGCGCTGCCGGTGGAATTGGCGCCGGTACAGACCGAGGCCCAGCGCTCCCGCGAGCGGCGGCTCTTCGAAGAGACGCCGGATGTGGGCGGCTTCTCCATAACGAGCCGCACCATGTCACAATTGCCGGGGGTGGGCGAGGCCGACGTGCTCCGCGTGGTGCAACTGCTTCCCGGAGTGCTGGCCCGCAACGATTACGATGCGGGATACAATGTCCGCGGTGGCGAGTCCGACCAGAACCTCGTGCTGCTCGATGGTATTCCGGTTTACAACCCGTTCCACCTGGGCGGACTTTTCGGAACTTTCATCGACGATGCGGTGGAACGCGCAGATCTCAACGCCGGAGGATTCGGCGCGTCGTACGGCGGGCGCCTGTCGAGCGTGCTGGATGTGGACAGCCGCGAGGAGGCGCGCGCCGGAGTGCACGGTTCCGCCGGCCTTTCCCTGCTATCCAGTTCCCTGATGCTCGGGGGAGCGCCTGGCGATGGCCGGACGAGCTGGAACGTTGCGGCTCGCCGTACCTACGCCGACCTGCTCGCAAGGCAGTTCCGTGACGAGGGTTTTCCCTATCATTTTCAGGATGCCCAGGTGCATCTGCTGCGAGTGCTCGGCGGTGGCGGGACCATTTCGCTGACGGCATACGCCGGCAAGGACGTGCTCG
>CAZPCC010000040.1:0-10082 GCA_964584905.1 uncultured Gemmatimonadaceae bacterium | reverse complement strand
CGCAGATGGTGCTGTTTCAGTTCTTCCACGTCTTCAACTGCCGGTCCCTCGACAGGTCGATCTTCCGGATCCCGCTGTTGTCCAACCGATTTCTGTTCGTCAGCCTGATCGGCGCACTAGCCGCGCACCTGGCCGTAATGCACGTGCCTGCCCTTCAAAGGGTATTTCGTACCCAGCCGCTGTCGCTCACCCAGTGGGGGCTAATCGTGCTTGTTGGCACGACGGTGATCGCTGGGGGAGAGCTGGACAAGTGGTGGAGCCGGCGGCACCGACGTCCGATAGGCTGATGCCCCGTCACGGATCGAAAGCGCAATCGCGGCGGCTTTGAGTTTGTGCGCGGTGAGCCGTACGGCGCCGAATTTCCGCCTCTCCTTCTGTACCAGGCGCGCGCTTGCCCATCCGAACCGGTACACACATGTTGGGGCCATTACCGGGTAGCGGCGACCGCAGTGCTCGCATCCCGGCCGCGGCGGAGACGGCATGGACCAGCCCGGAGACATCACGCGGCTCCTCGGAAACGCGCATGAAGGCGATTCCGATGCCATGAAGGTGGTGCTTTCACTCCTGTACGATCGCATGCGGGAGATCGCGCATCGCCAGCTGTCGCACGAGGCGGAGGGACATACCCTCGAGACGGACGGCCTCGTGAACGAGGCATTCCTGCGGCTGGCGGGTGTGGAGCACGTTCACTTTCGCAACCGGCAGCATCTGCTGGCCACCGCAGCGCGGATGATGCGGCGGGTGCTCATAGACTACGCCAACCGGCGCCGCTCGCAGAAACGGGGGGGCGGCAACGTACCCGTCACTCTCGATGAGTCGTTGATCGCCGTCGAGGAGCACGCGGATGATCTGGTGGCGCTCGACGAGGCGCTGGAGCGCCTCGAATTTACCGCCCCGCGGCTTCGGCAGGTGGTAGAATGCCGCTTTTTCGCCGGCCTCTCCGTCGAGGATACGGCGCAGGTGCTCGACCTCTCGCCGGCCACCGTCAAGCGCGACTGGGCCTCGGCGCGCGCATGGCTCAACCGCGAGCTGACATCGTGAAAAAGGAGCCGCCACTTGGAGTGAACGACTCTACGCGTTGGGCGTTGATCGAGCCGCTGCTCCACCAGGCGCTGGAGCGGCAGGTCGACGAGCGCGCGGCCTTTCTCGATGACGTATGCCAGGATGCGGAAGTGCGCGCGGAGGTCGACTCGCTGCTCGAGGCGCACGAGCGATCGGGAAGACTCGATGAGTTGGCAGCAAACGTGATGGACCCGTTGTTCACCGAACAGGCCCGGGCCCGGCAGAAGGCGGCACGGTCCCTACCCAGGCTCGACCGCTATCAGATGATCGAGCGGCTTGGAGGCGGCGGGATGGCTGTAGTGTACCGGGCGCGCGACGAGCGGCTGGAACGCGATGTTGCGCTCAAATTCATCGCGCCGCACCTGAGCGCCGACGAGGCGGCGAAGAAGCGCTTCCTGGTCGAAGCACGCGCCGCCGCCTCGCTCGAGCATCCTAACGTATGCACCGTCCACGAGATCGGCGAGACTCCGGACGGCCAGCTCTACATAGTCATGAGCTGCTACGATGGCGAATCGCTCGACAGGCGCATTGCCAGGGGACCGCTCCCGGTGGAAGAAGCGCTGCGAATCGCGCGCGATGCGGCGCGCGGACTGGCCAAGGCGCACGAGCGTGGCATCGTCCACCGCGACGTGAAGCCGGCGAACATCATGCTCACCAACGACGGCGTCGTGAAGATCCTCGACTTCGGGATCGCCAAGCTGTCGGCAGCGAGCATTACGCAAACGGTCGGCGTGATCGGCACGCTCGCATACATGAGTCCGGAGCAGGCGTTTGGCGAGACGGTGGACGCCCGAGCCGACGTGTGGGCGCTTGGCGTCGTATTGCACGAGATGCTGACTGCCGGACGTCCCTTCCGCGGGCCAGGCGAGCAGGCGGTACTCTACTCCATCCTGACCGCCGAGCTCGAGCCGGTGTCGGCGGTGCGGCCGGAGGTGCCAGCGGCCCTCGACCCGCTGCTCCGTCGCGCCATTGCCAAGAAACCTGACGACCGGTTCGCAAGTGCTGCCGAGCTGCTGGCCGCGCTCGAGGAACTCCCGACTGCATCCGATCAACCATTGACTCCGCGAGCCAGCGTAGACGAGGGCTGGCGCGAAAGGAACGGGGCGCAGGCGGAGACTACCAATTCGCTTCTGACTCGTTCCGGCGAGCGGCGGCACGTCACGGTAGTGGTCACCGGGCTGGTCGGCTACTCCGACCTCGTCGAACGGCTGAACCCTGCTGCCGTCGACCGCCTGACTGCCACCGTGCGCGATGCGGCCGCCGACGTCGCCAACCGCCACGGAGGCATCGTCAACGAGTTCAGCGGGGACACCGCCACACTTCTGTTCGGTGTCGCTACCGCCCACGAGGATGATTACCTCCGCGCGGTGCGTGCGATGATCGAGCTGCACGCGCGCGTGCGCCAGCTTGGCCAATCGACCTCAGGGGCAGCCGCTGCTCTTCGGCTTCGCTCCGGAATTCACATCGGTCCGGTCATTGCCCAACGGCAGCGATCGGGAGACCGCCGCTTTCGCGTCACCGGCGCACCGCTCGACATTGCCTCACGACTCGCCTCCTTCGCCGAGCCTGACGCGATTCTGCTCAGTCCCGATTGTCACCGACTCGTCGCGCCGTACATCGACGCCGAGCTCATGACGACGGTGTCGATCGCGGCCGAGTCAGGGACGATCGTCCCTCTGCGTGTCACCGGCGAAGCGG
The DNA here is from genome assembly GCA_964584905.1 of uncultured Gemmatimonadaceae bacterium. Lineage (GTDB taxonomy): Bacteria > Gemmatimonadota > Gemmatimonadetes > Gemmatimonadales > Gemmatimonadaceae > JALZIF01. Next base: position 7,322 of record CAZPCC010000040.1, on the reverse strand, counting down.
AAATCCAGACGCGGCTCGAGATAGCGGAGCGCGCGGGGCTCACGCCTTACGCAGGACGCACCAGGGAGCTTGGCCTGCTCGAGGATCAGGTGGCGGCGGCGGTTCGCGGGGAGGGCGGCTTCGCGGTGGTGATCGGCGAGGCCGGAGTGGGCAAGAGCCGGCTGCTCTATGAGCTTCGCCGCCGCGCCACCAGCGCCGGAGCGCGGGTCGTGCTGGGACGGTGCGACGCCTATGGCGGTACTACGCCTTACATGCCTTTCGTACGGGCGTTGCGCGATCTGCTCGGGCTCGGTGCGGCGCGCGCGGTGACGGATGCCAACGTCGCCTCCGCGGTGCGCGAGATCGACGAATCGCTCGCCGAGTTCCTGCCGCTCTACTGCGCACTGCTGTCGGTGCCGGGCACGGAGCATTCGCTGCCGCGTCACCTTCAGGGAGAGCACCTGCAGGCAGCGATGCTCGAAGCGCTGGCAGCCATCGTCACGCTGCACGCGCGCCGACGACCGACGATTCTGCTCCTCGAGGATTGGCACTGGGCGGACGAGGCATCACGCGCCGCTCTGGAGCAGATCGCGCAGATCGCCCCTGCGTATCCACTTCTTGTCGCGGTGACGTGCCGCCCCGAGGGAAATGCGGGGTGGACTACCGGGGAGGGCCGCATGGTGGTGCACCTGGGGCCGCTCGACCCCGATGCATCGACCGAGATCGTGCGCGGTGCGCTACGCGCCTCGCAGGTCGCACCATCGCTGGCGCAGCAGCTTCACGAGCGCACCGGCGGCAACCCGTTCTTTCTCGAGGAGACTTGTCAGGCGCTTCTCGAGGAAGGCGCAGTGAGGGTGCACGACGGCATTGCGACGACGAAAGAAGGGACGGCGGAGCTACAGCTTCCGGAGACGGTGCAGGCGGTGATCCGCACCCGCCTCGACCGTCTCGAGCCCGAGGCGCGCGATGCGCTGCGCATGGCATCGGTGATCGGCCGGGAATTCGCACAAGGCGTGCTCGAGGACGTGGCCGGCCCGGCGCTCGATGTAGCACGGCGGCTGGAGCGATTGCGAGGAACCGGCCTCGTGCAGCAGACAGATGTGGTACCCGAGCCGGCCTACCGGTTCAAGCACGTCCTTACCCAGGAGGTTGCGTACGACACGCTGATCGAGCACCAGCGGCTGACACTCCATGCCGCCGCCGGCCGTTCCATTGAACGACGCTACGCGGACCGGCTGGACGAGTATCTCGACCGCCTGGCCCATCATTTCGGCCGGGCCGGCGAGTGGATGTCAGCGACTCGTTATGGGATCAGGGCAGCCGACCGTTCGCACGCGCTCAGCCAGTTCGCCGACGCGCTTGCAATGCTCGAACGTACCGAAGCCTGGGTCGCATACCTCCCCGACGGACCGGAACGGCGCGAGCTGCTCGCCGACATCCTGCTCCGGCAGGAGCGGCTGTGCGAGACGCTCGGACTACGCGCGCGACAGCTGGCGATTGTCGATGCCCTCATCTCGCTGCTCGCGCCGTTCGGTGGCTCGTCCAAGCTGGCCGAGGCGTACCTGAGGCAGGGCGATGTATTCACGCTGCTTCGGCGGTTCGACGCCGCCGACCGCGCGCTGGGCACCGCGCTTCGCGTCAGCCGCGAGCTTGGCGATCTGCCTGCCGAGCGCAATGCGCTGCGCAGTATGGGCCTCCTGAGATCGCACGAGCGTCGGCCGGAAGAGGCGATCAAGATCTTCGAGCAGGCGCTCGCCCTGGACGTACAGCTCGGAGAGACGCTGGCGGCGGCCGGCGATGTCGCGAGCCTCGGCAACGTACTGCGAAACATCGGACGGCATAACGAGGCACTCGAAGCGCTGGAGCAGGCGCTCGAGTACCTCAACGAGCACGACGATCCGAGCAAGTGGGGGGCGCTGATGGTCGTCATCGCTTCCGTGTACCGCGACCTCGGCGACGCCGACACCGCCCTGCGGTATCTCGAGAGGACCCGTGACGTGGCGCTCGAGCGGCGCCTGCCAATCATGGTGTCGTTCAGCATGCCGGCCATCGCGCACATTCATCTCGAGCAGGGCAGGATCGAGGAATGCCTGGCAACCTATCGTCAGGCAGCCGATCTCAGCCGCCGCGCGCGGCACGCCGATGGCCTGGCACAGTCGTTACGGGCGCTCGGCGAAGTCCTAGTCGGGCTCGGCCGGCATGCCGAGGCTATACCACCGCTTTGCGAGGCGGGCGAGCTGCTCGCGCAGCTGGAGGATCAGGATGGGCAATCGATGGTCTGGCGGCGCCTGGCAGTCGCATACGAGCGCAGCGGCCAGCCCGACGCGGCGCGCGACGTCTGGGAGAGAGTACTCGAGCGGAGCGCAGCCACCGGGAACTCGGCGGGCGAGGCGCTCGCGCTCGAAGGAATTGCCCGCTGGGCCCGGCAGCGTGGCGTAAGAGAGGAAGCGATCGGACATTACGAGCATGCGCTGGCTCGAGCGGTGACCGCGGGCGACCGTCAGCGCGAGTTGACGCTTCGCAATACCCTCGGCCTGCTCCGCTGGGAGGACGGGGCCCACAGCGAGGCGCTTCGACAGTACGAAGCGGCGCTGCGCATCTGCCGGCAGGTCGACGACCGGGTCCACGAGGGGCTGGTGCTGAACAGTGTGGGCGCGACGTTGCTCCAGCTGCGTCGTTATGATGAAGCACGCACGGCGCTCGAAGAGGCCACGCGGATCAACCGCTCCATGGGACAACGCCAGCTCGAGTCGCACTCCGAGGCGACACTGGGCGACGTGCTGCTGGCGGTCGGCCGAGCCGGCGAGGCGCGGAATGCGTTCGACCGATCACTCGCCATCCGTCTGGAGCTCGGCGATCGCCGGGGCGAGGGCTGGATGCTCGAACGCATCGCACAAACTCTGCGCGCCGAAGGTGAGTTTGAAGAGGCAAACGCGGCCATGAAGCGCGCGCTGGCTGTCTCGGCCGAGATAGGCGACAGCGCTCTGGCGACTGCGGCCGCAGTCGCTGAAGACTGATTCGACAACCCTAGCGATTCCCAGGAGATTCCAATGCCCCGGTACATCATTGAACGCAATGTCGGCAAGTTGACCCGGGACCAGCTCCAAGCCGCGGGCGTCAAATCCAACGCCGTCCTCGCCGGGATGCCGGAAGTAATCTGGATAAAGAGCTACGTGTCCGACGCGGAAGGAAAGATCTACTGCGAATACGATGCGCCTAGCGCAGAAGCGGTGCTCGAGCACGCGCGCCGCGCTGGATTGCCAGCGGACCGGATCTCCGAGGTGGCACTGGAGATCAGTCCGGCGATGTTCATGTGATTGCGCGGGGCGCGCGACGCGCGACGCGCGACGCGGGTTGGGGGAGGCGGGACGCGGGGCGCGGGTTGGGGAAGTTGACGACTGCGTTTGTCCCGCGCCGCCCTGGCGCCCGCACTCACCCCCAGCGGGGCGCTTCGTCCGGATTGATGCCGAGCAGCAACTTTCCGACGATCTCGTGGGTGAACATTGCGTTGGCCGGGTGGATGCGCCCGAGCCGCGCGTCGCGGAAAAGCCGCTCGAGGCCGGCGCGGCGGAAGATGCCAAAGCCTCCTCCCAGGTCCATAGCCTTGTCCACCACACGCCACGACGATTCCACCGCGTGGTACTTGGCCGCGAAGATCTTCGCCGGCCACATGGCTCCATGCGGTACTCCCGACGCCCAATCCGAGGCGATGCGGTCGAGGTGCGGCTCAATGCTCTCGAGCTCTATCCCCATCTCCGCCACCGCGTGCTGCACCTCGGGGTGGTATGCCATGGAACGGCTCAAAGCCACCGACTGCTTTTTCTTCACGGAGTCGAGCGACATGTCGAGCGCACGCCGCGCCATTCCGTAGTAGATGTTCCCGAAGCCTACCAGAGCCCAGGCGAGAACCGCCAGAATGAAGTGGTCGATGCCGGCGGCGCCGGCGGGCACCACACGCGCTACATAACGGTCGGGAATGAAGGCTCCGTCGAGTATCGTGTCGTCGCTCCGGGTGGCGCGCATGCCCAGCGTGTCCCATGTCTCGCGCACGGCGTACCCTTCGGTATTCCGGGGTAGAAAAGCGTGGACGATTTTCGGCGCGGTTGGATCGCTGGCATCGAGGCCGTGCACGCCGAAGAACGTCCACACTGGCGTCAGGCTGCCGAACGCCTTGTGCCCGGTGAACCGGTATCCGCCGTCGACTCGTTCGGCTTGGGTCGTTGAAAGGAGCAGCGGTACATCGTTGCCGCTCTCGGCGTGCCCGGCGGCGAAAACCTGGCCGTTCATCGCCTCCTCGAGAATCCATTGAAGCGACGTGTCTCCGGCGCGCCAGAGGTCGGCCGCCACGCCTAACCAGTACAAGTGCATGTTGATGGCGAGCGCGGTCGGCGCCGCGTAATAGGCGAGGCGGCGCTGCTCGCGGGCCACCTCGTCGAGCGCCATACCGCGCCCGCCGAGCTCCTGCGGAACTGGCAGGGTGAGATACCCCGCTTCCTTCAGATCCTCGAAGTCTTCGGAAAAGAACGCGTTCTCCCTGTCATAGCCGGCGGCACGCTCGTGGCAACGAATCAGGACGTCGTCGGAAAGAACGGGATCGGTGGATGGCGGGGCGCTTGCAGCTATGGTCATCGCACGGGTCTCCGGGCTGATATACAGAATGGGGTCAGTGGCGGCGATCCCAGGGAAACGCCGCGCCATCTCCAGAGGCGGAAAAGCTCGCCCAAATGGCTCATCGCCGGCAATTCCGCAGGGCACAACCCGAAGGTCATCCATCGCGGCGTTCAGCGCCAGACGATGCCCGGCTGTACGCCCGCCGCCACACTGACAGGATCCTCACCGTACACACGGCCCCGCTTCGTTGCGGAAGCCGCACCCCAGTGCCAAGTTGGAACTGATTCCCTCTCCGGAGCCGATCCTCGAATGAAGGTCTCCTTTACGGTCAACGGAACGCCCCGAACCGTTGACGTCCCCGCCGACATGCCGGTGCTGTGGGTTCTCCGAGATGTTCTGGACCTCAAGGGCACCAAGTTCGGCTGTGGCGTTTCGCAGTGCGGCGCGTGCACCGTGCACGTGAATGGTGCACCGACGCGCTCGTGCGTGCTCCCCACGCCCGCTGTCGAGGGTGCGTCGATCACGACGATCGAGGGACTCTCGCCGGAAGGGACGCACGCCCTGCAGCGGGCGTGGGAAGAGCTCGATGTGCCGCAATGCGGGTATTGCCAGGCAGGCCAGCTGATGTCCGCGGCTGCGCTGCTGGCGGCCACACCGAAACCGACCGACGCGGAGATCGACGCGGCGATGAACGGCAACCTGTGCCGCTGCGCAACGTACGCCCGCATTCGAGAGGGTATCCATCGCGCCGCGGCCATTGCCGCGAACAACGAATAGGGGGCCGAGTGACACAGACCGAATCCTCCCCGACCGGCCTCGCGCGCCGCGATTTTCTGCGCGTCACCGCCCTGGCCGGCGGCGGACTGCTGATCGGCACGTGGCTCGACTTCGATGCCGTCGGCGTGCTCCAGGCTCGCGAAACCCTCGGCGCGGCCGATTTCGCGCCGAACGCGTTCATCCGCATAACGCCGAGCGGTGCAGTCACCATCATCGCGAAAAATCCCGAGATCGGCCAGGGCATCAAGACGATGCTGCCGATGCTGATCGCCGAAGAGCTGGACGTGCCCTGGGAGAGCATCACCATCGAGCAGGCGATGAGTGATCCGTCGAAGTACGGCTCGCAGTTCGCCGGCGGCAGCACGGCCACGCCTAACAACTGGGAGCCGCTGCGCCGCGCCGGCGCCGCTGGACGGCAGATGCTGGTGACCGCCGCCGCCCAGACGCTCGGCGTGCCCGAGGCCGAGCTCACCACCGGCGGCGGGGCCGTGCACCATCATCCCTCGCGACGCCGGCTCGGATACGGCGAGCTCGTTGCGTTGGCGGCTTCACTCACGCCACCCGACCTCGAGAGCGTGAAGCTCAAGGATCCGAAGGACTTCAAGATCATCGGCCGCCCGATCGGAGGGGTGGACAATCACAAGGTGGTCACTGGTCAACCGCTGTTCGGCATCGACATTACCGTAGCTGGAATGCTCTACGCTGTGTTCGAGAAGAGCCCGGTGTTCGGGGGAAAGGTGGCGAGCGCCAATCTCGACGTAGTGAAGGCGCTTCCCGGCGTGAGGCACGCCTTCGTGGTCGACGGCGGCACGCAGCTCGGCGGATTGCTGGGCGGAGTCGCCATTGTCGCCGATAGCTGGTGGGCCGCTCGGTCGGCTCGGCAGCGCCTGCGTGTCACCTGGGCCGAGCATCCGACGGCCGCGCAGAGCACCGCCTCGTTCAGCGCGAAGGCCGCAGAGTACTTCGCCTCGGCGCCGCAACGGTCCCTGCGGAACGACGGCGATGTGAACGCAGCATTTACGGGCGGCACGGTGGTGGAGGCGACATACGAGTATCCGTTCCTCGCCCACGCCACGCTCGAGCCCATGAACTGCACCGCGCACCATAGCGACGGAAAACTGGAGATATGGGCGCCGACGCAGAATCCGCAGTCGGGACGTCAGCTCGTAGCCACGACGATGGGCATCGCACCGGAAGACATTGCGATCCACATGGTGCGCTGCGGCGGTGGCTTTGGACGTCGCCTCGCCAACGATTACATGGTCGAGGCGGCGTGGATCGCCCGGCAGGCCGGAGCGCCGGTGAAGCTCTTGTGGACGCGCGAAGACGACATCCAGCACGACTTCTATCGCCCGGCGGGTTTCCACCAACTCCGCGGAGCGGTAGACGCGAACGGCAGACTCACCGCGTGGCAGAATCACTTCGTGAGCTTCGGTGAGGGCGAGAGATTCGCAGCCAGCGCGCAGATGAGCACCGCCGAGTTCCCGGCGATGTTCGTCCCGAACTTTTCGCTAGGCGTATCGACGATGCCGCTCGGCGTACCGACCGGATACCTTCGCGCGCCCGGAAGCAATGCCCTCTCGTTCGTATTGCAGTCGTTCATCGATGAGCTTGCGCACGCGGCAAAGAAGGACCCGGTCGAGTTCCGCCGCGAGCTCCTCGCGCAGTTCACTCCGCCTCCGCCGCAGTCCGGAGAGCAGCGCGGCCCCGTGCCGATGAACCCGGAGCGCATGCGCGGTGTGCTCGATCTCGTCGCCGAGAAGTCCGGCTGGGGCACGCGGACGCTGCAACGTGGCACGGGGATGGGCGTCGGCTTCCACTTCAGCCACCGAGGTTATTTCGCCGAGGTCGTCCAGGTTACGGTGACCCGCTCCGGCGAGCTGACGATCGACAGAGTTTGGGCGGCCGGAGATGTAGGGAGCCAGATCATCAACCCGAGTGGGGCCATCAACCAG
>CAZPCC010000039.1:0-8350 GCA_964584905.1 uncultured Gemmatimonadaceae bacterium | reverse complement strand
ATCGGGAGCTGATCCCAGTGGGGCCGGGACTCGGGAATCGGGAATCGGGAATCGGGAAACGGATGATTTCCCGGTTCCCGTTTCCCGTTTCCCGGGTTCGGGCTGGCCGATTCTCGATTCCCGATTCCCCATTCCCGATTCCCCATTTCCGATTCCCGACCCTCTTCCCGCCGCACGCCGATCGCCCACCGCGGAATGCGCACACAGGCGATCTTCCAGACCGATTGCATACTCCACCTCGACTCCGCGACGAATGCCGCCTTTTTCGATCGTGATGAGCAGACAGCGGGAAGCGGGAAATGGGAAATGGGAAATGGGAAAGGGGGCTGCACCGCCAAGTATCGTTATGCCTGACGGAGAGTGGGCCGATTCCCGATTCCCGATTCCCGATTCCCGATTCCCGATTTCCCCTTTCCCGCTTTTCCGATTTCCACCCCGATTCCCGATTCCCGATTCCCGATTCCCGACCAGAATCCGCACCGCCGCACCCGTGACACCGCTTCCCCGACCCACTTCCCCCGCCACCACCAGTGCCGTCCCAGTCTCCCGGGCCAGCCGGATCAACCGCGCCGCGGTCGAGCGCGAGAGCGGCGGTGCTCCATCGAGCACCACCAGCGCGAACGCCCCGCTCCGCAGCAGCACATCAGCGCACCAGTGGCCGTCGGAGGGAATGGGGGGGCGGATGAACCAGAGATGTTCGGGAATCGGGACTCGGGAATCGGGAATCCGAGAGGATCCTGTCGAACTCCGTTTCCCCTTTCCCGTTTCCCCTTTCCCGCTCTTTCGATTCCCGATTCCCGGTTCCCGATTCCCGATAAAATCCCCCGCCATCAGCGTTCGCCGAGCATCGACATAGGCCACAAGCCGATCCTGGCTTACGTCGGCTACGATATGGCGCAATACTGTCGCTATACCGCTGCTTCTCTCCCCTCGGATTTCTGTCAGTTTTCCGCGTGGTAGCCCCCGCATCGGCAGTAGTTCGTCGAGCGCGGTTATCCCGGTTCCCACACCCCGTGATTCGATGGGTGGGGTGGGAACCAGTTCTTCGAGTTGACGGCGGAGAGATGAAAGGGCGGTACTCATGAAGGGAAAAGGTGCAGGATGCAGGCCGAAACCGAAGAAAAACCGAAATAAAAAGACCAGAAATTGCGACCGCCATTCAGGCGGACTCGAGCTTCAATCAGCCGAACAAAAACCGAAAGGGATGATCAGTATGGGGCCGGAGGTTCGAGCGCGCAAGGGTCCCATGGCTTCCCGGCACGGCTGATCGAAAAGACGCTGAGGTCGGTTGAGCCCAGACATACGGCGGCATGCCTAACGCAATCCTGTGCAGGCCCGCGCGCCCGCATCCGCCGTTGTGCCTGGCCGGGCATCGTGCGAGAATCAGCGGCAGGTCGCCCAACAGAGGGCGGCGGTGCACTCCGCGCGAACCCCATTCCTTCTCACATCATGCCTGGCATCAACTCCACTCACGCCTTGTACATGTCCAGTGTGTTCCGGCGGGTCGCCGCACCCGCGCTGGCGCTGGCGCTGGCAGCGCCAGCCGCGCCGCTAACCGCGCAACCAGCCCTCGCCACACGCCAGGACTCCACGACGCTGGTCGCAACGGTCACCGGTCTCGAGGGACCCGAAGCCGTTAGGTACGATCCCGATCAGGATGTCTACTTCATCGCCAACTTCGGCGCGCGGTCCGCCGCCGCGCGTGATTCCAACGGCTACATCGCCCGCGTCAGGCACGATGGCACGATCGAGGCGCAGAAGTTCATGACCGGCACCGCAGCCTTGCCCCTGCACCAGCCGCGCGGAATGGCGATCCGCGGCGACACGCTCTGGGTCGCCGATGCCGATGGGGTGCACGGATTCAACCGCCGGACGGGCGCGCAGGCGGCGTTCGTCGACTTCTCGGCGCATGAGCCGGGATTCCTGAACGATGTGGCGGTCGGGCCGGATGGCCGCCTCTACATCACCGACACGGGCCGGGGCCGCGTCTATCGAATCACCAGCGGTACCGCCGAAGTGGCCGTGGAGGATTCGATGACCGGTCCCCCCAACGGGATCACCTGGGACGCCGGTCGGAACCGCTTTCTCCTCGCCACCTGGGGGAACGCGCGCACGCTCCGCACCTACGATCCGGTGACGGGCACACTCGCCGAGCTCGACTCGATGCCCGGCGGCCGCCACGATGGGATCGAGCTATTGGACGGCGCCATCGTCGTAACCAGCCAGCGCGATTCGATGATCTACGCGGTGATCGAAGGCCATCCGCACCCGATAATCCGCACCACCGGTGCGCCAGCGGACATCGGAATCGACACCCGCCGGCGCCGGATAGCCGTTCCCTACATCGCGCTCAATAGGGTGGACATTTGGGAGTTGCCGGGGTTCGGGAGGTAGCGGGTTCGGGAATCGGGAATCGGGAATCGGGAAAGTTGGGAAATGGGAAATGGGAACGAAAGAATCGATCCTGAAGCTCTCGCATCGCCGTGCGCAGCGCTGCATTATCGCGATGCGTAGGGTTTTCGGGAATCGGGATCGGGAATCGGTCCCCGCTTCCCCGATTCCGCTCTCCCGCTTCCCGCTTCCCGATTCCCAAAAATGCTCCCCCGCTCCCTACCTCTGGCTCTCGCCGCGCTCGCGTTCCTGCCGTGTGAACGCGCAGCTCAGGAACTCCCATGGGCGCTCACCAACGCGCGCATCGAGACCGTAGGGCGTGGACCGATCGAGAAGGGAACGATCGTCATTCGCGACGGCCTCATTGCAGCGGTAGGTGCCAACGTCGCCGTTCCGCCTGACGCGCGCGTGGTCGATCTCACCGGGCGCACGGTCTATCCCGGGATCATCGATCTGACATCGACCATCGGGCTTCCGGCACCTCCGTCGCGTGCCAGCGCCCCGGGTGGTGGGCAGGGCGGCGATACCGAACCGCAGGGGCTGACGCCGCAGCGGTCGATCGCCGAGGAGTTGCGATCGGCGGCCAGCGACGCACGGGCGGCGCGGGAAGGCGGGATCACCGCCGCGCTCATCGCGCCGACGCGGGGCGCGTTCCGCGGTCTTGCGGCGTTGGTGCCGATGCGCGACTCGCTCGATGAGCAGGTGCTTCGCCCAGCCGTTGCCCTGGCGATGGGATTCCAGGGCGTCTCCGGCCGCTACCCGCAGACGTTGCTAGGCGTCATTGCCTACGAACGCCAGGCGATGTACGACGCCCAGCGGCACGGGGCGCTAATGGAGCGGTGGCGGGCGAGTCCTCGCGGGCTCGAGCGCCCGGCATTCGACCCGGCCGTGGAGGCGCTGGTTCCGGTCGTGCGGAAGGAGCGCCCCGTGTTCTTCTGGGCCGACGACGAGAACGAGATCCGGCGCGCGGTCAGGCTTGGCAGGGAGTTCGACCTTTCGTTGACGGTCGTTGGTGCGACCGAGGGGTTCCGCGCGACGGATGCGCTGGCCGGCGTTCCGGTGGTCGTATCGGTGAACTTTCCCAAGGCGCCGACGGTGACCGGGTGGCAGTTCCGATTCGCCGCGCGCCATGCGCCTGACGATAGCGCCAGCGCCGACAGCGCAGCGCGAGTTCTGATCGAAGGGAACGCCGCCGCGTTGCACCGCGCGGGCGTACGCCTCGCGCTTGCGTCCGGCGGGCTGCCGGCCAGCCAGTTCCTCGCCAACGTGCGCACCGCGGTCAAGCGCGGCTTGCCGCACGATGTGGCGCTTGCCGCGATTACACAGCGGGCGGCCGAGCTGGCGGGAACCGGCAATATGCTAGGCACCATCGAGACGGGAAAGATCGCGAACCTCGTCGTGACGGAGAACGATCTGCTCTCCGACAGCGCGAAGATTCGCATGGTGTTCGTCGACGGCGTGAGGAGCGATGTGACGCCGCCTCCGGCGCGCGGCCGCCGCGCCGCGGCGGGCGACTCCGGAACGATGAACGCACCGGTCATGCAGATCGCGGGCACCTGGCAGATGGTCGTGAACACGCCGCAGGGCGCCAACACGTCGACGCTCACGATCACGCAGGATGGCAGCACGATTCGCGGCACGATGGTGAGCGAGTTGGGTCGCATGGAGATAGCCGACGGCCGCATCGAGGGCCGTCGGGTGACCTGGTCCGCTACCCTGACGATGGGCGGCGAGACTATTCCGCTTTCCTTCGATGGCATGCTCGAGGGTGACCGTGGCGATCAGATGGCCGGCTCGGTGGGATTGGGTCCGATGGGATCGGCGGAGTTCACGGCACGCAAGACTCCGTGAGGTTGTTTCGGTTCTGAAAGAGGTGTTGGGGATCTCGACTTCGGTTTGCATTGAAATGAGTGGGCCGGTAGCTGGCATCAAGGTCGAAGGGTGCGACAGATGAGGCGGATTGGGCGGATGAGGCGGATAATGACTGAGTGAGGGAAGGATCCTCGCGCGAGGTGGAAATGTTGGTTGTCTTGTTGTTGTTCTCGCTGTTCCATAACGCTTCCAGACTTTCTCCCATGCAGAGCTACGCTAGGACATTTGATCTCTGATTGACACGAGACCGATCAGCCTCATCCGCCCAATCCGCCTCATCTGTCGCACCCTTCGACCTTGATGTCAGAAAGGCGAGACCTATAACGGGGAGGGTGGTCTTTTCTGTTCAGAACCTTCGCGTACCCTGCGGTTCAGCTTTTTTCGTCATTCTCCTTCAGAGAGATTCCTCACTAGCTATGCAATCAGCATTTGAAATTCGTCGACGCATTCGAACCACAGGGCATGCCCTGCGGTACGCGGCCTGTACAGCGGGATTCGTCGCACTCGTGTTCTCCACCGCGGTGCCGGCGCAGAATCAGCCTGCCGCCGAAACGCCGAATGGTGCGCTTGCTCCGTTCAGCGCGCCGATCCCGCCTGCCGCGCGTCTCGTCGCCATCACCAACGCGACGATCATGACCGCGAGCCACGGGACGATCGAGCGCGGGACGATCGTCATCCGCGATGGCAAGATCGCCGCGCTAGGCGCCGATGTGACGGCGCCGCAGGGGGCGAGGATCATTGACGGAACGGGCAAGTACGTCATCCCCGGAATCATCGACGCGCACTCGCACTCTGCGTCCGAAGCGATCAATGAGGGAACCAACTCGATCACCGCCGAGGTGCGGTTGACCGATGTCTTGAGGCAGGACGCGATAAATCTGTATCGCGAGTTGGCCGGCGGCACGACGACTCTCAACATCCTGCACGGGTCGGCGAATACGATCGGCGGACAGAATGCGGTGGTGAAGCTCCGTTACGGGCTCCCGGTGGACAGTCTGATCTTCGAAGGGGCGCCTCCCGGCATCAAGTTCGCGCTTGGCGAGAACGTGCGTCGTACGAACTCGTCAGGCATTCCCGGGCGGGAGCGGCGGTACCCGTTCACACGGATGGGTGTCGAGGCGCTGCTGCGCGATGCGTTCACGCGGGCGCAGGAGTACCAGCGGGAATGGAGTGCGTACGAGTCGGCACGCGCTGGCACCCGTCGTGGTCAGGCGGCGCCGGTGCCTCCAAGGCGCGACTTGCAGCTCGACGCACTGGTCGAGATCCTGGAAGGTAAGCGGCTGGTGCATGCGCACTCCTACCGCGCCGACGAGATTCTGATGATGCTCGGAATCGCCAAGGAATTCGGCTTCACCGTCGCTTCCTTCCAGCATGTTCTGGAGGGCTACAAGGTCGCCAACGAGCTGGCGGCCTCGGGCAGCGGGGCGTCGACGTTCGCCGACAACTGGGCTTACAAGATGGAAGCGTGGGACGCCATCCCTCACAACATGGCGATCATGGCTGATCGCGGCGTGCGGGTGTCGATCAACTCCGACTCCGATGAGCGTGCGCGGCGGCTGTATCAGGAAGCCGCGAAGGCGATGCACTACGGCGGCGTTTCCGAGGAAGAGGCACTCCGGATGATAACGCTCAACGCTGCCTATCAGCTGGGAATCGATGACCGCGTCGGCTCGATCGACGTCGGCAAGGATGCCGACCTGGCGATCTTCAATGGACACCCCTTCGCGCCCGCCTCACGCGTCGAGCTGACGCTGATCGACGGGCGGACCTTCTTCGACCGGAGCACCGCGCAGACGCTCGAGTCGGTGATCGAGCGCCGGGTGCCACCACAGCCGGTCACGCCTGACGAGGACGGAGAGTGATCATGTCTGGACAAACGGGATGCGCGACGCGGGACGCGGGACGCGGGGGCGCTGTCCGCGCGCTTGCAGTGGCGGCTTTGTTGGGGGTAGTGCCAGTGCTGCCGGCGCAGGACGCGACGCCGCCCAACGCCTCGCCAGGAGCCGGCAGCTACGTCATTCGCGGGGCGACGATAGTTCCCGTGTCGGGGCCCCGGATACCTAACGGCACGGTCGTCATCACCAACGGGACGATCGTCGGGGTGGGGGCCAACGTTCAGGCGCCCGCCGGCGCCACGGTGATAGATGGCTCCGGGCTATTCATCTACCCGGGAATGATCGACTCCGGCACACAACTCGGTCTCACCGAGATCGGCTCTGTACCGGGACCCACCGACCTGCAGGAGATCGGCGAGTTCAACCCGCAGAACGAGGCTCTCACCGCGGTCAACTCGCATTCCGAGCTGATTCCGGTCGCGCGAGCCAACGGGATCACGACGGCGATTACCGGGCCGCAGGGTGGATTGATCAGCGGCCAGGCTGCGCTGATCGACCTCGCCGGCTGGACGCCTGACGAGATGGCAGCCAGCCCGCGGGCCGCGATGGTGATGAACTACCCGCGCAGCCGCGGCGGTGGACGGCGATTCGGGCCGCAGCAGTCGGAGAGCGAGCAGCGCGAAGCGATGAGCCGTCAGGTGCAGTCGCTGTACGGCTTTCTGCGCGATGCCAGAACGTATGCCGAGGTAGTGGGGCGGACGAACGGCGCCTCGGCGAACAGTGCCCGGACGAACCTCGTCATGCAGTCGATGATACCTGTCATGCGGGGCGAGCAGCTTGTCGTGTTCGACGTCGATACCGAGGACCAGATTCGCGGTGTGCTGGCACTTGCCGACACCTTCGATCTGAAGGTGGTCCTGCGCGGCGCCAGCGAGGCATGGCAGTTGGCGGATGAGCTGGCACGTCGTCAGGTGCCGGTCATCGTCGGACCGCTCACGCGCGCTCCGGCACCGGACGCACCCTATGATGCGATCTACGCGAATCCCGGCGTACTCGCACGGGCGGGAGTGAAGATCGCCTTCCAGACCGACAACGCCTCCGACTCACGCAACCTGCCGTACAACGCCGCCCTGGCCACCGCGTACGGACTCGACCCCGACGCCGCCCTGCGCGCGCTGACGATCAACCCGGCCGAAATCTGGGGCGTCAGCGACAGGTACGGGAGCATTCAGCCCGGCAAGATCGCCAACGTGATCGTGACGACCGGCGATCCGCTCGATGTACGCAGCACCGTCAGGCATCTGTTCATTCGGGGAGAGCTGGTGCCGTTCACCGACAGACACACGGAGTTGTACGAGCGCTTCATGTCCAGGCCCAAGCCATAGAGATTGTCGCGGGCTTCCATTTTCATCTACAGCAGCGATAGCTGGCTCGCACCGTCTTCGAGAGGCGGTTCCAGCTTTTCATCTTCGTCGTTGCGGTAGCTCCTCCACCGGATACCGTACCGGTCGCACAGCCTCGACATGAGCCGGCCGAGGCCCTGGCGGTAGCGGTCGTTCACCTGGTGGCTCGAAGCGTACTGCGTGCGATACTTGTCGTGCAGCGCCGGAAATTCGCGCTCGATAAAAGGCAGGTATCGAGCGCGAGCCGATCGCTGCAAGCGGAGAGCGCAGGCGCCGACGTACGATCCTCCCAGTTCAGCTACCTGCCTGACGAGGGCTTCCAGCGCGCGAGGGTGGTCCGTTATTCCGGGAAGCACCGGCATGCAGTTGACCCCGGCGTCGATGCCGGCTTCGCGCAGCCTTCCCAGAGTTCTGAGCCGGGCGTCAGGTGTTGGCGCGCGTGGCTCGATTCGACGGGCGAGGTCGCGGTCGAGCGTTATTAGCGAGAGATGGATGCACAGCGACGATCGAGCCGCGATTCGGGACAGGACGTCGATATCACGCGTTATCAACGGACTCTTGGTGATGACCACGATCTCGAGTCCCTTGTGCTCGGCCAGGACCTCGAGCAGCCCGCGAGTAACGCGAAAACGCCTCTCTGCAGGTTGGTACGGGTCTGTCGCCGTTCCGATTACGATCGCCTCTCCGCTGCGTAACGTACGGTGCCGTGTGCCGCCGCGGGAAAGCGAGCTGCGAAGCGCCGCCGACGCATCCTCCTTCACGAGGATACGGCGCTCGAACGCCAGCCAGGGAGGGAGCCGCTCTACGTCGGAGCGCATCCCCTGCTCGAGTTTGCCCGCAGCCTCGCCC
>CAZPCC010000038.1:0-16095 GCA_964584905.1 uncultured Gemmatimonadaceae bacterium | reverse complement strand
GATCAGGGATTGGTCGTCCCGGTGATCAAGGATGCCGACCGCATCGGGATGGTCGAGTTCACCCGCCGCCTGACCGATGTGGCGAAGCGTGCGCGCGATGGCAAGCTCACGATGGACGACCTGACCGGCGGCACCTTCACCATAACGAACGGCGGCGTCTTCGGCTCGCTCGTCTCGACGCCGATTCTCAACTACCCCCAGGTGGGGATATTAGGCCTTCACAAGATCCAGGATCGCCCTGTGGCGATAGATGGAAAGGTCGAGATCCGGCCGATGATGTATCTGGCGCTTACCTACGACCACCGGATAGTCGATGGGCAGCAGGCGGTGCTGTTTCTGGTGCGGTTGAAGGAGTTGCTGGAAGAGCCGGGATCGATGCTTGTTGAGTAGTTCGGTAATACACTGCGCACTACGCACTGCGCAACATCCCGGACAGCTACGGTGACGTTAGCGCACCGCGGCGGCGTTCGGCGGGAATTATTGCGAGGAGTAGTCGGACGATTTCATCCAGCAATCGGAGACGCGGAACGAGTACCGCTACGGTGAATTCGTTGCTCAGCAGGTAGTACCAGTGCTTCGCTTCGCGGGCGGAGCCCAGCGCGTACTCAAAAAATCTGACACGATCTCGGCTGCTGCTCCTGCTGTAACCTTCCGCTATGTTCGCGCCGATTGATCCGGTCGCGCGAAACAGCTGACTCGCGAGATTGCGGAGCTCGACTCGCGCGCGCAGAAGCGCGAAGTCGTCTCGTGCGACGGAACACAGCTCGAGCGAGAGCCGATAGACGCGCATCCGCCAGATACGATCCTGGCCGAAGGCCTCCTTTTGCAGTGGATCATGCGGGGCAAGCTCGGCGTAGTCAGTCATAATGATCATTCTGCCACAAGTGGCAGCGTGGCTGTCATCCGAGCGCCGCCGTGCCCATCTTTCTGTTTGCACTGTCTGCAGCTGTCTGCAGCTGTCTGCAGCTGTTTGCAGCTGTTTGCAGCTGTTGCGCAGTGCGCAGTGCGCAGTTCGCAGTGCGCCGCCAACGATCACCTCGCATCTCGTAGCGTATCACAATGTCCTCCCCCGATCTTCTGATTCTTGGCGCCGGGCCGGGCGGCTACGTCGCCGCGATCCGCGCCGCTCAGCTCGGCCTCTCCGCCGTCGTCGTCGAGCGTGATGCCACACTCGGCGGCACATGTGTCAACGTCGGGTGCATCCCGTCGAAGGCCATGTTGCAGAGCTCCGAACATTACGAGTTCGCGCGGACGCACGCGGCGGAGCATGGCATAACGCTGAGCGGGGTCGAGCTCGATCTGCAGGCAATGCTCAAGCGAAAAGATCAGGTCGTCGCGCAGAACACGAAGGGACTCGAGTTCCTGTTCAGGAAGAACAAGATCACCTGGGCAAAGGGCGAGGGAACGCTGAGCCGGGACAACATGGTGACGGTGCGCGCCCACGACGGGAGCGAAACGACCTATCAACCGAAGCACGTGATCCTGGCGACCGGTTCGGTGCCGATACAGCTGCCCTTCCTGCCCTTCGACGAGAAGCGGATTCTCTCGAACGTCGGTGCGCTGAAGATTCCCGAGGTGCCGAAGCATCTGGTCGTGATCGGTGGCGGCGTGATCGGTCTCGAACTCGGTTCTGTCTGGCGCCGGTTAGGCGCCGAGGTGACCGTCATAGAGCTGCTGCCGACGATTCTACCCGGTAGCGACGGCGAGGTGATCAAGGAAGCGGCGCGCGTCTTCTCACGGCAGGGACTCGAGCTGCGCACCGCGACCAAGGTCGCTAGTGGACGTGGTGAAGGCGATCGCGTCGTGCTCGAGCTCGAATCGGACGGCAAGGGCGAAACAGTCGAGGCCGACTACGTGCTGGTGTCGATTGGCCGCAAGCCATCGCTGACCGGGGTCGATGCGCAGGCGTTAGGCATCGAGCTCACCGACCGGGGCGCCATCAAGGTGGACGATCAGATGCGGACCAACCTGCCAAACGTGTTCGCAATCGGCGATGCCGTTGGCGGAATGCTGCTTGCGCACAAGGCGGAGGAGGAGGGCGTCGTGGCGGCGGAGGTTGTCGCCGGCAGGCCGGCTCGGATGCACTATCGGTCGATGCCGGCGATCGTGTATACGTGGCCGGAGATCGCGTCGATCGGCCAGACGGAGGAGCAGCTGAAGGAGGAGGGCCGCGCCTATCGCGTGGGCAAGTTCCCATTCTCGGCCAACGGACGCGCGCGGACCTACGGCGATACGAGTGGGTTCGTCAAGCTGCTCGCCGACGACGTGACGGATGAGCTGCTTGGGGCGCACCTGATAGGGCCGAATGTATCGGAGCTGGTTGCCGAGCTGGTGTTGGCGTTCGAGTACAGGGGAACGGCGGAGGACGTAGGAATCACGGTTCACGGCCATCCGACGTTGAGCGAGGCGGTTAAGGAGGCGGCGTTGGGGGCGATGGGACGGGCAGTGCACTTATAGCGTTTGGAGCGTTGTTCGCGTTACCGCTCTCGCGGCGCGGCGCCGTGACGAAGATCAAGTGGAATACCGCGGCGGCCAACGCCTTGCGCCGGCTTCCCCGCGTGTGCATGTCATTGTGCCAACGATGCTCGGCCAATACTCCACGCCTGGGGAGCGTTACCATGCCGACCGATTCGACGGGAGACGCCGGACTCCCGATCCGCGAGCCCGAGCTGTTCAAGCTCCCTGCATTCAAGGACTTTGGCCTCGATGATATCGTACGCCCGCGCCGGCGGAAGTTGCCTGACCCGCCTGGACCGCCCGACCCGACGGACCAACGACCACTTTCCTCTCTGCACGTGCTCCAGCGCGTTCAATTGCTTCCTGAGGACGAACTAACTGATCCGCTCATCGCCAACGTGTTCTCGGAGCAGGAGTTTCTTGCCGCGTCCGCGCACTTCGGCCAGGAGATCGACGCAGCACGGGCCGTTCGCACCGGTGAGAAAACCTATGCGCGCGTTATCAGAGATGGCGTTTGGGCACGCTTTCTCCTCTACACCACGAACTTCGACATCGTGGAAGAGTACCTCCCGCTGGAAACGCTGGATCCCGTTCCCGTTGGCGAGTTGCACTGTCCTAACATATCCGGGAGTACTGGCACCTTCACCTCCGGCCTGACGACGGGCAGCAAGATCGGCCTGCGAATACGAGCCGCCGGATTCGCCGGAGGAGGGTGGACCGAAGAGAAGAAGTTTCACCAGCAATCCGTCATCACCATTAGTGCCGGCCACTGCGCCGTCCTCGTCGCGAACCTCAGCGGCGACTACTCCATCTGGCAGAAACTGGATGACCGGCAGCATTACGAAGTGCTCGTCAACATCACCGGAATCGGAGGCCTTTACGACCTGCCACTGGAGCAGACCGCGGACTTTGATCCGCGGGAACACATCTGCACACGTGATGACGCGTATACGCTGCTCGAGCGAGAGCTCGGGCGCGGCCGCCTTCGCATCGGGTATGAATACGATCGGCTCGCGCCGAGCAGCACGGAGACAGATCCGAAGCCGCACATGCACCAGACGAAATGGACGCGTGAGCGGGAGTATCACCGGAGTTGGAGCTTGTCCGTTACCAGCGAGAGAGTTGGAGAGTTGTCGATCGGCGGCGACATGACCTCGACGTTCGTTCGCGAGGTGGAAATCGAGACGCAGTGCCCCAAGAATCACCGTTACATTGGCCGCTACCGCTCGGCGCGTGAGCTTCCCCAACAGTGGGGTGTGTCGGGTAGGATCTCACCGTAGCTGGATGCGGCTCCGCCGCGATCGACCAATCACCGCGAAACCGACGAGACGCCCTTGTCCGTCGCCGGCTGAGGCCGGTAGAGATCCGCCACGGGGGAGCCGTTTCGCTAGTTTGTCTGAGATGCGCATCGCTAATTTCGACGCGATGCCCACCGATCCGATCCCAAAAGGAGAGTAAAAATGTCGATTGCCAGAATCACCGAGATCAGTTCCACCTCCTCGAAGAGCTTCGAGGACGCTGTCCAGCAGGGCATCTCCCGCGCAACGAAAACCCTGCGCAACGTGAAGAGCGCGTGGATTAAGGAACAGCAGGTGCGAGTCGAGGGCGGCAAGATCACAACGTATCAGGTCAACCTGATGGTCACGTTCGTACTCGAGGACGACGGCAAAATCGCCTGACGAGTCCAGTGCACGTTCGCCGCTTCGGCCGGCTCGGCTGGCCCGTCTCCGAGATAGGCTACGGCATGTGGGGGATGGCCGGCTGGAGCGGGTCGGACGATGCGCGCTCGCGCGAGGCACTCGCCGAGGCTGTCCGGCTCGGCTGCAACTTTTTCGACACGGCGTGGGGATACGGCAACGGCCACAGCGAGCGCTTGTTGGGCGAGCTGGTGCGCGCGCATCCCGAACATCGCCTCTACACCGCCAGCAAGATCCCGCCCCGCAACAGGCAATGGCCGTCACAGCGCGGCGTGCCGCTGGACGAGGTTTTCCCGCCCGATCACATTCGGGAGTACGCGGAGCTCACGCTGGGGAACCTCGGCCTCCCCTACCTCGATCTGCTGCAATTCCACGTATGGGAAGACGCCTGGGCGCATGACGATCGCTGGTGGCGCGCGATGAACGACCTGAAAAGCGAAGGGCTGATAGGCGGTGTCGGGATCAGCGTCAACCGCTGGGAGCCGTGGAACGGGCTCGATACGCTTCGCACCGGTCATGTCGATGCCGTTCAGGTGATCTACAACATCTTCGATCAGTCCCCCGAGGACGAGCTCTTCCCGCTCTGCGAGGAGCTGGACATCGCCGTCATCGCACGCGTGCCTTTCGATGAAGGATCGCTCGCCGGCACCCTGACCGTCGATTCGGAGTTTCCCGAGGGCGACTTCCGCCGGATCTATTTCGGCCCCGAGAATCTTGCTCCCACCGTGGAGCGTGTGGAGGCGCTGCGGCCGCTCGTCCCCGCCGGGATATCGCTTCCCGAGCTGGCGCTGCGGTTCATCCTGAGCGACGCGCGGGTGAGCACCGTCATTCCCGGAATGCGATCCATCCCGCATGTACGGGCAAACCTCGGCGTGAGCGATGGTGAAGCCCTGCCGGAGGATTTGCGTACCCAGCTTCGCGAACACCGGTGGGACCGGTCGCCAGCATCATGGTCGCTGTGATGCCGTCCCACCCGGGCAGCGCCAACGCGACACTCCACCCCGACGCCGTCCGTTCACTCGCCGGCCCGTTCCTCGCTGCGCCGTACGGTGGCGACCTTCTGCGAGAAAAGCTGGATGCGGCGCTGGCCGGAGATGAATCGCTGCAGCTAACGGTGAACGTCGAAGCTGGAGAGCCGGTTGCCCTGGCGATGGTGGAGCATATCGCAGGAGGGCACGGTACGTGGCGCGTGCACCTGATGTGCGGAGGCGACGATCGCTGCCTCGACGTACTGGAGCGCGCGCTCGCCCTCACCTGGTCGCACGGCGGTCGTCTCGCCGTGGCCGAGCTGCCTGACGATTCGATATTCACCCCGCTGGCGCATCGGCTCCGAAGTGGCGGCTTCACCGACGCGGGAAGGGTCGACGATTTCTTTGCCGACGGTGTTGCCCTCGTCATACTCGCGCGCCAGATCGCCTCGGATGGCGAAGCGGCCGTTCTCGCCTGAGAACGGCCGCTTCACTTGTATTGAGCTCTTACCTCATCTCGAGCGCGCCCCCGCCCCTGACCCTCGACCCCCGACCCTCGATGAGTCTACCCTCACCCCCCGTCGCTGCTTGGCTTACCTCACGTACATGGCGATGGCGATACCCAGGGCGAAGATCGCGGCCGCCGCACCAATCGCAATCACCGGTGTCATCCCGAGCGGCTTGCGGAACCAGGAGGTCGCCATTCCCGGTGTAGTCTCCGGAAGCGACTCCATGATCTTGTCATATACGTAGGCAGGCGTCTGCATCTGCCGGCGCACGGTGATGTCGCGATTCAACTTGTTCCAGAACTCCACGTCGCGCGACGTATCGCCGCGACGTACCGCCGCTTCGGGCAGGTCCCCATCGAGCCAGGCGTGAACCGAGGCCGGCGTCGTGCGCCGGGGGATCGGAATCTCCACCTCACGTTCCGTGGGGGGCTTGGACGCACGCTCGCGCTGAGGCGCGGGGCCGGATTTCTCCGGATGCTCGTTCATATCGTCGTGCAGCATCACGCGTATTTCTCCTCTAGCAAGCTTTGGAGCGCTTCCCGCGCGCGGTGTACGCGCATTTTCAGAGCCCCTACGGTTGTTCCCAACAGATCAGCCATCTCCTCATACGAACGCCCTTCAACGTGCTTCATTACGAACGCCTCGCGCAGTGATCCGGGCAGGGAGCTCAGAGCCCCATCCAGATCGGTGCGCAACTCCGTCCGATCGAGATCCTCATCCGGCATGGAAAACGAAGAGGGCTGGTCGTCCTCGTCGTAGCTGAGATGGGTCCGGCGAATGTTCTTCAGCCAGTCCTTGCAGCCGTTTGCGACGATACGGAAAACCCAGGCATCGAACCGGCCGTGGACTTCCCCGAGGTGCTGAAACGCCTTGATGAACGATGCCTGAAGAATGTCTTCGGCGACGTCCGGACTCCCCGTCATACCGAGCGCGTGCCGATATAGAGGATCGCTGTAGCGTTTGACCAGGACACCGAAAGCGTTTCGATCGCCCTTGAGGATAAGGGCGATCAACTCCTGATCCATCCGCAGCGGGTCGATCGGCCGGTCGGCGGCTTGGGCCGTCGAAGTCGATATGTTCACGCTGCTAGGATAACTTCTCTTCCGCTTACTGGACAGCCCTAGAGGGGCCGCGAGCGGTTGGACGAGGGTAGCCATACGTCGGGTGGACGAGCGGGCGCCTGATCGGTAACAGACTCGGAATGGGACCATCTCATTGCGGGAGACTTTCTCGAGATGAGAGATGCGAGTTTCGAGGGGGGACGTGATCGGCCCCTTCGGCCCGAGCGATCGGGCAGAACGCTCACGATCAAGGCGAGCCCTAGCAGCGGCACGGTCTGGATCACTTGCAGCACGATAGCGACGCCCAGCGCGCCTGCTGGAGCCAGACCGAACGCAGCCGCGGCGCTGGCATAGACCATCTGATTGATGCCCACATTGCCCGGAGCAAGGCGCACACTGCCGCTCGCGGACATGCCGAGCAGCGCGAGCAGGCTGCCGGCAAGCGGCAAGGGGAACTGCATCGCGGCCGCGACCGAAACGAGGGCGATGAGCTGAAGGACCCAATGCGCCACCGCGAGACTCAGCACTAGAGACGTCCGACCCGTCGACAACAGGTCTCGCACGGCCGCTCGGAATCGCCGCAGCGCATCAGCCGCGCGCAATCGCCAACCGGAAGCCATCCACCTGCCAGGGTCCTTATGCCGACCGGGCCGGGCAAGCAGCAGGAGCCCGATTATCATCGCCGCGATTACAACTAGCACGATCAACCGCCACCTGGCGAGCTCCGGCGGAAGCGGCAGCATCCACCCCGACACAGCGAGAAGCAGGGCAAACGGCACGGACACGATCAGACGTTCGATCACGACCGAGGCAATGACCGCCGATGCACTTACCCGCGCCTCACGAACGACGATTCCCACTCGATGCGCTTCGCCGACGTTGGCAATGAGCAGGCAATTGATCGCCATCCCCACTATCGTCGCACGGCCGGCCATGGCAAGGGAGATCACCCCGACCCCCTGCAGCAGGGTCCACCACGCGACCAGCCGCGCTGCCACCGCCAGGTACGTCGCTATGGTGGCGATGGCCAGCATCGGTGCCGAGGCGCCGGCGATGCGCTCGGCCACTTCGCCCCAGGGCACGACGCGAGCAGCGAGCACTGCCAGAGCCGCGATGACGGCTGGCGGCGTCCAGCGCCACGCGAGAGCGCCGCGCGAGCCGGGCTTCATGGCAGCGCGAACGCCACGAGATAGTCCCCCAGTGCGCTCCCCATCGTCGCGTGGCCGCCTGCCGCGACGATGATGAACTGCCGCCCGCCCGGGGTTGCTCTATATGTCATTGGGGTCGCCTGGGCCGATGCGGGAAGCGCGGCGCTCCACAGCTGCTCGCCCGTCAGCACATCGAACGCTCGCAGCCGCCTATCCATGCTGGCGCCGATGAATACCAGCCCCGCAGATGTCACCAGCGGACCGCCGAGCGACACCGATCCCCACTCCGTTGCGTCGGCGAGTGTCGTAAGGTCGCGCATCGAGCCCAGCGGAACCTCCCAGCGCACCAGGCCGGTTGCCATGTCCACCGCAACGAGCGTCCCCCACGGGGGGGCATTGCACGGAAGGCCGAGCGGTGACAGCAGCAACTCGCGCCTTACGCCGTACGGTGCTCCCTCCTGCGGGCTGTCGGTGCGGAGCTGAATCGTGCTGCCCGAACCCTGGCCGCGGCCCGCATTCGGCACCAGCGTAATGATCCCGGCTACGCGGTTGGTGTTCGTCACGAGCAATCCCCGGCGGGAGTCGATGGCCAATCCCCCCCACGCCATCCCTCCAATGAAGCCGGGAAAGGCCACGGTCCCCCGCAGGCTCGGCGGAGTGAAGATGCCCTCCGATCGAAGTCCGGCGATGCGGTCACGACACCAGAGGCGGTCCAGCGCGGTTATGCCCCAGGCGTCGTCAGGCGTCAGGCTCGTGGGAACCAGCGGCAAGGGAAGGACGGGAACTGGCTGGGTGGCCGAGGCGCGCTCACCCGGTACGTCGCTGGCCGGTACCGGAACTTCCTCGACCGGAAACAGCGGCCGGCCGGTATTGCGATCCAGGAAGAACAGGGAACCCGTTTTCGCCGCTGCAATCACCACCGGGGTCACCCGCCCGTTGCGGCGAACATCGGCGAGCGCCGGCTGGGCCGCGATGTCGTAGTCCCAGAGATCGTGGTGTACCAGCTGATAGGCCCACACGAGCGCCCCGGTCGTGGCGTCGAGCGCCACCACCGAGTTGGCGTGCCGGTTAGGTCCCGGCCTCAGCTCCCCCGAGTGATCGGGGCTCGGGCTGCCAGTGGGGATGATGACCAGATTGCGTGCCGTATCCACGGAAAAGCTGGACCAGGCGTTGGCGGCGCCCGACCGCACCGCGTTCCTGGATCCCGATGTGTCGTCAATCAGATCGACGAGAGGCTCCCAGCTCCACCGCAGCCGCCCATTACGCGCATCGAAGGCGCGCACAACGCCGCTCGGCGACTCAACGCGACTATTGTCGGTGATCGACGATCCGACGATGACGAGATCCTGCACGACCGTCGGTGGCGAGGTCTGGCGGTAGTCGTTGCGGTCCGGGCGGATGTTTCGTACGCCATGCCGGAGATTCACCTCGCCGCGGGTTCCGAACCCCTGGCAGGGGCGGCCGGTACGGGCGTCGAGCGCGATCAGCCGGGCATCGAGCGTGGCAACGAGGATCCGCCGCGCGCACCATGACTCGATAGGTGCCGACGGATCGACCCAGGTCGCAACCCCGCGTGAGGTCATGAATCGCTGCGCATTGATCGAACGATCGATCCCGGGATCGAAGGTCCAGCGCTCGGCGCCCGTCTCGGCATCCAGGGCAATGACGCGGCCGAACGGCGTCGGAAAGTAGAGCGTGCGCTCGACCATTACGGGCGTGGCCTGAAAGCCTGTGCCGGAGATGGTATCCCGGCCGTTCGATACGTCGCCGGTGCGATACATCCAGCGTACTTGCAAGGTGTGCACGTTGGCTGGCGTCACGTCGCCCAGCGGCGAACCGTGCGATCCATCCAGCGAGCCGGCGACCAGCCACTCCTCCGAGGAAGGTTCGGCCCCCCATTTCGCGCCAGGTGCGACGTTGTCGGACGGCGCGCCGCCGTCAAGCGGATGTCGCGTGTTCCCGGCCCGCAACCCCCGACCCTCCGCCCTCGCCCCTCGACCACTCAGGGGCAGGTCGACGATCGCCTCGATCAGTGGAGTACAGATGATGGCCAGGGGAAGGATCGACGAAATCAGTCGTCGCACCCGGCGCGGAGGTGATGGCGGTGTTGATGAGCGCATTGGGAACTCCCGAATGACGGCATGAACCACTGACCGATCATTGTGGAGGCGCTCCGGTATTTGCGCTCTAAGTCGTAATGCGTAGCCATGACGCCTGTCCTACGTAGACGTGCCTGACGTAGGAGACTACGTACGAGATGGCGCAGGCGCCGCCTACCGGTACTACGCCATTCCTCCTCGTGACGTACGCCAAGTGACGGAGATCGTGCTCGCCCCTCGACCGGTACTCTCCAGGCAGTTTCTGAACCTCGACCCTGGAGAGTCTCCAATGCCACATCAATCGCTCATTACCGGCACGTTGCTGCTCGCCGTACCGCTGATGGTGCTGTCCCAGCCGCACTTCCCGGTGGAGAAACTCACGATACGCGCGGAAGGCGGCGCACCACTGCGGGAAATGCGCGGAACGATCGGTACGTCGGTATCCACCCCGTTTGGCGCGCTGCCGGTGAGCGGGCACGCGGTGGTGAGCCACTCGTGTGATGGGACGTTCGCGGGGGCGGTGAGCTATTCCTTTCTCATTAGGCTTGGCGCCCGCCTCAAGAAGATCGCTCTGGTCTCGGCCATTGATGGTCGCTTCGCTCACTCGGCGCTTGCAGGCTGCTCCCTCTCTGGCGGCCCGCTCTCGGGCCAGTTCCGGATCAGCGACAGCACGATCACCGGATCAATTCTGGCTTCCACCGATTCCCTTTCAGTTCACGGAGTAGTGCGCGCCATCGGCGACACCGCCTATCAGGTGGTGCTTACCGCGCTGGCGGAGTACCCCGCCGACACCGTGTTCGCGAACCTGTACGCTCGGCGATGAATCCGATGCAATGCCGGTCATCGATCTGCTGCTACGCACCCGAAGCAACACATTTCATCAAGAGGGCGACATGACGACGAAACTCGAGAGATACGCTCCGCTGCCCCTCCGCATCCTGCTAGGCATCGGCTGCATACACCACGGCTGGCATAACGTAGTAATGGCCGATGAGCGCATGGCGTTCACCTGGATGTTGAGCCAGCTAGGCATGACCCATCCCACATTGACGCTGTGGATCATCAGCCTCGTTTCCTTCCTCGGCGGAATCGCCTTGCTCACCGGTGCATGGGTCCGCACGGTCTCGGTGCCGCTGGCCATAAACGTGTCGGCGATCCTGTTCCTCATTCACATGCCGAGTGGTTTCGATTTCGTCAAACTGGCCGCGGTCACCGCGGAAGGCCCGCAATTCGGAATGCCCGGCTACGAAGTAAGCCTGCTTTACATGGCTGGATTTCTGTCGCTTCACCTATCTGGAGCGGGCGCCTGCTCGGTGGACGCCGTCCGCGAGCGCCGGAAGCGCATTATCCGCCCGATCGAGCTGAGCGAAGAGTCACTCTTGTCGCCAGGCGGGTTCTCGGTGCCAGGTGGACCTCGTCCCGCGGCGGAGCCACTGCTTGCACCCCGCACCGGGAACGCATACGCTTGTAATGTCGAGGCCCGGCGTGGGGCGGCCGACGCATTGAGTGTACGTCACCAGTCCCTCACGAGGACCGAGTCGTGACCGCTCCACTTCCACACCTGCCGCTCGTCGGCCGTTCACGCGAGCTGGAGCAGTTGCGCGGTGTCCTGGAGCTCACGGCCGCACGTCGCGAACCGGCCTCCATCCTTCTGCATGGCGAGTCCGGTGTCGGCAAGACTCGACTCCTCCAGAGTCTTACCGAGTGGGCCAACCGATCCGGCTGGAGCACATCGATCGGAACCGCCTATCCAGTCGAGGCAGGCGTGCCGTACGCGGCACTCACCGATGCGCTCGATCCCCTGGTACGTGACCTCGATCCGGCATCGCTTTCCGCCATGGTACGCGGCGCGACTTCCGAGCTGGCGCTCGTTTTGCCTCGACTTGCCGAAGATCGGCCGGCAAGAACGGTCGAACCGCCAGAGGAATTGCGCCCTCGCGTGCTATGGTCGGTGACCCGCCTTCTCCAGCGCATTGCCTCACGTCGCCCTCTGTTGTTCGGGATCGACAACCTGCAGTGGACCGATTTCGCGACGCTCGAGCTGCTGCACTTTGCCGCCCGACAGGCACATGGTGTTCCCCTGGTGATGATCGGTACCCTGTCCGACCTCACGCCGGCCGAAAACGATCGCCTGTCTGCCTTTGCTCGATCGATGCGGTCGCAGGCGCATACCACCGTCATGGCCGTTCCACCTCTCGACGGCGATCAGCTGGGCGAGTTGGTCGCGCAGACTTTCGGCGCACCGAAAGCCGTCATTCACGGCTTTGCCTCGCTGCTTTTCCGGTGGACGCGAGGCAACGTCTTCTTCGCCGAGGAGACTCTCAAGGCGCTCATCGCGGAACGAAGGCTCGTCATGCGCGAGGGACACTGGGAAGGGTTCGATGATGAGAACCTGGTACTGCCGGCGTCCGTTCGTGAGGCACTGCTGGTCCGCCTCGGCGGCACGAGCCCGCCAGCGCGCCAGGTCGCCGACCTCCTGGCGGTTCTGGGCGCGCGCATCGAGCATCGCGTCCTTGCCGACATTGCCGGGCTTGCGCCCGAGGTCCTATTCGAGGCGCTGGCTGAACTTCGCCGGCAGCGATTGGTGCAGGAGACAGACGTAGAGGGCGATGTTGCCTATGAACTGGCGCATCCGATGATCCGCGAGACGCTGGCCGGCGAATTGGGCCGGGCGCGCGCGCGGGCAATACATGGGAGCGTTGCCGCGGCGCTCGAGCGAGTGTACGGCGACGATGACGAACGTCATGCCCACGAGCTGGCATATCACTACCTGCATGCCGAGCGGCGCGAGGAACCGCTTCTCAGGGCGAAAGCGGTTCGATACCTGACGATTGCCGGAAACCGTGCGCTCGACACGTCGGCAAGCCGGGAGGCTGCGTCTTTTCTCGCAGCGGCGCTGGAGCGCATGGCCGACGACCCGGTGGACGCGCGCATTCCTGTCATGGAATCGCTTGCCCGCGCGCGGCAGCGGCTCGGCGAATATCGTGAAGCACGGGAGCTGTGGGTCCAGGCGGTCGAGTGGTCGGAGAAGCACGACCGCAAGCGGCTACCGGAACTTCACCGCCGGCTGGCGTTGACAGCGCAGTGGAGCGGCCGGCTGGGTGAAGCCCTGCAGCATTACGACGACGCGCTTGCCGCGTCGGACGACCCTGGGATGCGGGCCCGCGTACTCCTTGCTCGCGGCATGTGCCGCCAGGTGATCGGCGACGCATCGGCCGCACGCGCTGACGTCGAGACCGCCCGGACTCTGGCTGCTCAGGTCGAGGACCGGCCGCTGCTGGCACGGCTTCATCGAGCGCACTTGCTGCTCGCCCTGTGGACCGGATCGCCCGAGGAAGCTCGCCATCACGGCAACATTGCGCTGGCGCTCGCCCGTGAAACGGAGCAGAAGTCCGTGGAGTGCACCGTTCATTGGGCGTTAGGGATGCTTGGAGGGCTCTCCGGCAACGAGGCGGCGACCCGATACCACACCTCCGAGGCAGAACGGCTCGCCGAAAAGACGAACTCGCCGGTACTCAAGCTGTGGGTAGACGAGATCGCCATCGAGCTGGCGTCGGCGACGGGGGACTGGGAAACGGCGCTCATGTTAGGTGACCGCGGGATTTCTCTGGCGCGAGTGCTGGACCAGCGTGCCCTCCTCCCCCGGCTACTGGTATGGACCGCCATTGTACGGCTCGCGCGCGGTGAGCATGAGCTCGGCGTACGGCTAATCGATGAAGCCTGGGAGTTGAGCGGCGCGGCTACGGCGCTCGATGACTCGCCGCGGCTCGACGTGCACAGCGTGGTTCCGGCGCACACCGGCCGTGCCTTTCAACACCTCGTTGCCGGCGAGTACGACGACGCGATCCGGGTGGCGGAGGCAGGATTGGCGATCGCCGATCGTTGTGGCTACCCCGTCTGGACGGTACACCGGCTCATTCCGGTGCTGTGCGAGGCATGCCTGAGAGCGCGGGATCTCGACCGCGCCTTACGCTATGGTGAACACCTGGCACGGGAGTCGGAGCGTTTGGGGCATCCGCTCGGGCGAGCATGGGCGATGGGTGCGGCAGCGCTGCTGCCGATGGTGCAGGGCGACCGCGCACGGGCGATCGGAATGCTGCGTGAGGCAGTAGCCGCTCTCGAGAGCGTGCCGTTCGTCTACGACGCGGCGCGCATGCGCAAGGAGCTCGCCAGTCAGCTCGCCGCGGCCGGCGACCGGGATGAGGCGATCCGCGAGCTGCGCATCGCGCACGACGTGCTCCTTCGGCTTGGCGCGGCGCCGGAAGTGGACCGTACTCGTGAGGATCTTCGCCGGCTCGGCGCGCGTCCGCCGGCCAGGTCGACGGTGGCGGGAACGGATCGCCTGACGGGACGCGAGATCGAGATCATCAGGCTGATCGGGGCGAGAAGGTCGAACAAGGAGATCGGAATCGCGCTCGGCATCTCGCCGCGGACGGTGAGCACGCACCTGTCGAACATTTTCACCAAGCTCGAGGTCGCAACCCGGGGTGAGCTCGCCGACTTCGCGAGAACGAACGGCATTGATTAGAGCTTATGACATGGATGGGCGTAGGTTCGAGTTACGAGTTACGAGATGAGAGATGCGAGTTGCGAGAGGCGTAGAGTTAGGGGTCGTATCCCTAGCCCCGCTCTCGCAACTCGCAACTCGCATCTCACATCTCACGTCTTAGCAGGAAATGTCGATGACGTACGTGTCGCTCTCCCCCGCCCCTACGCGCAGCAGCTCGTGCAGCCTTCCCCGATCAGCGCCCGTCGGGGGCAGCTCATGCTGCTCTCTCAGGTTGGATCCACTCTGCGTCACCGCGTTCAGGTGCCCCGAATGGCGCTCGACTATTTGCGCCCGATACGATGGGCCGCTTGGCGCTCCGGTCGCGGGATCGATGGGCGTAATGACCAGCGAGCCAGTCGCCATGAAGTTCGCGATGTACTCGCCCGATGCAGTCGTCTGTGCTTTCTGCCGCAGCGTAACCGGGCCGTCGATCCGGATCAGACTCGTCGGCGACGGCGCGCAGAACGGCTTTGGAACGACCTGACCGTATGTGATCACCAGCTCCTCGACATCCTCGCTGGCGGTTACCTCTACGGCGCCGGCGAGCGCCAGAACCGTCGCGCTCCCATCGGTGCCGATCCCCACCGCACTCGTCACGTTGCCTAACGGACCACCTATCGCCGCGCGAAGAGGGACGGGAACGCCGTTGTAGATGACGGCCGGAATCGTGCGGAACGTCGATGCATCATTGATCATTCCCGTCTGCGAGGGCGCGGCGCCGAGCAGGCCGCTCCGAGCGAAGTCCACGGTCAGGAACTTCTCGGCAAGCTCCCAACTCAGCACCTGATGATCAGCCGTGCCGGGAATCAGCAGCTCGAAGTGCGCGGCGCCAAGGGTTATCTCCCCATGCCGGAACAACCGCAGGTGAAAGCGGAGCGGACCGTACGCGCCGCACTCCAGCTGCACGGCGCTTCCCGTCCATGCGTCGGGCGATCCGTAGGAAGTCTGCACCGCACCCATCGCGTCGCTCCAGGTACAATCGAAGGGAAAGACAGCCGGAAATCCGAACGCGGTCCTGTTCCCGTCGAGGCCGGCGAGCGCGGCGCGAATCTGAGTCGGATCCGCATTTCCGGTGAAAACGAGATTGATCGGATCCTGCCCGACGCCGGAAAAGTTGGTGCCGGTGTACGGCCAGATCGAGGTCGTTGAACCACCGAGCGTGAGCTCGACCAGCCCAGGCGGCACGGGGATCCGGGACGAAGCGGATTTTTTCAGATTGGCTTCCGGGGGGCTCACTGGTGCGGCGGGATCACATGCGGCGACGCCACAAATGCCGAGCACGAGAATCGCTCGACGTCCTGGGAGAATCTTCATCATCTTGCTCCTGAGAGAGGGATTCGTTTCCTAACAGCAGGAATTCTCCCGCGGAGCGCGAGTTTGCCTATACGATGGTTGGCGTAGTGGAGGAGCGGGAATTACGTAGAGGAAAGCAGCGTCGCGCCTTTCGGCTGCGCGGACGGTAAAGTTGGTGGCGCCTTTGATTTGCGAAGTGCGAAGTGCGAAGTGCGAAGTGCCGAAGTGCGAAGTGCGAAGTGCGAAGTGCCGAAGTGCGAAGTGCGAAGTGCGAAGTGCGAAGTGCGAAGTGCGAAGTGCGAAGTGCGAAGTGC
>CAZPCC010000037.1:0-5442 GCA_964584905.1 uncultured Gemmatimonadaceae bacterium | reverse complement strand
TGGATTGAACGCAATCGCGAGCATCCGAACTACGCCCGCATGAACTACGTCCAGCAGGCGCACTATCGCCGGTTCGCAGCCTACGTCCAGGCCCACGGGCTGACGTGCCAGGAGTGCGGCGGCGCGGGGGGATGGACGGATGTCATCTGCGAACTCGGCGGGCCGTGGGAGCCCTGCGGTTGGTGTGAAGGCACCGGGAAGGTCACGCGCTGGCTGCGCGGTCTGTGGCTCCGGACGCGACGACGGAGCGCGGCGTGATGGCGATTGAGAACCTGAAGTGCCCGGCGTGCGGCAGTCCGATGATCCCGCGCACCGGCAAGCACGGGACGTTCTGGGGCTGTCAGGCGTACCCGCGGTGTAAGAGCACGCGCGATTCGCTGGGCCGGTCCAGGGACGAGCGGCTGGCGGCGGTCGACGACACTTTCAGACAACGGGATCGGCGTCGTGGCGATTGATTGGGATGCCATCGCGGCGGCCGGCGGGATCCCGAAATCCCGACCGCGCGTACTGGCGAAGGTCGACAAGGACCGCGACGAGGCGCGGGCGTGGGCGAAGTGCTGCGAGGCCGTCGACACGCGCGATAAGTTCCGGTGCTTCGTCTCAGGAAAGCCTGTCCGCGCCGGCGCCGTCGACGCGTGGGGCGATCTTGCCAGGGCTCACCTGGAGTTTCGCAGCCAGAGTAAGGCGCGGCGGTTTCTCGCGGAGAACGTCGTCACGGTGAGTCGCGGCGTGCATCAACTGATCGACGCACGGGCGCTGCTGCTGCTCGACAAGGCCGATCAACCCGCGAAGCGGTTCCAGGACATCGATCACGTCGCGTGGAACCGCCGGATGGTCGCGAAGAACGAGGAGCCGTTCAAGGTGCGGAAGGGTCTCCCTGTGCTCGAACTCGACAAGGTGAAGGACTGATGTTTCCGCTGATCGCGCCTGAGGTTCGCGACTACGACGCGCCGATGTGTGGCGTCTACGCCATCACCAACTCCGCCAATGGTCGTACCTATATCGGTAGCAGTGTTCACGTGACCGCGCGCTGGCGCGATCACGTATGGTCGATGGCTCGCGGTATCCACGAGAATCCGTTACTTCTGAACGCCTGGCAGAAACACGGCTCGGCTGCATTCACTTGTCGCCTACGTGAGTTCTGCCTGCCGAGCGATCTCCTGGCACGCGAACAGGCGCACATTGACGACAACCGCGGCGGCTACAACCTGTGCGCCGTCGCTGGTAAGCCGCCCGTTGGTGGGCGGCGCGGGGCACGGCTCTCTCACGAGACCAAAGCCAAGTTGCGGGCCGCCAATATCGGGAAGCGGCTGTCTAACGAAACGCGGAGGCGGATGAGTGAGTCCCGCACCGGTCTGAAGCGCGGCCCGATGTCAGCGGACGCCAGAGCTGCCCGTAGTGCCGCTAGCCGTGGCGTCAAGAGGGGGCCGCGCCCGCCTGAGGTCGGTCTTCGTATCAGCGCCGCCAAACGTGGCAAGAGGATGTCACCCGAAGCCGTCGAAACGAATCGACGCGCGCATATCGGCCGCAGGTTAACCCAGCAGACCAAAGAACGCGTACGCGCGGCGCTGTTGGCACACCACGCGGCTAAACGGCTCGCGCTGGCGGCCAACCTTCCGCTATTCGACGGAGGGACGGCTTAAATGCCAGCGACCGCACCAGCCGTCATCGTCGAACCGCGAGCCGTCGAGTTTTCTGTCTTCGGTATCCCGCAGAGCAAGGGCAGTACTCGCTCGGCGATCGTCTGGAGGACGCGGCCGGACGGCTCACGGTTCCCGGTGACGAGCACGCGGAGCTCGAACGACCGGATCGCGCCGTGGGAGAACGACATCCGCGCGGCGCTACAACTGCACGCGCGCGGCGTGTTCTTCGAGGGCCCGGTGTCGGTGCGGCTCGAGTTCCACATGCCGCGGCCGAAGGACGCCCCGAAGCGGATCGTGTTGCCGTGCAAGGCACCCGACCTCGACAAGCTCTGCCGCGGCGCGCTCGATGCGCTCACCGGCAAGTTGTACGGCGACGACTCGCAGGTCGTGAGTCTCAGCGCGCGGAAAGTCTTCGCGGTGGATCAGCCGAAGGCGGTCTATCGCGTCGAGGAAGTGGTGACCGTGCAGACGGTCGAGGAGTGGACGCGGTCGCTGCCGTGGGACGGCACGGAGCGACGAGAGGCGTAGGGGTTCGCGGGCTCCACGCTCGGAGTGGACTACAGGGGATCTTGGCCCCTCTGTAGCGGTGGACGGTCGGGGGACTCCCCACCGGCCCGCGTTGTCGCAGCCCGTAGGGTTGCAATTCTGGGCAGTTACAGGCGAGGCGTTGATGCCTGCAGAACGACTACTCGACCCGACCATAGGCGATTCCCAAAAGGTCGCGCAACTGTCCGCGCTGGAGTACCGCGTCTGGACGATCTATCTGATCGCGGCGGACGACTACGGCGTCCTTCCGTGTCTCGCCTCGAAGATTCAAGGCGCAGATCGGTGGTGCGCCGAGCAGGACCGCGGCGTCATTCAGGCCGCGCTGGAGCGCCTGTGCGACGTCGCGATCGTGCGCCGTTTTGAGATTCGCGGCGATGCCTTTATCTGCTCGCTTCGCTGGCAGAAATACCAACACATCCGGCGGCCACGGCGCAGCCATTACCCGACGCCGCCGGCTGACGTCCTGGCTGAGTGCGACAAGGACACGGCTGCCCTTTTCTCAAAGAAGTCTCCAGCCGACGATTCCGGAAATATTTCCGAAGTTCCGCAACATTTCGGAATTTCCGAAATATTTCCGAAATTCGGAAATAGTTCCGCCTGCTCGCGCGCGCCCGCGGGCGCGAGCAATAGCTATAGCAACAGCAACAGCAGTAGCAATAGCTTTGGGGAAGGTCTGGAAACCCCTTTGCCCGATTTGCCGGACGCACCGTTCGACGTCTGGCTGCTCGAGCTCACCGGACAGTACCCGCCCCAGGCCGTCACGAACGGCCGCCTGACACACGACGCATTCCTCGACGTCTTCCGCGGCGACCCGCGTGCGCCGCCGGAGGTCATCGCGGATGTCCTGGCCCATCTCGACAACCAGAAACGCGGCTACCAGTGGCGGGTGAAACGCATGATCCCGAAGCTTGAAAAGTGGCTCCGCGAGGGTTTGTGGCAGCAACTCCACGACGAGACGCCACCGACCGCCCTCGTCAGCGAGAAGACGCTGGCGCACATGACGGCCGCCGAGGCGTTCGTGAAGGGAGCCACCCGCGGTGCGCATTGACCCGACCCCAGATGAGCGCCGCTCGTTCCAGTCGGCGCTGCAGCCGCTCGTCAGCATCGAGCGCCGGACGTTCGACGTTGCCGAGTGGGTGCTCTACTACGAAGCCCTCGCGGACATCCCGCATCCGCTCCTCGTTGCGGCGGTCGCGTCGATGGTCCGCGAGACGCGCCGATACCCGTTCCGGCCGAGTGACATCCGCGCCGCCGCAGAGCGGGAACGGCAAGCCATCCTCGCAGCGCATCCGCATCAGCCGTGCGTCGCCTGCCGGGAGTCGTGCGGGTTTGTCGAGGTCGTCGATCCAGCCGGCGTGCGCCGGATGATGCGCTGCGATTGCTTCACGCGGTATCTGCGCGAGATCGATGCGATGGGTATCCCGCGCACTCCGCTCGCGCTCCCGGCCGCAGAGTCGACGACGGAGGATTCCTATGCCTAAGCGTACGCCGAAGCCGAAGACCCTCACCTACGAACTGATCGCGCCAGATAGCGTGCTCGGGCATCCGATGTACGACCTGCTCGACGAGCTCGTGCAGCAGCATCACGACGAGCTCCGCCACGCGCGGATCGCGCTCGCCTGGTGCACGTCCTGGAAGCCGGACGTCGACGGGCGGATCACGCTCGGGAAGTGCAAGAAAGCCTCGGACCTTGATCGTGAGATCTCGGACTACGACTTCATCGTTCTCCTGTCCCGCGCGTTCTGGCGGGATCCGCGCGTCACGGACCTGCAGCGGCGGGCGCTGCTCGATCACGAACTCTCGCATGCCGCGATGAAGTTCGACCCGAGCGGCGAGCCGGTGGAAGACGCCCGAGGCCGGCTCGTCTACCGCACGCGCAAGCACGACCTCGAAGAGTTCACGGCCATCGTCGAACGGTACGGCTGTTACAAGCGCGACATCGAACTGTTCGCAGCGGCGCTGCGCCGCTCGCCGCAGGGGTTCGCCGGCTGCGAGGTCTGCCGCGACGGGACGCCGGGCTGGGTGACGTCCGTTGATGCCGGCGGGCACTCGCGGATGGCGCGGTGTGCGTGCTTCGTCGAGTGGGCGCAGATTCGCGCGGAGGTCGTCGCGTCGTGACGCTCTGCGGCGCCGTGCAGTCGACGCCCTTGACCGACCAGGTCCGCCTCGTGTGCGAGCGCGAGATCGGGCACGACGGGCCGCATGGGCTGTTCGCGTGCGGGTTTCTGTTCACGCGCTGGACGGATGGGCATGTCGAGCAGCCTGGCAAGCGACATACGGACGGCTGGCGAAAGCCGCACGTACGGCGGAAGTATCAGACGCTCAAGACGTGGAAGCGGGAGCGCGGGCTGTGACGACCGTGCGTGACGCCGCCTTCTTCGGCCTGCCGCCCTTTGCCCCGTTGGCGCGGGCGGCGGCGGCTTTGGCCTCGCTGGTGCGTCCCTTGTTTGCGAGACCACCTTTCCGCCCAAGCGCGACGGCGGCTGGGTTCTTACGACGACGCACGGGGATAGTCCTTGTCGCCCTTCACGGGCAACTTGGCGAGACGTTTGGTGATCTCGTTCATCGCCTGCCAATTGCGTTGCTGGATGGCGTCCGTGCGAGCCGTCATCAACTTGCGGCGGCGGGCTTCGATGTCGTGTGCTGTGTGTGCCATGCCGGAAGTATCCCATACCGCTTTGGGTTTGTCAAGTGGGTTGAATCCTTAGCGTTTCTGCGCGCCCGAGAGGAGGCGGCGGGATGACGGCGCCGCTCGTGCTGTCGCTGTTTCCTGGGATCGGGCTGCTCGACATGGCCTTCGAGGAGGAGGGCTTTTGCGTCGTGCGCGGGCCTGACGTGCTCTGGGGCGGCGACGTGAAGCGGTTCCATCCGCCGGCGGGACGCTTCGAGGGCGTGATCGGTGGTCCGCCGTGCAAGCGATGGTCACGGCTAGCGAATATCGTCCGCGCCGTTCATGGCGAAGGCTCACTAGCTGAAGACCTCATCCCTGAATACGAGCGCGTTGTGTATGAGGCCCGGCCTGGATGGTTCCTCATGGAGAACGTGCCAGGCGCACCAATACCGAACGTCGGCGGTTTCCGCGTGACGGATCGGCTAGTGAACAACCGCTGGTTTGGTGGCATCCAGAACCGCGAACGTCGGTTCTGTTTCGGAACACGCGCGGGTTTAGTTCTGCACCCTGAAGGCGTAGCCCTGATGTCGATCTATTGGGAACCTGCCGTGACATCGACGGCCGGGGGACGACGGCGAACAG
>CAZPCC010000036.1:0-56029 GCA_964584905.1 uncultured Gemmatimonadaceae bacterium | reverse complement strand
GAACTACGCGCGGACCGTGGAACCGAAGGGGCGCACCCTGCTCTGTGCCGAGCTGCCTTGTCAGGTGGACGACGCGCTCTGGTCCATGACCGACGCCGAGCTCGG
The DNA here is from genome assembly GCA_964584905.1 of uncultured Gemmatimonadaceae bacterium. GTDB lineage: Bacteria > Gemmatimonadota > Gemmatimonadetes > Gemmatimonadales > Gemmatimonadaceae > JALZIF01. The sequence continues at coordinate 55,924 of CAZPCC010000036.1, read as the reverse complement.
TGAGAAGGTCGCGGGCGACCTGGCGCGGGCCGGCATACCTTTGCCGCGGCCTCCGGTGCGAGTGGTAACGCGCCGGCTGAAGCAGGCGTATCCGATCTACCCGGCTGGCTACGAGGTGCCGTTCGGCGTGCTCGATGCCTGGGCGGACTCACTTCCGGAATTTCTACTCTACGGCCGTCAGGCGCTGTTCGCGCACGACAACACGCACCACGCCCTGTTCATGGCCTCGGCTGCCGTCGAATGCCTAACGGAGAGCGGATTCGATGACGCCAAGTGGGAAGGCTATCGTGAGGTCTTCGCGACTCACGTAGTCGAGGACTGAGTATGGAAAGCGCGACGTTGAGTCGGGCGGCGGCGGAGCGCACTGAGTTGAAAGAGGTTGCACGCGCACCCAGCGATGCAGCCGCCGCGGAGCGCACGCCTTGGGTTTGGCTGGCCGCACTGGTCGCGGCAGCCGTCGTGCTGCGGGTAATTGGGCTGGGATCGGAACTATGGCTGGATGAGATGGTCACTTCGGTAATCTCGATCCGGCCGCCGCTCCTCGAGCTAGTCACCGTCTACAAGGGAGACAATCAGCATCCCCTGTATTCGCTGCTGGCGCACATGAGCATTTCGCTCCTTGGCGACACGCCGTTGGCGATGCGGCTTCCGGCCATGCTGTTCGGCGTCGCCTCAGTGCCGATGTTGTACATGCTGGGCAGGCGGCTGGTCTCGCAACGCGAAGCGCTACTCGCGGCGGCGCTGCTGGCCGCCTCGTACCATCACGTGTGGTTCTCCCAGAACGCGCGCGGCTATTCGATGCTCGCCTTCTGGGCGATTCTCGCTACCGATCTGTTGTTGCGAGGGATTCGGGAAGAGCGAAGATCGCTGTTCGTTGGCTACGCCGTGGTCGTGGCACTGGGGATCTACACTCACCTGACGATGGTGTTTCTCGTCGCTGCCCACGGGATGGTGTGCGCCTGGATGGCGTTCTCGCCGTGGGTCCGTCGGCGGCTCGACTGGCGTCTGCCGTTAATCGGGTTCGCCGTCGGCGGTGTGCTGACGCTTGTACTCTACGCGCCGATTCTTCCGCAGGTTCTGAACTGGTTCATGAACCGGCCGTCGAAGCTGCTCAGCGTTTCGACGCCCGAGTGGGCGTTAGGTGAAGGTCTTCGAATCCTGAGGCTCGGACTAGGTGCGGGATGGAGCATCTTCGTGGCCGGGGCGGTGTTCGGCGTGGGATTGGTGAGCTACGCGCGCCGGAGCCCGCTGGCATTCACCCTGTTCGTGCTGCCCGGCGCGACGACGATGGCTGGCGCACTGTTGGGACGCGGCACAATGTATCCGCGCTTCTACTTCTTCCTGATCGGATTCGCACTGCTGATCATTGTGCGAGGCGCCATGACGATCGGCGACGCTGCGGCGCGCTGGATTGCGCGCAACCGCTCCGGGAAGGGGCTGGGTACCGCGATCGGCAGCACTCTCGCCGCGCTCATGATCCTGGCGTCGCTCATGTCGCTGCGCTACAACTACGCTCATCCAAAGCAGGCGTTTCTGGCGGCGGCGGCGCATGTCGAAGCGAACGCAGGGCCGGGCGAGCCGGTGGCCGTGTTGAACGCTACGCGCTATGCCTACCTGGAATACTACGGAAAGCCGTGGACACGCATTGCGAACGGCGACGAATTGAGCGCGCTGCGGGGCTCGCGCGAACGGGTTTGGCTGGTTTATACCTTTCCGCGCTACCTCGAACTCGAAGCTCCGGACGTAATGGAAACCATCCGCCTGGAGTGCGGAGGCGCCGCGAAGTTCGACGGTACGGTTGGCGACGGCGATGTGTTCGCCTGTGAGTTGCCCCCGGCCCGCCAGGCAACATTCTGACCTCGAGTCCGAGACCCATGGTCAAGCTGATAATCCAGATCCCGTGTTTCAACGAAGCGGAAGCACTTCCTGAAACGATCGCGGCGCTTCCCCGCACGATCCCGGGAATCGACGTCATCGAATTCCTTGTGATCGATGACGGGAGCAGCGATGCGACGGTCGCGGTGGCCCGCGCGAACGGTGTGCACCACGTCGTTAGCGCACCACGCAATCAGGGGCTTGCGATGGCCTTTACGCGCGGGCTGGAAACGAGCGTGCGGCTGGGTGCGGACGTGATAGTCAATACGGATGCCGACAATCAGTACCACGCCACCGACATCGCGCGCCTCGTAAGGCCGATTCTGGACGGAAAAGCGGACCTTGTCGTCGGCGACCGCCGGGTCGGACAGCTCCAGCACTTTTCGCGCATGAAGCGAAAGCTCCAGATGCTGGGAAGCTGGGTAATCAAGCAGGCTTCCGGACTCAATACGCCTGACGCGACCAGCGGTTTTCGCGCCCTGACGCGGGACGCGGCGCTGCAGACGCTCGTGCTGAGCGGGTACTCGTACACGCTGGAGACGCTGATTCAGGCGGGCGCGCGCCGCCTCGCCGTGCAGTTCGTGCCCGTGGGCGTGAACGCGAACACGCGTCCGTCACGCCTGATGAGGAGCATCCCGCACTACATCAAGAATTCCGGGATCACCATTGTCAGGGCGTACACGATGTACCGGCCGCTGCGAGTGTTCACTCTGGCCGGGCTGCTTCTGCTCGGGCTCGGAATGATACCGGGCATCAGGTTCGTGTACTTCTACTTCACGGGCAGGAGCGTCGGTCACATCCAGTCGCTCATCCTTGCCGCGATCCTCATCATCGTCGGATTCCAGGTGCTTCTGATCGGGCTGCTCGCCGACATGATCGCCTTCAATCGCAAGATCATGGAAGAAACGTTGTACCGTACGCGCAAACTGGATGTGGCACAGCGAGAGACGATCGCTACCGGCGGCGCCGGGGAGGCCGAGATCGTGGCCGCGAGGCATCCGGCAACCTCCGAGCCGCGGCTCTGGTGAGCACCACGACGGGCGCATCGTCCATCGCACGAGCGAGGGACGCGGCGGAATCGGTTGAGTTGCCGGACCGGCCGGTCATATCGTGGAAGCGCGCTGTATTTCGTGTCGGCGGCAGCCTGGTTCTGCTAGGCGCCATTCTGGCGCTGCTTCCGCTCGACCAGCTGTGGTCCGCGATGCGCCGGATTCCATTGCCGATCTGGGCGGCGACGGTTGCCGTCTACATGGCGTTGCATCTGATCGGCGTAGTGAAGTGGCGGATGCTCGTGAATGCCGCGGGAGCGGGCCTCTCCTTTCTGCACGCGGTGCGATGCTACTACGTCGGCCTGTTCAGCAACACGTTCCTGCCTTCCGTTGTCGGAGGCGATGTCGTCAGGGCGGGAATGGCACTGCGCCGCAGTCGGTCGAAGGCAGGGTTGGTCCTCGGCAGCATGGTGGACCGCATTCAGGATGTGCTCGGTCTCGCGGCGGTTGCGGGAATTGGCGCTCTGCTCCTTCCGACGGCGCTCGACGCGGGAAGCCGGCGTGTGTTCTGGGTGCTCGCGGCGGTCTTCGCGGTGGCAACGGTTGCCGGCCTCGCGCTCCTCTGGCTGCTGCGCGGCCGCCGGTTTCCATTTGGCGTAAGGCGCAAACTGGTTCGAATCCGCGGCGCCTTCCGTGCGCTTTCCCGCCGGCCGGGCTCCATGGCCGGCGCGTTCCTGCTGGGAATGGTGCTCCAGACTCTTCAAGTTGTGCTCAATTTCTGGCTGGGCGGACTTGTCGGACTCGACGCACCATTCCAGGTGTGGCTGTTCGTGTGGCCACTGGCGAAAGTGGCGGCAACGCTGCCGTTGACGCAGGGAGGAATAGGTGTGCGCGAAGCCGCGCTGGCGGCACTGTTCGCACCGTTCGGCGTGCCGGCGGTGCTGGCGGTCGCGGTCAGTCTCGTCTTTCAGGTAGTGATCATCAGCGGTGGACTGCTGGGAGGACTGCTGTCATTGTTGCTAGGCGGGCGTGAGACGCCGAAGGCGGGCGCCTCGCGAACGGCGGGCGCGAGGGGTCCGCTGGTCGCGCCCCCGCTGTGAACGCGGCTAGATCGCCGGCGCGACCGCGGCGCGGGCTGCGGACGCTGTTGCGGGACGGCACCGCCGTACGGCTCTTCTTCACCACCTGCCTGGTCTACGCGATTCACTTCGCGCCCGATGTGGCGCGTGAGGCCTACCTGGCCATCACACTCGGCGAAGATCTTTCGATCCGCGTGGACAAGTACATGGGCCTGCACCCCGACATCTTCGAGATCGAGGGACGCGGCGCGTACATCAACAACAGCCCGGGCGCGTCGATCCTCGGCGCGGTGCCGTACGCCGTGGCGCGCCCGGCATTCGACATGCTCTTTCGCTGGAAGCCCGGACTGGTGGCGCCCAAGCCTCCCGCGGTCTACGACGACCCGCGCCCCAACCGGAACCGCTTCTTCAACGCAGTACGGGAGCGCGGACTCGACATCAAACTGGGGCTGGCGGCGGCGGTGATGCATGCCGGTCTGATGGTGCCTATCGGCGCAGCCGCGGTCGTGGCGCTGTTCGCCTATCTCAGGGGCGCGCTACGCGATGAGCGCACCGCGCTCTGGCTGGCCCTTCTCTATGCGTTCGGCACTCCGATCTTTTTTCGGTCGGCATTCCTGAACCAGAACGTGCTCATCGCGCACGCCGTCCTTTTTGCCTATCTGGTGGCATCGCGGCTCGCGCGGGACGAACGCCCGGATGCTCCACCTCAGCGCCCGCTGTTCGCGATCGGCGCGCTTCTGGGGTTTGCGCTCCTCTGCGACTACAGCGGGATGCCGTTGATCGTGGCGTTCGGCCTCTGGGCGACCGGGATGGGGTGGCGCAGGAAGGGACCGCGGGAGGGCATTCGCTGGGGCGCGCTCTTCACGGCGGGGGCGTTAGGTCCGATCGCGATCCTGCTCGCCTACCAGTGGGCCGCGTTCGGACATCCACTGTTTCCGGCGCAATCGTACATGCCACCCACGCGCTACAGCGTGCTCGGCTGGCACGGCTTCATCGTGACCGCGCCGGAGCTGCTCTGGCGCAACCTCCTCGATCTGCGCTACGGGCTGCTGGCGTTCTGCCCCATGCTGGCGCTCGCGGTGGCGGCGCCGCTGCTCAGGCGCCGTACCGGAGGCCCGCGGACCGACGAACTGTGGCTGATCTTCGGTGCCGCCGCGACGCTCTACCTGTTCCTGTCGTCCGTCGCATTCGCCTATCTGCAATGGAATACCGGCGTGCGCTACCTCGTACCGGCCGTCCCGCTGCTGTTCATGGCGCTGGTGCCCGTACTGCTGCGGCTTCCGACGTGGGCGCGCTGGCTGGCAATCGTTCCAACAATCTGTATTTCGTGGAGCGTGTCGATGACTCGTGACTCGGTGCCGGGGGCGCTGTATCGAGTCTTCCTGATAGGGTTCGAGCTGCCATGGCTGACGGTGCTTCGGAAAACCGCGTCAGGCTATCTCGAGTCTTTGGCTGACGGCGCGTCGCCAATGGCGCTCTTTGCCCTGACCGCCGTCACTATCTGGCTGCTCTGGCGTGGGCACTCGCTGGCTCGACCCGCCGCCGATTCCATCTAGCGGCACCCGCTGCTCAACCCAAGGGTGATTGAGACTCGCGATCACTGCGGTGCCGGTTGCGCCGGCTCGACGCGATAGAGCGTCATGTCGAACGTCGAGTCCCGAGCCTGCCGGAAGGCGCGGGCACGATCGGGACGAAGGTCATCGAGCAGCCGAAGGTCGTTCGGGGTGAACCGAAGCACGGCAATCGGCATCAGGCGGCCGCGCAATCCCTCGACTCGCTCCCGCAGGTTGGGCGCGCGCTGCGTGTAGACGCCGGTAACCAGATAGGCTGGCTTTGTCAGCGTGTCCAGGTCGGCCAGATTCGTGCGCGACGGCGCAGTCCGGCCCGCGACTCTGAGATAGTGGACCAGCGGAGGCTCGCCCACCACGTAAATAGTCTCGTCCTGTCCGGTTTGCGCAGCGATCGTTTCGGCGGCCTGCGCGACATCGCGCGACTGGTGCCACGGATTGCCTGGGTCGGAGCGCAGAGTGGTGCCGAGGATGGCGACGAGAACGGCACCAGCCAACGCCAGCGCCGCCGCTGCCCTGCCGCGCGCGAAGGTGTGGCCTATCGCGCGATCGATCACCCATCCCGAAACGAGAAACGTCGCGATGGTGAACGGAAGGATCAGCCGGGCATATGGGTGATAGATGGGGGCGGCGACCAGCCATAAACCCATCCAGCAGATGAGCACGCGCGACCGATACGACTGGAACTCGCGCAGCAGCATTGGTATCGCCGCAATCGCGAGCAGCGCGGCGACGCCCGATTGGCCTATCAAGAGCCCGCCGATGCCGAGCGCTGCCGCCACCAGCACGAGCCGGTAGCTACCCGCTGCACGGCGGGTATCGACGAGCCAGCCCGCGCCTAGCGCGGCCAGCGGCGCCGCCCGGGAGAGCATCCCCTCCATGAACGCCTGCTGGCCCATATGACGGCCTACGTTACCCAGCCAGTCCACCCGCAGCATCGCGGTGTAATAGCTGACGATTCCGCCATAGCCGCCGGAGTAGCCGCGCATGTAGGCGGCCCAGGGCAGGTAAAGCAGGATGGCGACCACGGAGGCAACGCCCCACACCGCAAGAGCCTTGCGCCAGCCGCCTGAGCGCCACTCGCTCCACAGCGTTGGCGCGAGCGCGACTCCTGTAATCAGCAGGGCAAACCAACCATGGTATTTCGTATTCCACGCCAGCCCGGTAACCATTCCTGCGAGCACCGCCAGCCGGAAATCGCGCCGGTCGACGGCGAGGACAATCGCGCCTATCGAGAGCAGAAACCAGAGGGAGAACGCCGCATCCGTCAGCACCACTCGGGACAGCAGAATGTGGCTACCGCTGAGCGCGAGCAGTACGGCGGCAACGACGCCGGCGCGGGGGCCGAACCACGAACGGCCCACCCACCAGATCGCAGCCACCGTCGCCGCGCCGATCACCACATTCACCATTACGGCTACGTGGTCCGCGGCGCCTCCGAACAACCAGATGGCTGCTCCTACCGCAGTGAAGTAGAAAGGAGGAGAAAACACTATCTGATTGGGAAACAGGTCGTGTGGCTCCTGCGCCACGCCCAGAGCGCTTATTACGTAAACGCCCTCATCGAAATGGCCGATGCCCGTCGCACCAAATGCCCAAAGCCGCGCCACCAGCGCCGCAACGACGACGGTCGCCACGACCGCCCATTCGGCCAGCGTAATGCGCGAAGAGGCTTCGGTTGCGTGAGCAGGCGTGGTGGTGGTCACCGCGGTACTCCTTTGGACGCCGGTTGCACTTCGAACTCCAGCAGCGAGCCCACCGGAGTTCGTGTTACGAGACTCAGGCCCGGTACGAGCGCAAAGTCAACCGGATCGTATGCGTCATCCAGGAACACCCAACGCGCGTGCCAGCGCTCGAGCATCGTCGCTCGCTCCCCGACGGACGCACTATCGAGAAACGCTCTCAACTCCTGCTGCTTGCGCGCGAAGTCCACCGTGAGAAAGAAGTGGCCGGCGTAATGCAGGCCCGGATAGTCCGGAGCGAGCCACCTCAGGTTCGCCTGGTCGGCAACCAGCACATCCGTCCGCGCGGCGCGCGCCCGCAACCGCTCGACGACGCCCAGGTGGTCCGGAGTTAGCCACTTCTGGGAGTCGGCGGCGTCGAACGCCGTACGGTCATGCAGCCGGGTAAGGACCCAGTACGGCGTGGATCCGAGCAGCGCGACTATCGCCAGCATTCCAAGCCAACCAACTCGCCGGTGCCTGGTGAACCAGATGCCCCCTCCGATCAGGTAGAGAGGAATCTGCAACGTCATTGTGCCGCGGTCCGGATACGGAAAGAACGGTCCCGACAGCAGCAGCACCAGTCCACCTAACGCCCAACCGGTGAGAAAGGTCCGGTTGAAGTCGGCTTCGCGCCAGTAACGTCCGAGCCCGTAGACAATGAGCCCCAGCGCCAGAGGGTAGGCCAGGACTACCACCGAGAACAGCACGTTCTCACCCCTCCACGACGGGGCCGGTAGCCCCGACCGTTTGAGGAGAACGAGAAGTGGAATCGTCGCGAAGAAGACGGCGGCCCCGCAAGTGAGCAAAGTAATGATCGCGTGGCGCCGATCGATCACCTGACGGGCAATACACAACACGACTACGGCTGTCGCGATTGCCAGCAGCGTCAAACCCTCGTATACGTGAAGAAAGGTTCCGAATGCGAAGAACACGGCGGTACCGGCAAGCCGCTGCGGCGTGAACCGCTGCAACGTCGAGTGCAGCGCGAGCACGGCAGCGGTCGTGACCAGCCAGAAAAGCAGGAAGTGAGTGTCGAACAGTGCCTGGATCACGTAGTTCCCGCGGAAGTTCTCGAAGAGCACTGCTCCTTCGGACCCCCTGAACGGGCTGAGTAAGAGACTCCGTATGAGGTAGTTGCCGCGCGACCAATCCCAGGTTTCCATCAGCATGATGTAACCGCCCAGCCCTCCGCCGACCATGATGACGGCAAAGGTCCATGCGGCGGGTCGTCCCCCGCCCAGAAAGCGTAGGATCGTGAGCCACAACAGCACCGTGAATGCAACGGCCACCAGCGCGCCGAGGTACGCGTACACCCATTCGGGCGACATTCCGGTGAGCTCCGCCGCGGCACCGATCGACCAGTACAGGAATACGGGCAAATGCGCTTCGTTAGGTTCCGTGGTGAACACGTTTCGTACCACCGGCCCCTCCAGCTGCGTCTGCCGCATCCATACCCGGTATTGCATGTAATCGGGGGAGGCGGACAGGTTGGCGACGAAGGTCCAGCCGTCCGGCGTCTCCATCGCCGCGCGCCAGTAGGGAGCCATGTGCACCAATGCGGCGGCTACCGCCGCGATCCAGACCCATACGGGAATGCGGCGCAGGAGGGACGGCGGCGCGAGGTCGGCAGTAGGCACGTCGTCCGGACGAACATCCGGCGCGCTCACGGGCGGCCCCGAGGCTGGCGACATCGATTCACCCGACAAGGTTCGCATTCGTTTCAACGATGTTGATGTCGACCGTCGCGATATGGAGCTGAAAGGCGTCTGGCTCCGAATTCAGCACGCGCATTCCCAATGTGAAGTTTCCGGCGCCTTCCGCATCATCCTGCGACTCCGAACCATCGCCGTGGCGTTAGGACGAACCAGGCAAGCGTGAACAGGTAGAGCGGCGGCGTGACTACCGTGAACTGTTCGGGTCCCGGATAGACGACCCAGTACAGCAGGGGGAACGGAATGGCCAGCGCCACGCCCGTCATCCACCGTGTGAGCCTCGAAGCGGGGTGCAGCGCGGCTACCACCACACCCCAGGCAAGAAACCAGGGCCATACGTGCCCGACCACGCCAAAGAGCAGCCCGGCGGTGACTGCAAGCACCGCATAGCGAAACGTCTCCACTCCGGGGTGGCGCACGTAACGGAGCACTCCGAGAGCAAGCACCACGAGAAAGAACCCCTGCACGGCCAGCGCCATGGCGACGACCACAATGCCGCCCAGCGATCCGAGCGACGGATCGATTCCGGCGAGCCGCCCCAGGGCGACTACGGCGTCCCGTGGAGTGAAAAAGTACCAGTCGGCCATGTGCGCAGTCGAGGCGAAGAACGCCGGCGATCGAAAGAAGACCGCCATCACCGCCACGGTGATCGAGGCGGCGACCGCTGCATGCGGCCAGTAGCCTGACAACCGGCCGCCGCGGGAACGCACCAGGTGCAGCAGGTCGAGCAGGAACAGTGGGGCGCTGAGGTATTTGACCAACACGGAGGCGGTCAGCGCGCCGGTCGCGGCGAGCGTCCGGCCGCGCTCGATCAGTACGAGCCAGAGAAGGATCAGGAACACCATCCCACCGTCGTTATGCCCTTCGGCCACTATCTGCATGACGCCGAGCGGAAGCCAGCCGGCGATCGCCAGGCCCACGCACTGGTCCGCGGCGGGACGTGTGCGGAGGAGCCGGCGAACCATTGCCAGTGATCCGATCCATGCAAGCGACAGAACCACCTTGAACAGCACACCGGCGATCACCGCGCTGCCACCGGCCACCTTCATGACGATCCCCGAGACGATCGCCCATAGCGGTCCGTACGTCATGAGCAGCCCGAGGTAGTCGAGCGGCAGTCCGGCCGTCACACCGGGATCGAGATTGACGTAGTATGGATTCACGCCCTGCGCCACCAGCCGGCCCCATCCAGCCGACAGCCAGAAGTCCTGGACGAGCACCGGATGGGCGAACGCCAGCAGCACCGCGAAGACTGCGGCCCAACGGTAGAGTACGTCCGCGATCACCGGCTCGAGCTGCAGCCGGTATCGCGCCAGGCACCCTAACAAGAACACGAAAACGAGCACCGGTATCGCGAGAAACAGCGCGTAGCCAACGAAGAAGGTACCTGGATCCGCGAGCGCGCTCTCGCCGCCGAGCAATGCCACGATCGCGGGACCCATGAATGCCATTGAGCTCGCCAGGCGGTCGAACGCCGCCGCCTCCAGCGGCTCCGATGTTCCAAAGGGCGCGTGCCGCGCGAAACCGTATGAGGCCACCGCATAGGCGGCGAAGATCGCCACATTGATCGCGGCGAGGAGCGCTATGATGCGGCGAGGCACGGAGCTCGACGCCCCGGAGTGTCCGGCGGCAGAGCTCCGTTGTTGCGAGGTATTAGGCTCCGTCAGAGCGACCATCAGTCAGGTGCGTCCGGCACCCGCCGCAGCGCCGCCGCACCGATGAGGTTTTCGAGGCGAGCACGATCCGCAGCAAGCTGCGATTCCGCACCTGACGCCGTGAGCGCACTATCCTGCGTCATTGTCTGACTAATGTCGTACAATTCCTCTGACCCATCCGGATTGCGGATGTAGTGTCGTTCCGCGTGCGTCAGCGCGTAGAGGTCACCGAGTGCGATCGGCAGGTCCTCCCGAACATTGATCCCCTTGCGCACCGACGCGAGCAGCGGATCGGCGGGGGAAGCACCTTCCGGCTGCCACAATCCAGCGAGCGACCCGCCGGGAATCCGCTGCTCATCGCTCGCGCCAGTCAGCGCGAGTATCGTCGCCGGTATCGAACGAAGCGTTACCATCTCGCGTATACGGTTACCACCGGCAGGCACGCGGCCCGGGAACGAAATCAGCAACGGCACGTGGAGCAACTCCATGTACAGGCTGTTCGCGTGCGCGTAGATCCCCATTTCCCCGAGCAGCTCGCCGTGATCGGATGTCACGATTACGAGCGTATTGTCGAGTACGCCGCGGCGCTCCAGCTCATCGAACATCCGGCCCAGCTCGTGATCGAGAAAGGCGATCGATGCATCGTACCGATTTCGGTCATAGTCGCCGGCCGCCCGCTCTTCGTCGGTGAGCGTCGACTTGTCATTGGTTATCCGATGCAGGAGTGGCCGCGGACCGCGCACTCCGAATCGTGCCGCATATTCGACCGGCGGAGTAAACGGCGCGTGCGCGTCGATGTAGTTCAGGAACGCGAAAAACGGACGCGCCCGTCCGTCGCCGACCCAATCCAGAAAGTCGTTCGACAGATGGTCGGCCTTCTTGCGCCCGAAGTACTCGTAGTTGTCAAGCACACGCCGGAACAGGTTGTTGCTGAAACCCGGTCTTCCTGCAAAGACAAGTGCGCCGAGTGACGCGCTGTTCAGGATCTGGCCCAGCGACACTACGTAGTCCTCGTAATGAACGAATCCGCGGTCAAGGCCGTGCTCATACGTCGTGTAAAACGAGTTGGCCACGAACCCTGCCGTCTCGTATCCCCGTTCGGCCAGCAGCTCTGCGAGCGCAGGGTAAGTGTCGTCTAGCGGAGTCTCCCAGTTAGCGGTGAGCTCGTGTGGGTAGCGTCCGGTGAATAACGTGCCGTGGGCAGGCAGCGTCCATGGCGACGGCGAAAGCGCGCGATCGAATACCACCCCACGCTCGGCGATTCGCTCGAGGTTAGGCGTCGTCGGCCGGTCGTAGCCGTAAAGACCGAGGCTGGCGGCCCGCACCGTGTCCAGTATGATGAGTAATACATTCGGGGCGGCGTCAGGCGCGGGCGGTAGAGCGGCCAGCGCGCGGCGTTCGCCCATTTGAAGCGCGCCCGTTACCAGGATCGCCAGGGCGACGACTACGCTGGCAAGGACCCCGACCGATCGCCGCACGAGGCGGGTGAACCCCGAGCGATTCGACTTCATCATACGCGCCGCCTGAACGCCCGCTCCCGCCGCGAGCAAGAGCATCGCGAACCGATGTAGCCGAGGGAACATGAAGAGCACGCCGAGGACGGACAGAAACGCCAGCAACCCAACCGCGGCACCGATCCCGAATCGCGGCCAGCGCCGGGAGATCAGCCCTAACGCAAGCGCCGGCAAGGCGAACATCAGTACGTAGCCAACCGGCGCCATCCAGAGATAGTGCTGGCTGAGATGGATGGCCTCTCCGAGTACGAACTTGCGATAGCTCAGGATCGCAGCCTCCAACAGCCCGGTTGCTATCGCAAGCCACACCGCCGCGAGCAGAAATTCCCGCAGCGAATCCTCGCGGATTCGCGGCGGCATCCGGCCGGGAGCGCTTGAAACCGTCCCGTCGTTCAGAGTGGATGCGGGCATGGGTATAGGGAACGCCGAACTTGGGTACGGGCGCTCCGTCGGATATCGTCCATAAAGCGATGGAGGGTGAGTCGGAATATACCCACGCCGGCTGGAGCCCGCGAGGACATAACCCTGTCCTTCCAGCTGGCAAAACGCAGGTGCCTCTGGCCGCGCGGTTCCAGGGATACTAACATCCGTCGGGCCAGCAATTTCACACAGGGCCGACGACCCCGGACGTGACCGGATAGGACGATCGACTGCGATTGAACGTTGCTTACCGGCGCACCTTACATTGTGCGCACCCCGAGTTCCACGGCCCGTCCTCCCGTTGACGCCTAACTCCTTGGCATCGCCGCAGCCGCAGGCATGATCGGCCGCGCGTTGCTGGGATCGCTCGCCCTTGCCGTGGCGTGGACGGTTCTCATCGCCGTGTCGGTGGGCATCGGCCTTGCCATCCGTGGGCGCGTGCTGTCCGCGCGGCCCGTGAGTACTCAAAGCCTGACAGGCGCGTTCTGGCTCGGAATGGCCGCCACAGTGCTGCTGCTCCAGCTCTGGCACCTCTTCTTGCCAATCAACGCGGCGGCGTTTCTGCTGCTGATGGCCATTGCGCTCGCTGGATTCATCGAGCACGCGCGCCCGCTGCGGGACTGGAAGGACAGCCTGCACCGCCCTACGGCACTGGTCACCGCTGTCGCGCTGGCAATGGCAGCTCTTTGGCTCGGCAACCGGGGCCTGTCGGCGGTATGGAACTTCGACACCTACATGTACCACATCCCGGCGGTCGAATGGTACAAGCAGTACCCGCTCGTACCCGGGCTCGGCAACCTTAATGAGCGTTTCGCGTTCAACAACGCCAACTTCCTTTACGCTGCGCTGCTAGAGAGCGCGCTATGGGACCGAGGATCCACGCACCTCACCAACGGCGTTTTCGTGCTCGCGTTCCTCGCTGGGATTGCCCCTCGCTTTGCCCAGCTCCTGCGCGGCAGCGGCTTGCGAGGGCCGGCGGTGTTCGATCTGGTGCTGCTAGGGCCCGTGCTGGCTGTCGGAGCGCGTGCTTCCATGTTCGCCGGGCTCACGCCGGACCTGCCCGCCGGCCTTGCTATCCTGGCAGGATTCTCGTTGCTGGTGTCGGCGGTCTGGAACCTTCCCGCTGATGCAGGCGAACGGGCCTTCACGCTCTTCGTGGCAGGGACGACCTTCGCGCTTGCCGCGACGCTCAAGCTGAGCGTGGCGGCCGGTGCTTTGCCGGCGTGGATCATCACCGCTTTCGTCCTCTGGCGAATGAATCGCGAGCAGATGCCGTTGCGCGGCAAGATGCTGCTCATCATGGCCGGCTTTTCGACGGCACTGGTGGGTCTGTGGCTGGCTCGCGGCATAATGACGAGCGGCTATCCGATGTATCCAAGCACGCTGGCGGGACTGCCGGTGGATTGGCGCATGCCGGCGGAGAATGCTCAGGCGTCGTATGACTGGATAGCCCTTTTCGCACGACTGTTTCATGATCCGACTGCCTATAATGCAGGCGACTGGTCAGCTTACGTCTGCTCACCATGGGCGTGGATAGGACCTTGGTTTCGAGCAATGCTGCAACCGGCGTATCTGTGGCAGATGATGGTGCCGGCGGCCCTCGCATCGATATTCGGCTTGCTGGCAGTCACCCGGCGAGCGCGTCGCGAACTGCCGCCCCGCGCATGGCTGCTCTCGGCACCGCCTGCCATCGCCATCCTAACGTGGTGGATCGTCGCGCCGCGTCCGCTATTCGGCTACTGGGCGTTCTGGTTGGCGGCCGCGGTTGCAGCCGCGGCGGCGGCGCCGGCGCTTCCCATAACGAGGCGTCTCCTGGCGCTGGCGCTCGCGACTGGGCTGGGGGTGATGTCCCTGCCCTTGTTGGGTGCGGGCCTGGATGCGGCGCGGGCAACGGACCAGAGCAATTTGGCAGCTGCGGCCGGTGTCTGGTTCGTCAAGCCCGATAGCGCGAGCCTGGTTCAACGGACGCGCTGGGACTTCCGCTTGCGTACCTACCAGACGCGGTCGGGATTAACGCTCTACGTGCCGGCCGGCCACCGTTGCGGCCGGGGTCCTTTGCCCTGTACTTCCCACCCATCACCTAGTCTCGAGCTGAGGGGGGCGGGCATGCGAACAGGCTTTCGCGCGAGGGGCGAATGGGCGGCCGAACGGTGGCCGAATCCCTGGAACTCCTTCCTCGCCAACTGGCGTGCTCCGCTGAGCTGTGGCAAGGCTACAACCGCAGGAGAGGGAAGGCGCTGACAAGTAGGTTTAACACAAGTAATGCCTTGGCGGCCTTGCGAATTGTCGCGGCAAAGCCACAAATCTGTTGCAAAAACAGGGGTTCCTTGGGCATCGGCGGTGCTCGCCAGTGGCTAGCCGCGCGGCACGGGACTTACATATGCTCGCGTCAGCACAGCCTGCCCGCTGGACCGAATCCACCTGTTGGCCCATTTTAAGAAACGCCCGACTTCGGGACTCCAGGTGGAGCCGCCGAGAGGCGGGCCGCAATCGGAGTCTACCATGAGTTCCCCGGACTGGGATCCCAAAACGCGGCGCGATATGGCGGATGACCGCGCGTCGAACGCCCGGGTGTCCGTGATCATGCCGGTATACAACGAAGCCGAGACCGTGGCCGACTCCATCGCGCGCGTTCGCAGCGTGCCGATGAACATAGAGTTGGTAGCGGTGGATGATGGCTCGCGAGACGGCACCAGACCCGTGCTCCAGGCATTGCGCGACGCCGGTGAGATCGACGTCCTCGTTCTCCATGATGTGAACCGAGGCAAGGGAGCGGCTGTCTCCACCGGGATTCAGCACGCGACAGGCGACATCATCGTCATTCAGGACGCGGATCTCGAATACGATCCGCACGAGCTTCCGCGCCTCATGGAGCCGATTCTGGACGGGCGCGCCGACGCCGTTTTTGGGAGCCGCTTTCTTGGTGAAACCCATCGGGTGCTCTATTTCTGGCACCGGGTCGCGAATGGGGCCCTGACGATCCTGTCGAACATGTTCACCGACCTGAACCTGACCGACATGGAAACGTGCTACAAGATGGTGCGTGCCGACCTCATGAAAAGCCTGCCACTGCATAGCAAGCGTTTCGGCATCGAGCCCGAGCTGACCGCACGGCTGGCGCAGTCCGGTGCGCGTATCTACGAGGTTCCAATCAGCTACTCGGGACGTACGTACGCTGAAGGGAAAAAGATCGGATGGAAGGATGGTGCGGCGGCAGTTTGGCACATCATCCGGGCCAACGTGTTCTCCGCTCGCGCGCCGCGCTACGCTGCACGCGACAGGTACGTTTCCTCACGAGTCGAGAGTACGGCTGCGGCGCCAGCGATAAGTGGTCGACGTTAGGACGGCATCCCCCCCACGACGACCCGCTGCGCTGTCGGCAGCGACAGCCATGAACACGCCAACCGGAACGGGGGTAGCCGTTCCTTCACCGTCCCCCGCGGCACCGCGAGCTACCCCTGTCTGGTTCTGGCCAGCCATCATCGCGATGGTGCTCGTGCACGCCCTCGCCAGTTGGCATTTGCGCCTCCCGGCGATAGTGACCGGGGGGGACGATGCCGTTTACATACAGCTGGCGCGTGACCTACAACAGTTTTCCTATCGCGACCAGTTTCTGATCGGCGCCCCCGGACACGTCAAGTTCCCTCCGGGGTATCCGGCATTTCTCGCTGCAATCAGCGCGGTCGCCGGTGAAAGCCTCGATGCCTTCCTGTTCGGAGGCATCGCTGCGACCGTCTGCGGGCTCCTTCTGCTGGCGGATGCGGCGCGGCGGCGACTTTCGCCGGCGGCTGGACTGCTGATCATCACTGCCACGTTCATAAATCCGAGGCTGATCCAGTACTCCGGAATGGTTATGAGCGAGGCGCTGTTCTTCCTGTGCATCGCCGCGGCGGTGTGGGCGCTTTCCCATGATGGACTCACGCGCCGCAACATCTTGATCGCCGGCGCGGCGGCAATCGCAGCTGCCCTGACGAGAAGTGCGGGCATAACGATCGTCATCGCCGTGGTCATTACGCTGCTACTCGCCAGGCATTACCGTTGGGCCGTCATCGTTGCGGTGGCGGCGGTGGTCATCAACGGTGCCTGGTTCGTGTGGACCACCCGGGCACCCGAACAGATCGCCGGCTCCCAGGGCGAGAATTACGTCTCCGATACCTTCGCTCTGCCGAACACCGCCTCCCCCTCGCTGGCACGCAACCTCGCCTTACGTGTTTTCTTCAATTCACGACGGTATGCGACACGGACAGTACCGTCGCTACTCCCCCTTCCGCACGTACAGGGAACGCTGGTGGACAACCTGTTCTTCGTCGGGGGCATCGCCGTTCTGTTCGCCGTCGGCGCCTGGCGACTGCTGCGTTCGTGGACGGTGGTACCAGTCGTGGTCATGTCGTATGTGTCGCTGCTGCTGGTATGGCCGTGGGTCGTGGTCAGATTCATGAGTCCGATGACTCCTTTCATCGTCGTACTCATGATCGCGGGAGCCTTCGTGCTGGTCGGACGAGTGCGGAGTAAATGGCGGATGCTCATCCCGGCCGCCGTTGCAGTCACGATAATGCTTACGGCGGCCGGATCCCTGCGTGCCGCGGTCGGTTCGATGAGCGCATGCGACCGAGGGCAGCCAATCGTTTCTTCGGAATGCGTACGCCCCGAAGAGAGGGACTACCTGCGACTGGCCCATTGGGTCGCTGATTCAATCGATCAACGCGCGGTATTCCTTGTGGCCAAGGAAGGCACCTTTGGATACATCACCGGCCGGCGAACGATGCCGTTGCTCACCGCAATTCGAGCCGATTCATCGCAAATCCTTCGATTGCTGAGCGACCTCGAGGTGACCCATGTCGCGTTGACCACGCATCCTCACGCTGCAGATCGGTTGGCTGATCTGCTGCTGCCATCGTGTCACTTGCTGGCGCTGGAGAAGGAACTGTCGCCGACGCTGCTCGTGTTGCGCGTCGGTGCCGCGCAAACACCTGACGGCAACCCCCCGAGCTCGTGCGAGGTGCTTGCACGATATCGTGATATAATGGTGGAAAGAGAGGCGAGAGGCTGAGCGGCGATACCGCCGACTCGTCAGGCGCTTCCCCGCGCCGACCGCTCACGCAGCAACTGAAGGTATAACTGTTTGACCTTGTCACGGGCCCACGGGGTCTTCCGCAGAAAACGGAGACTCGATCCGACACTCGGATCGATGGTGAAGCAGCGGATCTTGACGCGTCGGCCCATCTCTTCCCAACCAAACCGGTCGACCAGCTCATTCAGCATGCGCTCGAGCGTTACACCGTGAAGCGGATCTCGAGCCCGATCGTGCGAATCCGTCATTGCTAGCTCCGCTCCGCCTGACAAAGCTAGCGCAACGTGTCGCCGCCAGCGGTCCTGAGCGCAGCGCCCAGCTGGCGCCGCAGTCCGGCTCGCAGCCCAGCGAGCACGGCTTCGGCCGCGCCTTCCGCGGACATGTTCCTGTTCTCGCGCGGGTCCTCGCTGTACCGGTACAATTCCTCCGTGTTATCGCTGCTCCGAATGTAGTGATGCTGCTCGTCGAGAAGCGAGTACAAGTCGGCTTCCGCGTTAGGATAGCGCTTCGGAATGCGGAGCGCTTCGCGAACCTCCGAGTAGACGGGCTCCGCCGCGCTACCGGGTTCCAGCCAGCGGATCGCCAGCGACTTCCCGGCAAGTTCGCTGTCATTCGCGCCAACCAGGTCCAGCACCGTGGCCGGAATGTCGCGCAGGGTCACCGGCGCATTCACCCGTACTCCGCCGGGCACGGCCGGCGGGAAACGCACGATTAGCGGCACGTGGAGTACGGGCATGTAGAGTGTCGTGCCGTGACGCATGAAGCCATGCTCGCCAAGATGCTCACCATGGTCCGACGTGACTATGACGACCGTCTCGTCCAGCGTACCACGGCTTTGCAACTCGTCGAACAGGCGACCCAGCGCGTCATCGAGGAATGCGAGTGACCGGTCGTATCCGTCGGTCCACGCGGAGATCCGTGCGGTGTCAGGCACACTGCCCCAGTTCAGCGTCATGGGACGCACCGGCCCGAACAGCGTGTCGAACGGCGCCTCGGCGTAATACGGATCGTGTGAATCGAAGTAGTTGAGGAACGCGAAATAGGGACGATCGTCGGGCTTGTCGTCCAGCCAGTTCAGAAATGCGCTGCTCACGTCACCGGCGAGCTTGCGGCCGTTGTTCTCACTTGCAACGACCGATCCCGCTCCGATGGTCCTCAGCGCGCGCCGTAGCATGGTCGACGTCCTGAGCACCTCGCCCGGCTTGATGGTGAAGTCATCGAATCGGTGAAATCCCCGGGCGAGTCCGGCCTCGGCGCTCGCATACGCGAAGTTGGCCGAGAACCCCGCCGTTGCGTATCCGCGTTCACTCAGCACCTCGGCCAGCATGGGATGTGTCTCGTCCAGCGGCAGCCACCAGTCCGCATTCAACTCGTTAGGGTCCCGCCCGGAGAACAGGACGGCGTGCGACGGCAGGGTCCACGGGCTCGGTGCGATGGCGCGATCGAATACCACGCCCTGTTCGGCAAATCGCTCGAGATTCGGCGTTGTTTCGCGCTCGTAGCCGTACAGACTCAGGTTGGCGGCGCGTACCGTGTCCAGTATGATGAGCAGCACGTTAGGGCTTTCCTCGGCGGGCGCCATGCCCGACCGAATGATTCGCTCACGAAGTCCTGGATAGGCAAAGACAGAGACCGAAAGCAGCAGCACGACACTGGCGAGCGCCGCTGCCGCCTTCCCGTAGCCGGGCGGCCGATCCGTGGAATCCCCCCTCCGCATCGCTCTCGACAAGGCAACCGCGGCACCTCCGACGAGCAGCCACTTGGCCCAGCTATCAGCCCGAGCGGCAACCGGCAGGCGATGGATGACGGCGTCGATCGCAAGCAGCGCAAACACGAAAATCACGACGGCCGGTGTCCTGAGCTTTTGCCATTTGATTCCCACGGCCCAGAGTGCCACTCCCAACACACCCAATACCCCCAGATTTGCGAGTGACGACATCCACACCACGTGCGGTCCGGTCCGCACCATCTGGCCGAAACCCAGGCGCAAAGTCGCCAGTACCAGGGTTTCCGCCAGCGCAGTTCCCAGTCCGAAAACCACGGCGAGCTTCAGGACGTCGCCGAATCCTAACAAGGCCCCGTCAGGTCGCGCCGAAAGGGCCGACCGCAGTCGTTGCCGGTCTTCGGCCGCAGGGTGCAGGCCCACAAGCAGCAGGACTGCGCCAGCAGCGGCCAGCATTAGCTGTCGTCCGCCGATTCCCGGTGCACCGCCCAAGAGCAAGTCCGAGGTAAGGGCGAAGGCCAGAATGGCTCCCCCCGTGACCGCCACGACCTTGGCTGCCCAGGGGCTGAGAGACCTATCGGTTTGCTTCATTTGTTCTCGCTGGGGGACCGGGTCGCGACCACCCGCGCCCGCGGATTGGAAAGGCTTCGAAACAATATGAGAGAACCGCGCCGGTCACGACAGTGAATTGTCGCCCTGCCCTTGGGTAACCATTGCGAAACGCGATCCGCGACTACGGCTGACGACCCGCCACAGTCCTGTAGCAGGTGGGCACCAGACCCAATAAGCAGCCCTCACGGACCGGCGGGCTCTGCCGATTCAAGCAATTGCCACACAACAGGTTAGGTAGTCTGGATCGCCTCGCACCGGACTTGCCTCAAGGTACCGTGCCGCAACCGGTGTGAAGCCGTTTCGCCTGGTACGGTTGGTCCGCAGCAGCATCTGGTCTTCGAAAACGAACGTGTCCTCATCCGCGCCTCGAGAGGTGCTCATGAATGGCGCGGCTCGCCTGATCAAACACCGACATCCGGCTCCTCTGCGCGTGGGCAGCTGCGTCCTGCAGTGCCTGCACCCGCACATGAACTCGCACCCGTCAATCAGCTCACCCAATCGATGCATACCGCTGCCCGTCGATCCGAATTCGGACAGTACACGCGAGACTTCCAGGAACAGGCGCCCAGCTCCGGAACCTCCGTCACGGAGGTCTTGCGCTTCGCCGGGATCGTTGCGCAGGTGGCGCTCGCCCTCTGGCTGATCCTCGTATTCCGTATTGAAAGCCCCGTGTTCTACGAGCGGATCGCGCCGCTCGCCGGCGCCGGATTCGTGATGCACCACCTGCTGCCGATGCGAGCACGGCTCCCGTTTTTCGTGGCGCTGTCGCTCGCCGGCATCGTGCTCGTCTTCGGGGCCGTTCAGGGAGGGTGGCTGGTCGGCATTGGACTTCTTCTAATCGCACTCTGCCGTCTTCCCATCAGCTTCGCGGCCAGGGTGGGGCTGGTGTGCGCGACCGGCGGTGGGCTCGCGCTAATGCGCGGCGGTCTCGTTTCAGCGCCATGGTCGGGAGCGATTTGGCCGATCCTCGGCTCGATGTTCATGTTCCGCCTGATCGTGTACATGTACGATCTTCGGCACGCGAAGGAGCGGCCGACAATCGGGCAAACCCTCGCGTATTTCTTTCTCTTACCTAACGTCGCGTTCCCGCTCTTTCCGGTGGTCGACTTCGCGACGTTCCGGCGCACATACTACGATCGTCCGGCGCTCGACATCTATCAGGAGGGAGTGCAGCGAATCGTTCGCGGCCTCGTCCATCTCGTACTTTACAGGATGGTATACCAGTACGGTACACTGTCACCGGCGGACGTACTGTCCGGCACCGACCTGATTCGTTATGTAGTCGCGAACTTCGCGCTTTACCTGCGCGTGTCTGGGCAATTTCACATGATCGTCGGGATACTGCACCTGTTCGGCTTTCGTCTGCCCGAAACTCACCGATTCTTCTACCTCGCGTCGAGCTTCACCGACTTCTGGCGGCGGATACAGATCTACTGGAAGGACTTCATGATGAAGATCGTTTTCTACCCGGTACACTTCCGCTTGCGCGCCCGGGGAGAAACGTTCGCATTGGTCGGAGCGACTTTCGTCGTGTTCCTCGTCACGTGGTTTTTCCACTCCTACCAGTGGTTCTGGATCCTCGGAACGTGGCTGTGGTCGGCGACCGACACCGCCTTCTGGGGGATTCTTGCCGTGCTCCTCGTCGCGAACTCGCTGCGCGAAATGCGCCGGGGAAGAACACGGGCAATCGGCGCGCTCAAGGCGCTCAGTGCGCAGCAAGCCGTGGCGCTTGGATTACGTACCGCCGGAACCTTTACCGTGGTCTGTCTGCTCTGGGCTCTCTGGACTTCACCGACGTTCGCGGAATTCTGGGACCTGCTCGCGGTAGATCGTTGGGAAGCAACCGATTCACTGATGCTCACGGCAACACTGGTCACGATCGGTGTTGCCGCGGTGATTGGCCACCGCCTCGCCGATATCCGGCCTGTAGCGATGAAGGCGGCGACGACCCGGGGCACTCTGCTGTGCGCTGCACCACTGCTGCTGATGTACGCCGTCGGCCACCCACTCCTGTCGTCCTACATGCCTGACGAAGTCCGCGTCGTCGCTCGAGATGTTCAGACCGCGGAGCTGAACCGGCGCGACGCCGCCGAGCTTCAGCGTGGATACTACGAGCAGCTCGTGGGCGTGAATCGTTTCAACGGTCAGCTCTGGGAAGTGTACGCCCAGAAGGACAGGGAATGGCCGGGCCTGCTGAAGCTTGGCGGAATTCGTCGCACCGGCGACCTGTTGCGGTCGGAGCTCGTACCGATGATCGGGATCAATCTTCACGGCGCGACCTTCCGCACGAATGCCTGGGGCATGCGAGATCGCGACTACGAGAAAGTCCGGGATCCGGAGACATTCCGGGTGGCCGTACTCGGCGCGTCGTACGTGATGGGCGATGGAGTAGGCGACGACGAGACGTTCGAAAACCTGATCGAGGACCGTCTGAACGAGGGGCATGCTCGCGACGCGCCGCTGCCTTACGAATTTCTCAACTTCGCGGTCTCCGAGTACAGCCCGCTGCAGCAGTTCATTCTCCTCGAGAGCGGTCGCGTCTTCTCGTTCTCACCGCAGCTGGTTCTGATGATAGGACATGGCACCGACCTGTATACCACGGACCTCATCACCGTCGCCGTACGAAGTGGAATCGAGATCCCCTACCCATTCATCGCCGAACGGGTGGCCGCTTCTGGCGCGATGTCGGACATGTCCAGGGAGGAGGTCGTGCGACGGCTCAAGCCATTCGAGGCGGAGATCGTCCGGTGGCTGTACCGTCAGATCGTGGAGCTTTCTCGAGCGCGCGGCGTGCCGGCGGTGTGGGCTTATGTACCGACGCCGCTGAATCACACCACGGCGGACGATGTGGCGCTGATGAAGCGGCTGGCTGGCGATGCGGGGCTCATCGTGCTCGATCTCTCCAACGTGTATGAAGGCCACGACGAGCGCGACCTGATCGTCGCGGAATGGGATCGTCACCCTAATGCCCTCGGCCATCGGTTGATCGCCGAGCAACTCTATCTCGAACTGCACCGTCATCCCGAGCTGTTTGCGCCGGAGAACAGGGATGGATGAAGCTGGGCCCGAGGCCGTGGTGCACCTTGACTACGAGGGAGCAACCGTCGAAGTCTGACGTCATGAGAACCTCTCGAATTCCACGTTCCCGCGGATGGGCATCAATCAGCGCGCGATTCGTGTGCGCCGCAGCCCTCGCATGCTCGGCATGCGATCGTGGTCCGGCGATCATTAGTGTCGACTCCGCCGTCACTTACCAGACCATCACGGGCTGGGAAGCGCACGCACAATCCGGCGAGGCTGAAATCCCCTCGTTCCCATTGTACAAGGACACCCTGTTCGACGTCGCAGTGAACGATCTCGGGATCAACAGGCTTCGAGTGCAGGCCCTTAGCGGGATGGAAAACGACGTTGATTGGTGGTCGGAACGGCAGGCGAATCGCATAACGGCGCAGGAGTGGCGCTGTCACCGGTTCGCAACGGCCAACGACAACGATGAACCCAGCGTCATCGATGAGAGCGGATTTCATTTTTCGCAGCTCGATCACACGATCGAGAGCGTCGTTCTCCCAGTCAAGGCGCGTCTCGAAGCGCGCGGCGAAAAGTTGTACTTGAACGTCAATTACAGTTCGTTCGTGTTCCAGTGCCCGAACACGCCATACCATCATGACGACCCGGACGAGTACGCCGAGTTCGCTCTCGCCGTGTTTCTTCACCTGAAGGAGAAGTACGGGATCGTGCCTGACGGCTGGGAGATGATTCTCGAGCCTGACAACTCAGATTGGCGAGGGCGGCAGATCGGAGAGGCGCTGGTGGCCACCGCAAAGGCGCTGCGCGCGCACGGCTTCGATCCCGACTTCATAGCACCGTCGAACACGAACATGGGCGCGGCCATTCGGTACTTCGATGAGATGGTGCAGGTACCAGGGGTGCTCGACCATCTTACCGAGCTCTCCTACCACCGTTATGGGGGCGTGTCCGATGCCAATCTCAAGACGATCGGCGAGCGTGCCGTTCTCCATGGAATCAATACGGCGATGCTGGAACACATAGGAAGTGGATATGAAGCGCTGCACGCGGACCTGGCCATCGGACGCAATTCAGCGTGGCAGCAGTTTGCCCTCGCCTACGGTGGCAGCAGCGCAAGCAGAGAGGCGCGCGACCGTGGCGGTGTGTACTACCGCGTCGACGCCAGCGATCCCCAACGTCCCGTGATCGTCATGGCGAGCCGCACGCGCTTCCTTCGCCAGTACTTCAAATTCGTGCGAGCTGGCGCACAGCGCATCGGGGCGGCGAGCACACACGATTCCTTCGATCCACTGGCATTCGTGAACACGAATGGCATTCCTGTCGTCGTGGTTAAGGCAGTGAGTGGAGGCGAGTTCGTCCTCGTGGGCCTCCCCGCCGGAACGTACGGAATCAAGTACACCACGGAAAGCGAATATGACGTCGATCTTCCGGAAGCTACGATTGCCGCGGGTGATTCCCTCTACACGGCGATCCCCGACAAAGGTGTGATCACGGTTTACGGCGCTGGCGGCAGTCTGTCGCGAGAATGACGAGGGCGGGCGATCTAGCCTGAATAACCAAAAAAAAACTCCGGGCGGAACCCTCCCGCCCGGAGCCCCTTTCACCCCCACTCAGTCCAGCGGGCAGCCCTGGTTGTTCAGCTCGTCCAGCATGTTCTTGGTGGTGTTGTATTCACCAGAAGCCCACGCTGCATTGAATGCCGAGATGACTCCAGCGGTCGTCAGATCGAAGTCGACTCCCGGGCTCGCTGCGTTCAGCAGCGCGGCAACCGCCATGCGTCCAACCTGCCTCACTGGCGGCCCTGGATTGTTTACCACATCGAGCAGCGTCATGCCGGGGTATGCATTGACGCCAAACACCGACTCGAAGCTCGAGCTGGTGGTGTACGGGGCGGTCCAGGAGTCGAAGTGCTGCGGGCGACCCCAATATCCAGGCGTACAGCCCTCGCCACCCTGTGGCGGCGGAGGCGGCGGAAGCACACGGTTGGTGAATGTCACCACGGCAGACTGCGTCGGATTGCCGCTGGCCAACACGCCGCTAACGGTATTGGACCCGTCGGTGATGTTCTGATCCGCTCCGTTCAGTTGATCCACTGTGACGCTCACGACTTCCTGGCCTGCCGGCACAACCTCGGTGATGGACATTACGACCCCCTGTCCACCGAAATAGCCCAGTCGCTGGCAGTCGCCGGCAGCGTCCGTCACATTGACCGTAAGTCCACCGCTGACCGGCGCGCCCGTCGCCACCAGAGCTCCACTGTACGTGAAATCGTAGCTGCCGAGCGCACCCACCTTGCACACGACGATCTCTTCACCCAGCGGGTTCGGGCCGGCCAGCAGCGCGAAGGAAGGCCTCGCTCCCACATCAGACGTTGGCTCGGTCGCCTGCTGACACGCTGCCGCAGCCAAAGCTCCGACAGCCAGTACACCCATCTTTGTTGCGGTCTTCATCAAGCACCTCTGGAATGGTTAGGACTCTTGCATCGGGAGAGCGAACTCAACAGGAGCAAGGCACGTACCTCAGGAGGAAGTGATACAAGTGCTTGCGAGGGTTGGACTTCATATGTGTTGCGACGAAACGTGTCAGCGGCGTACCACAATTCTTGTCATAGGTGTGGCACATGCGCTCCACCGGGAAAAGTTGCCGGGCCAATAGGGGCCGGCAGTCAAAACGGGACCGCACCGCTGGTTCTGGACCCGGTCGTCGGCAAGGCACATGTTTGCTTCGGTGCCCGTGACAGCGTTGGCGCCAGCCGTTCGAGTGTGGAGGTCTCATGACGCAGCTCCTGCGCGGCGAAGGGAGCCGGGATGGGATTGCTCTTAGGCGTGGCGCTTGGTCTGGCGCTCGGAGAGAGTCGCTCCGAAGAAAGCTCCATCTGCTACACGCGCGAGGAGCTAGCGGCAGGGTTCGGAGCGGAGGCTGTTGGAGGCGCGCTGCTCGGTGCGGCGATGGGTGGCGAGCGTTGGCGGGAGTTACTGTCGTTCCGCCAACGACTCAGCCTTTATCCAAGCGACGGAGGCGTGACCGCCCGCGCGGTCATTGCGCCGTAGGTGCGACCGGGCCACCTAACGTGTGCCGAGATCGCGATCACTCAGCTTCTTCGGCTCACCAACGGTGGGATGCTCGCCGGTGACGTAGCTCTTCGCCATCTCGTAGAGCACCAGCGGTTTGGGCTTGTCTACCTTCATGTACATGACGGAGTGGGTATCGACACTCAGCACGGCGATGCGCGGATCGTCGGGCTCGCCGTCACGTCCCGGGCCTTCATTGGGAAACCAGATTTTCCAGCTCCGATCGTAGAGGCGGCGAATCAAACCACGATCCTGTGACACGCGCACGGCACCGCTCGCCGACACCCATTCCTTGGATTTCGGATTGTAGTATGCGACGTTCACGTGAGGATCGCGCGCCAGCTCGTCGAGCTTGTGTGTTTCGATGTTCGTCACGAACCAGAGGTCGGCAAACGCGTCACGAGCCTGGGTCTTCATCGGACGCGAGACGAGAGAGCCATCGGCGCGCCGCGTCGTCATCATCGCGACCTCGATACCGTCGATCAGATCGTGCAGATCGTCGAGCTTCTTCTCTGTTTCGACTGGGATGTCACGCTGCTGATCAGTGCGTGAATTCGTCATGGCAATCGTCAGTAGGGATTCTGGGTTGGCAGTTCCTTCCTGAGGACTGCGATTTCCAGGCCGAGAAAACAACGGGGACCGCGAGCTGAAGCGGACTGTCTCCCGCCACGGCCACGGTCCCCACTCCCGACTGCCAACCGCTATTGCCCGCGGACGACTGTAAATAGTTCCCGCTGGGACCGGCCCGTGCGAAGGATGGCAGCGCGCGCCGCAGCTGTGCATCGTGCGTCACCTGACGGAGCCGAGCCGTGGAATTGCCGAACGCGAATCGCGCAACGCGATTCTCGAGTAGCTAGTTCACATAGGACGCCGAGGCATCGTAGATGCCGCGGTCCAACTCGACACCGCATCCGCCTTGAAACGGCGGTAGAGTTCATCACGCCATGCCGCCGTCAACGTGAAGTTGGGCGTCACCTGGTCCTTGAGCTCGAATGCATACTTGTACAGCGAAATACTGACTTGCTGCAACTTTGGCGTTAGGGCATCTGTAGTGCTGCACCAGGGACGCATCGGGATGATGGCCGTTGAGCCTCACGGGGCATCGCGTCGAAACGAACGCCAGGAATGCCATGCGGATACACAAGGCCAGAGCGAAGAGAACTACAACGTTTCGACGCGTCATCACCCGCGCTGGCGGCTAGAGCCGTGGAAGGCGATGCTCCGGGCAGGACCAGCACCGCGAGCGCAGCGAGGATGCTCATAGGGATCGAGGCTCCGCCACTCACTTCTCATGCGACTGCCGTGCCGGTCCGTCTCCCAACCGGGCAGGCACGACCAGCCACGGCGATTCGAGCGCGGTCGAAAGCCGCCGGATTACGGAGTCGGCGCCCGGGCTACCCGCCAGATCCCGCTTTCCAAGGGGATCGACTCGCCACCGGAAGAGTTCGCTCTCGCCGCGCTCCGTTCGAATCAGGTGCCACTCGTCGTCGAGCACCGCCGCCAGAGGCGTGACGAATGCCGGACTGTCCTCCGGTGCCCACGACTTCTTCTCGGCCTCCGCGTAAGCCATCGGTGTGGTCGCTCCGGTCGTTGTGGCGGTGGCAAAGGCTGCAGGTCCGTCGATCAGGTCCATTACAAGGCCTGGAACGGCCGCGATCGAAACCACGTCCGACGCGCGCACTCCCGCCGGGACGCCGGACGGCCACCGCACGATCATGGGCACGTGAAGCTGGTCGAGATACAAGGAATGCCCGTGCAGGAACCAGCCGCGCTCGCCGAACGCTTCCCCGTGATCGGAGACGAGCACCAGGATCGTGTTATCCAGCACCCCCCGCTCCTCGAGGGCAGCCCGCAACACACCGATCTGCGCGTCCAGATAGGAAAGCACTCCATCGTACGCTGCTATCTCCGATTCGATCTCGGCGGCGCTCAGATCCGGATCGGAACGGCCTACTCTCCAGTTCAGGAGTCCGCCGGGATCACCCTGCGCGAATCGGTTGCGGTACGCGTCCGGAGGCAGATAGGGATCGTGCACGTCGAAGTAATTGACCAGCGCGAAGAATGGCTGCTCCGAGGACCGGTCGACCCAGCGCAGCAGCGAACGGTTGATGTCGGTTGCGGATTTGCGGGCCGGAATGTCCTCGATCCCGATGCGCTGCATGATGAAACGCTCGACGCCGCGCCCGAGGTTCGTCCGCAGAATCATGTCGGGGATTGAGTGAAAGTAGTCTTCGAACCGGATGAAGCCGCGTCCGAAGCGCTCGTGCGTCACCCAGAAAACGTTGGCTGAAATCGCCGCGGTGCGATAGCCGTGGTCGCGCAGGACCTCCGACAGAATCGGCGCATCACCGTTCTGGAGCGCCTCCGCTGCGGTCCACCCGATGCCGAGTTCGGAGGGGTGGCGCCCCGTCATCAGAGACGCGTGCGCGGGCAGCGACCATGGCGACGTGGAGAACGCGTTCTCGTACAGGACGCCTTCCGCCGCGATGCGGTCGATGTTCGGCGTCGTCGGCCGACTGTAGCCGTACGCTCCGACGTGGTCCGCACGCAGCGCGTCGAGCACGATCAACAGCACGTTCGGCTTGCCCACAGCGTCGGCACTCAGAGCCTGCAGGGCGCGCTGCTCGCGCAGGCGGCCGCCGCCGCGCACGATCACGAACAGCAGGACCGTTGCCACGGCCATCAGCGGAAGCGTGCGCCGCCATGCCCGCATCACCTCCTGCTCGCGGCTGGCGAAGCCGCGCGTCGCCACGGTCGCCAGGCCGAGCGCCAGAGCGCCGAGCGCAAACACGTTCACTCGCGACGCCAGACCTGCTGTCTCGAGCCAGGCGGCCAGTACCAGCACGGCGAACGGGAAGAACCGAAGCCAAGGAGTTTGGAGCCGCGGGCTGATCCGAGCCGCCAGCACGATCAGCACGGCGAGCACCGTGAACGCGACCGCGTACACCGTCGGCGCGACCCAGAGGATGTCCGCCGAGACGTACCGCGTATTGTCGGAGACCCGCTGGAACACGAGCATTCCGGCACCTTCCACGATGCCGCCGAGCAACGCGGTCCACGCGGCGATCGTCAGTACGGCACGCCAGCCTTGTCGGGCGGCCGCGTCCGTGTCGCGCATGGATGCGTCCTTGGCTTGCGTCGGCGTCGAAGCGATCACTACTACCTCCTGCTGGGGTGGTCTATGAATTGAGGACTCGATTGCTTCATGGGCCGGTCCGTGCCGCCGATTCCGGCGGCTGGCGCCGCATTCGCCGGAGTCGCGTCTGCTGCACCCAGGAACGGTCGCTCGTGGACTGGAAACCCCGGTGCGCGGGGCGGCAGCATATTCGCGCGCAGGATGTGCAACACCGCGGCGACGCCGTCCTTCCAGCCGATCTTCTTGCTCTCGGGGTAGGTACGTCAGAGTACCTGACCGGCACCTCGTAGATGCGGACTCCGGCCTGCGCGAGGCGTCCGGTCAGCTCGGGCTCGATGCCGAAGCGGTCCGCGCGCAGCGGCAGCGTCTTCATGAGGTCGGCACGCACGATCTTGTAGCACGTCTTCTCCATGTCCGTCAGGTTCGAATCGCGACAGGATCGTGAGCACGCCGTTGGCGAAGCGGTGCCGACTTCCCGAGCGTGCAGGCCGACCGCGATCCCGACTCCCGCCACGACCACTATCCCGCCAGTTCGGTCCGGCGGAGCCAATCGAGGCGCGCGCGCTCGATCGTCTCGCCGACGCGGTTGCGCTGCCGAGCCTTCCGCTCCTGCTGTGGTTTCCCGGCCGCATCCCTGCGACGGGACGCCGCATCGACGAATACGTGGCGATCCGCTCCATCCCCGCGACGGTGCTCGACCGATCGGCGCCCGAGCGTTCATTAAGGGTTTGTACACGCAGAGTAGAACGCCTCCGCTGCCGATGCCAGTGGAAAGCCGTCAGAATGGATTCCTCGTCCTCTCCGGAATCGACGAAGGCCCCGCTCAGGTGCTCGTCGATGGCGTACGGCAAGGGAACCTGTACGCCTCGGAGATGACCATCACCCTGCCGGCAGGCGCGCACCAACTGATCGTGCGGAAGCAGGGGTACGCCGACTTTGTGCAGGCCGTGACCGTCCCGGCGGGCGACGTGGTGCAGGTCGCCGTTCGGCTCATACCTCGTGAGGCATCGTTCATTCGTGACCAACCGACTGGCGGCAGTACGACACAGCAGTTGGGTCGCGTGCGCGTTGTGCACTTGGACCCCGCGTCCGTCCCAATCGGCTTCGGGGGGAAGGAGATTGGCCAGACAACCGGCACAATTCAGGTTCCCGTCGGGAACGTGCGCCTCACAGTCGGGCGCTCGTCGTTGTGCTTTCGCGTACAGGCGAGCGACTCGGGGTTCGTGCGGATTCGTGGTGGTCACGTGGAAGAGGTCCGATATGTCCGCCAGTGCGTTGCACGGGCGCGTGGCCCCGGCTCTATCTCTCAGGGGCAACACCGGAGACGCAGGTAAGGCTGCGCGGTAAGCAACCGATTTCCGTCTCGGTCGCCGACGATTGGGTGCTCTACGCACCAATCCGAGACGAAGGGTAACTGCAATTCTTGTCAGTGGCGCGCGACAATTCTTGTCATCGCTGTGGCGCCTCCGCCACGCAAACAATTCCGCATTCCTGGATTATGGGATTGCAGTATGCGAGGTTAACTGGGCTGTCACGCTGCTGATCAGTGCGTGAATTCGGCATGGCGATCGTCTGTAGGGATTCAAGGTCGGCATTCGAGTCCCGAGAGGTCTGCGATTTCCAGGCCGGAAAAAAACCGGGGACCGGGACCCATGGCGGACTTCGCTTCCGCCAGGGCCACGGTCCCCGATGCTGACTGCCAATCCGCTATTGCCCGCGGGCCACCGCGAAAAGTTCCTGCTGAGACATGCCCGTGCGGAGAATTGCCAGCGCCCGCCGAAGCTGCGCATCGTGTATCACCTGACGGCGGCGAGCCGTAGAATCGCCGAAGGCGAATCGCGCCACCCGATTCTCGAGCAGCTCGTTCACATAGGACGCCGAGGCATCGTAGATACCGCGGTCCAACTCTACACCGGCATCCGCCGTGAAACGGCGGTAGAGCTCATCACGCCATGCCGCCGTCGACGTGAAATTGGGCGTCACCTCGTCCTTGAGCTCGAATGCATACTTGTACAGCGAAATATTGACTTGCTGCAACTTTGGCGTTAGGGCACGCAGAAACTGCTGCTCGTACGTCGTAAGCGTGTCGGGACGCACGATCACGTCGGGCGTGATGGCTCCGCCACCGTACACCGTGCGCCCGGCGTCCGATCGAAACTCCGGCCGCACCCGCTTGACGCTGTCTGTCTCGAGCGAGTCGGGCACGACGTCGACCAGTCGCCCATCAACCAGCACCCGATCACGGTGTATCGACCGCCCGCTCGGGGTGAACCACTTGGCCGTAGTCAACTTGAGAGCGTAGCCGCCGTCCAGGCGGTAGAGCGACTGCTCGAGCCCCTTTCCGAAGGATGTGGTACCGACAACGAGCGCGCGATCGTGGTCCTGCAGAGCGCCGGCAACGATCTCACTCGCCGACGCGGTGCCGCCGTCCGTAAGTACGACCAGGGGCGTCGTGGCAGCGAGCGGCCGGTCACGCGAAAAGAACCGCTCCGGCTTCGCCCGCCCGCGCGTGCTCATGATCTCCTGTCCTGGCTGGAGAAAGAGCTCGCTGATTCGGAGCGCCTGGTCCACGATCCCGCCGCCGTTGCCCCGAAGGTCGAGCACGAACCCGCGCGCGCCTTCCTCCTTCAATCGAGCGACGGCGGTGCGCACTTCGGCAGCCGACGTCTCATTGAACTGATTGAGCGGCACGTAGCCGATCTGCCCGTCGAGCATGATGGCATACGGAACTGCCGGAATCCGGATGATCGCTCTCGTCAGGCGCATCTCGATCGGCGCGACGACCTTCGGCCGCGAGAATGCCACCTGGACCACCGTTCCGGGAACTCCCTTGAGCCGCTCCGTAATGTCCGACATGCGCATTCCGGAGGTGCTCACCGAGTCGACGCCTACGATCCGATCCCCTTCCATCACTCCGGCTTCGGCTGCCGGCGTATTCGGGAAGATCCGGCTGACGACGGTGCGCCCTTCCTGGTCTTCGACGAGCATTCCAATTCCGCCGTACCGGCCGCCCGTGGACGCTGTGAACTCCTTGAGCTGCGCCGGCGAATAGAGCGCCGCATACGGGTCGTTTATCTGCTCGAGAAGCCCGCGTGCTGCCCGCTCGTACAGATCGCCTGCCCCAACGGTATCCACGAACGTCGTGGCGACGAGATCGAACACCTGACTGAAAAGCCGCACGCTGTCGCGCGTCTCGCGCGACTGAAGCATGAACGCGCCGGCCAAGGCTGGGAGCGCGAGAACGAGGGCGACGGTACGTAGAGGGCGTGAACGTCTCATCGAGGCAGCGTCCTACTCAGGGGGAGATGTCGCGGCAGACTGAACATACAATTGGGCATCGGCGGGGTGCGACCAGTACACAGAACTCTGACACCTGTTCAAGGGGAGACGATTGATACCGGGGCGGGGGTACGCGGCCTGTGGATCGGCCGTCCCGGCCGTTCCAGGGCGGGCTGTACCGAGTACTCTTCTCTTGCGTGGTCACCGCCTCCGGCTTTCAGGGGCTCAGAACACTGCCGCGAATCGCAGGTCCAGTCAGCGCGTCGAATCAGCAATCAGGCGTTGCTGGCCACAGCGCGACGTTACCCAGACGGAAAACCACATCAGAGGAGGACGTCATGTCACCCGTCAGGCACACCATCTCCGCTCCCGCACTCTCGTTCTCGCTCGAGCAGGAGATGGAGACCATTCGCGCGCAACTAGGCTCTGCTTCCGCGCGCGTTGGCCGGACGCTCGTGAAGGACGGACCCTTGCGGGTCACGCTGGTCGGACTCAATGCCGACGGCACACTCAAGCCGCACAAGGCAGACGGGCCCATCACCGTGCAGGTGATCGAGGGAGAAATCGAGTTCGAAGCGGAGGGAAAGACGTGGGCGCTGCCGACGGGCTCCCTGCTGGCGCTCGACGGAGGCATCACGCACAGCGTCAGTACGAAAGTGGGAGGCATTTTCCTGCTGACTGTCGTCGCGGTCACGCCGGGAACGGGCGACGCCCCGGAAGTCGATTGACTCCAGCTGCTGGCGGGGCTGACGCTATCCCATGGGTCGGGCTCTGCTCTTTCGTCTCGCCCGAAAGAGCGGAGCGGAAGTGAGGGCTGCGCCCGAATCCCGTCGACGCATTACGCTAACCACCATCGATCATGCACACTTTGGTGCGCCGCTACATCAAGACCGCGATCCTCTTCCTGGCAACCGGGCTCGTGTTAGGCGGGTGGATGATCGTGCGCCGGGAGCTGTATTCGGACTTTCCGTCGTTGTACGTGGTGAGCGCACACACGCACGCGATCCTCGTCGGCTTCGTAATGATGATGATCCTCGGGGTAGCGCTCTGGCTTTTCCCGCGCCCGGACAAGACTGACGAGCGTTACCAGCCCGCCGTGGCGAACGTCGCGTATTGGCTGCTGGCGGTAGGCACGGCCGGGCGGGTTGCCGGAGAGCTGATAAGACCCACTGTGCCCGCTCTCTGGCTCCGCTGGTCGGTCGTGATCCTCGGCTTCGCCCAGATCGCCGGCATTCTGCTGTTCTTCTACACGATGTGGGGGCGAATCAGGCCGGTGGGTAGCCGCGCCCGCGAGGCGCAAGGCGAACGGTTCTGACCTCGTTCCCGGGAGGTTCATCTACCGCTCACGGTGTTGGGTTCTCCCCGCCAGGGAGAGAACGACCATCAGCGCAAGCAGCGCCGCCCCGGCAAGGTCGGTTCGCCAGCCAGCGAGCAGCAGCAGCGCCCCGCCGAGGAAGGCGCCGGCTCGCTCGAGCGACGTGAGAGCGCGTCCCAGCGTTCCACCCAGCGCGACGGCGATCGCCGCCAGCCCTAACGCCGCACCGGCGGTAACCCGGACAACCTCGATCGGGGTGCCATCGAGCAGCAGCGCCCGCCCGCCATCGCTCAGCGTGAACACCAGCGGCACGGCAAACGCCGGCAGCGTGTACTTCCACGTCAGCATCATCGTGCGGAATGGATTTCCGCCGGTGAGTGCCGCCGCGGCGAACGGCGACAGCGCGGTTGGCGGTGTGACTTCGGAGAGAACCGCGTAGTAGAAGATGAACATGTGGGCGGCGATGTCGGCGATGCCGACCTGGATGAGGGCCGGGGCGATCATCACTGCGGCGATGATGTAGCTGGCGGTCACGGGAACGGCCAGGCCGAGCACCCAAACCGCGACAGCCGCGTAAAGCACGGTGAGTGCCTGGTGCCCGCCGGCTGCATCGACGAGCAATCCGGAGAGTTTGAGGCCGAGTCCGGTCAGCGTGACTACACCGACTATGATCCCGGCCGTCGCAGTCGTTGCCGCAACCGGAAGCACGGCACGCCCCCCTGCCGCCAGCGCTCCTGCCAGTCGCATAACGCCGAGTGGCGGATCGCGGGAGATCCAGCTCAGCACGACGGCGAGAAGGGTAGCCCAGAAGACGGCGCGAAAGGCGGTGGTTCCCAGCACCAGAAACCCCACCATCGCGACCAGCGGCAGCACGTGGTGCAGTCCGCGCCGCGTAAGGCTTCCGAGTGGCTCACGCGACGCTCCCACCGCTCGAACGCCGAGCCGTGGCGCGTCGGCGGCTATCATCAGCAGCACGCACCAGTAGTAGAGCGCGGCGGGGATCACCGCGAGCCCGAGCACACGCAAGTAGGGCAGCCGGAGGAACTCGGCGAGGAGAAACGCCGCCGCTCCTAACGCGGGAGGCGCGAGAATGGCGCCGATGCCGCTGGCGGCGAGCAACGCGGCCCCGTGATCGCGGGAATACCCCGCCACCCTCAACGACGGCCAGGCAACCGCGCCCAGCGTGACGGTGGTCGCCACTCCGCTGCCGCTGACGGTACCGAGAAGAAACCCGGCCAGGGTTACCGCACGCCCCGGGCCGGCAGCGCTCCCTCGGCCCGCCGCGGCATTCGCCCACTGGATGAAGAAGGCCCCTGCCCCGCTCTGCTCCAGAACGGCGCCGAACAGCGCGAAAAGCACGATGTAGGTCGAGGCGACATCCAGCGGCACACCGAATATTCCGTCGAGCGTCATGTAAAGCAGCCCGACCAGCCGGTCGGGCATGTAGCCGCGATGCGCGATCGCGCTCATGCCTATCAAGTCGAGCAGCGGCCCCATGTAGGCATAGAAGAGGAACCCCGCGGCAACCACCGGGAGAATCCACCCGACGGTCCGGCGTGTCGCCTCCAGCACCAGTAGAATGAGAAGCGCGCCGAGAACGAGGTCTGCCGCGTTGGGCGTCGCGGCTCGATAGACGAACTCCGCGCGATCAGCGATCGGCCAGGCGAGGGCGGCGACCGTCAGCGCGACGAGCAAACCATCCCACCTTGTGGATCGCGCTCGGTCGGACCGGCCGGCAGGATAGATCACCCATGTCGCCGCCAGTGCCAGCATGAGGAAAACCGCCCTGTAGATGAGCGGTTGGATGATGGTGAGAACCCAGACGAGAGCAATGCCGGCCAGCGCGGCAGCGAGCCAGTTCCCGGCAAGCTGCGCACGGCCCGAGAGAACCCGTGTGCCGCGGTCGGCGTCATCCGATACGGGAATCGCGGTCGGCAGTCCGGCCCCATCCTCGACGGCGGGCGCAACCGGCGCGGGCGCGGGCTCGTCCTTCACGCCGGCCACGCCCCCAGTTCTCGATAGGCGCGCACGGCTCCCGGATGATATTCGATCGGCGCACCGGCGGCCGCCGACCGCAACGTCAGGTTCTCCGCTTCGGGGTGGACTGCCACCAACTCCGATCGATGGTCGAACAGCGCCCGCGTAATGTCGTAGGCAAGCTGTTCGGGCATGCCACGGTCGACGACGAGCAGCGTAGTGGTGCCCACCGTTGCGACTGGATGATCGAGACCTGGATAGGCACCAGCCGGAATGTCGGCGCGATGGTACAAGCCCGCGCCATGCTCGCGCTGAAGAGCATCGAGCGCCTCGTCGTTGGGCACCAGGCTCATGGCGCGTCCGGGAGTACTCGCCAGGTCGAGCAGCGCGCCGGCGGGCAGCCCGCTGCTCCAGAAGAGGGCGTCGATCTTTCCATCCTTCAATGCATCGACGGCGGCGTTGATACCAAGCCCCTGCGCCCGAATGTCGCGCGCCGGATCGAGACCGCTCGCCCGGAGGATCCGCAACGCAATGTCTTCGGTTCCGCTACCAGGACCACCTAACGCGACTACCCGGCCGCGCACGTCGGCGAGCCGCGCAATACCAGTGCGCTCGAGCGTGACGAGGTGGGTGTACTGCGTGTACAGCACCGCCAACGCCGCGGCGGGGACGCGCCCAAAGGTGGCAAACACCCCGCTTCCGGCCGCGGCGTCGGCCACGGTGGTCGCCAGGGTAAAGGCCAGATCGACCTTTCCATCGCGCAATAGCTTGAGGTTGTCCACGCTGGCGCTGGTGACCTCGGCGGTCGCCTCGACGTTGGGCACGTGACCGCTGATCACCTTCGCCACCCCGCCGCCGTATACGTAATAAACGCCGCCGGTAGGCCCGGTGGCCACGCTCAGGCGCAGCCGCGCACCATGCCGGCGCGCGAACTCGCGCGGATCGCAGGCAAGCGGAAAGGTACAGCTGACAACGATGAACGCGCGGCGCGATATGCCCACGACCAAGGATGGGCCTCTTGGAGCGAAGCGAACTGACGGCGGAAATTCGGTGCCCGGACCGTGTGTACGAGCCTATGATAGAGAGGACCGGGCAGCGTCGGCAAGCAGTGAGCGTACACGCGGCAAGCGGTACTTGCCGCTAGCCGCGTGCGGGCGAGCGCAACCCTGCGCCATCCTTTGCGCAAATCGTTATGCAGAGCGGAGCGTTCCAGGGTGTTGTCAAGGTGTCCGGAATTCCCCTACGCGTTCTTCGACTTTCCCCGATCGAACATCCGGCCTCCCCTGACAGATGAGGCGGAGCAGTGGTCATAGCTTGGCTCAGCACTCATACCCAGGCCGATCTCCTCGGCGCGTTCATCGTGGAACCGAAGCGGCCGCGCACCATCGAGACGGTGGATGCGGACTACACCATGATTCTCAACGATGGCCTGCATGGATGTACATTGAATGGCAGGAGTTTCCCTGCCCCGGGAACCCGGGCTTTCCACTGTCACATTCTGCCTCACGCTGAGACGGAGCACGGAATGTTCGGAATGGTTGCCGCACTTGTCGTCGAGAAATAGGCGGACTGGCCACACCGCCATGAGATCTGTCGCGCTAGGTACACAGCTCGAACGGGCTCCGGTCCGGGACCGCAAGTGGACTTCCGGCCTCTCACGCTGGTTGCGGACAGCGCTCCGCTTCCCGCTGCTCGGAAAGCTGGTTGGCGCGAATGTGCTCATCGTGATCGTGGCCGTGACGGTGGCAATCAGGTCGCACGCCGGCAGCGCAGGCGATCAGCAGATGGTCGCACTCCTCACAGGCGCGCTCCTGATTGCCCTGGCCGTCAACCTGCTGCTGGTTCGCGTGGCGCTACAGCCGCTGCAGAAGCTGGAGGAGACCGCCGAGCGCGTGTCGCGGGGCGACATGAATGCACGTGTTCCGCAGTCGGCAATCGCCGACCGCGACATGGAGCGCGTTGGCCGCACGCTCAACCTGCTTCTGGACAGTCTGGTATCGGATCGGCAGCGGATGCGTCGACTCGCCGCGGAGGTGATTCGCACCGGTGACCGGGAACGGGCGCGCGTCGCGCACGAGTTGCACGACTCCACGGCGCAGGGCCTCGCCGCTTTGGTACTTCAGCTCAGCGCGGTTGCCCGGGATATCGGAGAACCGGGGATCGCGTCGCGGTTGGAAACGATCAAGGAGCTCGCGGCGGACGTCATGGAGGAAGTCCGCGTTCTCGCCCATACCGTTTATCCCCGCGTGCTCGACAACCTGGGGCTGCGCGCGGCGTTAGAGAAGTTGGCGCGAGAAGCGAGTGAGAGTGATCCCACACTCGAGATTACGGTCAATGCGAATGAAGGCGCTCGAGGCATTTCCCAACCCTTCGCCGCTGCACTCTATCTGGTTGCCCAGGAGGGGGTCAGCAATGCGCTGAAGCATGGAGCCCCACGCGCGATCAAGATCATGCTTGCAGTTTCCGAACGAGAGGTTGTGCTGGAGGTCGCGGACGACGGAAACGGGTTCGATCCCGCGGAAACCGATCAGCGTCGCCCGAGCATGGGACTTTTCGCGCTGCGCGAGCGCCTGTCGCTTATCGAAGGCGAACTGGATATCATCAGCCATCCCGGTGGCGGAACACGGATCGTTGCCAGCGTGCCGCTGAATGCAT
Organism: uncultured Gemmatimonadaceae bacterium; assembly: GCA_964584905.1. GTDB lineage: Bacteria > Gemmatimonadota > Gemmatimonadetes > Gemmatimonadales > Gemmatimonadaceae > JALZIF01. The sequence goes on along the minus strand of CAZPCC010000036.1, from coordinate 17,522 downwards.
CGCACCATCTGCCCTAACTACCACATGAGCAGCGAACAAATTCGCGTCATCCTCGCCGACGACCACGCAGTAGTCCGTGCTGGCCTCAAGGCCGTCCTTGGCACCGCGCACGACATCGAAGTCGTAGGAGAGGCGAAGGACGGCCAGGAAGCCATCGCCCTCATCGAACGCCTCAGTCCCGACGTGGTGGTCATGGACCTGACGATGGGAGAGGCAGACGGCGCCGCGGCCACCCGGGAGATTGTCGACAGGGAACTGCCGACGCGCGTGCTTATCCTTACGATGCACGCCGAAGAGGATTATCTCGTGCCGCTATTGCATGCCGGAGCCGCCGGATACCTGGTGAAGAGCGTCGCCGACCGTGAACTGGTGGAAGCAGTACGCACTGTGGCGCGCGGCGAGGTGTACGTGCGCCCAGCGGCGGCGCGCATACTGGCACAGGGCCTCTCGCGCAAAGACCCGATTCAGATCGAGCGCGAAAAGTACGAACGGCTTACCGCGCGCGAGCGCGACGTGCTGCGACTCGTAGCGGAGGGGTACAGCGCGCCGGAGATCGGGGAGCGTCTATTCATCAGCCCGAAAACGGTCGACACGTACAAGCAGCGAGTCAACGAGAAGCTGGGCATGTCCCACCGCACTGACTACGTGAAAATGGCGCTCAAGCTCGGGCTGATCTCCGGATGAAACGCGGCGGCAGCGGACAAGCCGGCTGCGCGCCAACCGCATACGTCCCCCTTACGCGGACGCTCCTGATTCATCAGCCTGTTCCTCTTCATCGGCGGATGGAATCGTGAAGAGGAAGGTGCTTCCCTCACCGATCACGCTCTCGACCCAAATGCGCCCGCCGTGCGCCTCGACGATTCCGCGCGCGATCGCCAGACCATAGCCCGAACCGCTGCTGCGGGCATTTCGACGCGCGTGCCAGTACAGTTCGAACAGATGTGGCAGATGCTCGGGCGGTATTCCGGCGCCGGTGTCCATGACCGTGAATAGCACCGTGTGGTCGCGAGGTTCCGCTCGGACAATTACGGTACCTCCTGGCTCGGTGTACTTCATCGCGTTTCCGACCAGATTCGCCAGCACCTGCAGGACTCGCCCGGCGTCGCCGTCGATGGCGAGACCTTCCGGAGCATTCTCCACCAGAAGCGAGAGCTGTCGTTCGGCTGCCGGACGCTCGAACGTGGCACCCACGTGGTCCAGGATCGCGCCGACCTGCTCTTGTTGCGGCTCGATAGACAGGCGGCCGGACTCGATCGCCGCCACGTCGAGCAGATCCTGGATCATTCGCTGCATCCATTCAGTGGACTCGTAGATCGTCGCCGCCAGATCGTGCCTTCCGGCGGCCGCCCGTGGCTCACTCTCTCGCAAGGTGCGCGCGCACATCGCGATAGCGCTGAGCGGGTTGCGAAGATCGTGCGATACCACGCCGAGCACGACGTCGCGCGCACGCGTGGCCCGCTGCGCCGTCATGTACAGGCGGGCGCTGTCGATCGCCAGTCCCGCCCGTAGCGCGAGGTCGGCAGCGAGCGCCAGATCACTGGCATCAAAGGGTTTTCGGCTGTCGGAACGCACCATCGTGAGGGCGCCAATCACCTGCTCGCGCGCCACGACCGGAACGCTGAGAAGCGTGCCTAACCCCAAGCGTCGAAGCACATGCTGCTGGTTGCGATCGGGGACGCGACTGTCGAGCCAGGCGTCGGTTACATGTTCGATGCGTTCGGTTTGTCCCGTGCGGAGCACGATGGTAGCGAGCCAGGGAGAATGCCGGTCATGAGGATAGCGGCGCTCGAGCTGCTCGAGGTCACGCTCACGCCCGGGATCCGCGTGCGACGACAGGATCAGCCGAATCGACTCGTCAGGATCCACCACCGCCAGGGCGCACCAGTCCGCGAGGAGCGGTACGGCGAGCCGCGGCACCGACTCCAGCGTTTCCTCGTATTCCAGCGAACGGGCAAGGACCCCGCTCGCCATGGCCAGAAACCGATGCTCCTGTTCCGTGCGCTTCCGTTCGGTTACGTCACGGAGGACGGCCGCATAAACGACCCGTCCATTTGGCAGCGCGAGCTTGGAAATGGACGCCTCGGCGGGGAACTCTTCCCCCGTTTTCCGCAGCCCGAATATCTCCCGGCGGTGCCCCATCCGCCGCGCGGTCTCGACACCGGCACCGAATTGCCTGACGTGGGCGACATGTGCCTCACGGAAGCGCTCGGGGAGCAGAATATCCAGCGAGCGTCCGACGACCTCAGCCGCGGCCCAGCCGAAGATCTGTTCGGCACCCAGGTTGAAGTGCATTATCCGCTGCGCCTCATCAACCGTGATGATGGCATCGGCGGAAATGGACAGAATCTGTGCTAGAATCGCCTGCGAGGCCTGAGCCTCGACCTTCGCCGACGTCGGGTTCATCGCATCCTCGCCAGACGGTCGCATCACCGGGCGACCTGGCTTCTCTGCCACTAGCTCCCGCGCCGTCCCGACTTTGCCGAGGTGGCGGGGGGTTTTGTGACCTGACGAGTGGTCACCGGCGCGGGCTTTTTGCCCTGTGGAACGGGCGCGTCCTTGCCACGCTTGGACTGACGCGAAAAGTCGGGAATATCACGAGCACCTTTCTTTTTCATAACGGCATTCTCGGTTGGTTTGATCTGAAGGGCGGGCCGCGACGATCGTCCGCGGCCGGGGGAGCGAACCGGGGCGTGCCCGGCGCCCCACGAACGATGTACCAGTGACCCTCACTTCGGAAGCACGGCGGTGGTTTCCCTTCCCCATTCCCGATTCCCCATTCCCCATTCCCGATTCCCCATTCCCCATTCCCCATTCCCGACCCCCTACACCGCCTGCATCAGTTCCCGCTCGTACGCAGCCAGCACATCGCCTCGGCTAAGGACGCCCACCAGCACCGGTTCGGCTCGCGTACGCACGACTGGCACGACGTCTATGGCGCGGGCGTTCATGACTCGTAATGCATCGCGCAGGGACACGTCGGGTGTCACGACCTCGGTTCCCTGCGCAATGTCGGCGGCGACCAGCACGTTGGCGAGCTGGCCACGGTCGAGCAGCGCCTGCCGCAGCTCGTCGTAGAATATTACACCGAGCAGCGTACCATCATCTTCGACCACCGGAATGGTGGTGAGGTGGGTGCGTTCGGCGGCTTTCACGATGTCGGCCAGCGTCGCGCCGGGGGCCACCGTCACCAGGCGAGTGTCGAGCGCGTCGCGTGCATGAATGCGATCCATCAGTGCACGATCGGCGCCCTGCTGCAGGTATTCGCCGCGCTGAGCCAGCCATCCGTCGTACAGACCATATGGCGACCACCGCCTGGCAACCGCATAGGCGATGACGCAGACGATCATCAATGGCGGGACGATGGCGTAGTCGTCGGTCAGCTCGAATACCATGAAGATCGCCGTCATCGGGGCTCGCGTTGCGCCGGCGACCAATCCGGCCATCCCGATCAATCCCCATGTCTCGGGATGAATGCCCGCTTGCGGGAGAACCTGCGAGACGAGAGCGCCGCTGCCTGCACCTAACGCCGCACCAATGTACAGCGTGGGCGTGAACACACCACCCGACCCCCCGGCGTGAAAGGTGACCGCTGTTATCACCATCTTGCCGAGCGCCAGCGCCAGCAGAAGGTACCAGGCGAGCCCGCCGAACACCTGAGAGGGTATTGCCAGGTGGCCTTCACCGATGAGCAGACCGCGTGACAGGAACACGATCGATCCGATCAGGGCGCCGCCGAAAACCGGCCGCAACCACGCCGGCGCCTTCCACTTCTCGAATATGGACTTGGTCTGGAAATAGATGCGGGTGAACAGCACCGAGCCGCCACCGCAAACAATGCCGAGCAATGGAAAGAGCAGTGCTATCGTGATCGCATCACTCTCGCCGTAGCTAGGCACGTCGAAGGCGGGCGTGCTGCCAAAAAAAGGCCTTACGGTCAGCGCTCCAACCACACTTGCAACGATGACCGGACTGAACGCACCAACCGAAAAGGACCCGAGCACCTGTTCGAGCGCGAAGAAAGCGCCTCCGAACGGGGTGCTGAATGCGGCGGAGATGCCGGCGGCGGCGCCGCATCCGACGAGAATCTTGATCCGGCGGGGGCGGAACCTGAGCACACGGCCCGTGCGCGATCCCACCGTCGCCCCCAGCACGGCAACCGGCCCCTCGCTGCCGACCGATCCGCCTGACGCGAGTGTGAGAATGGTCGCGACTGTTCGCCAGAATACCGGCCGCGCCTCGATTCGTCCGTTGCGCTTGGCGACCGCGAGCTGGATGTCGGCGACGTTCTGCCCATCCGGGACCTGGAAGCGGCGGATGACCGCCCACGCCCCCCACAGTCCGAGCGCGGTGAGCACCGGAAACACTACCTGGGGAATAGCGCTCAGCCGCGCGCCGATGCCCACCACGAAAGCGCTATGTGCCAGGTCGATCAGTCGGTAAAAGCCGACGACGGACAGCCCGCCGGCGACGCCGATGAGCACCGCGAAAACTATGAGTACCGCACCCTCATCCCAGTCGCGCTTCTCGAACCACGAGACAGCCCGAAGCCATCCGCGTGCGGCGGCACGAGCAATGGTGCGACGGTTCATCGGAATAGCCAGAAGGCGGTGTCTAGCATCGCTCAGGAGATGGGGCAAAGATGCCGAATAGGGAATAGGAAACAGGAATTAGGAATCAGGAATTAGGGGTGGTACGCGCCAACGCCTTCGGCGCCGGCGCACTCATTAAGCGGTCGGCGCGCAGCGCCGGACGCGTACCGCCCCTGATTCCAATTTCCTATTTCCTATTTCCTGCTTCCCGTCCCGCTCATCTCCTCTCGCAACTTGCCGTAGCTCTCCCACCGGTCGCGATTCACTCGCCCGGTGGCAACTGCATCGCGCACGGCGCACCCGGGCTCATGGAGATGCGAGCAGTCGGCGAAGCGGCACTTGCCCAGGAAGGGTACGAACTCCGGGAAGCACTGGTCGAGCGACTCCGATGCTATGCCCCAGACCCCGACCTCGCGCAGACCTGGCGTGTCGACGACGTAGCCGCCATCGGGAATCGGATGCAGCGCGGCGCCGACCGTTGTGTGGCGCCCCTTGTTCACGCTTTCGCTGATCTCGCCGACCCGCAAGTCGAGACCGGGATACATGGCGTTGAGCAGCGACGACTTTCCAACCCCCGAGGGGCCGGACAAAGCGGAGACCCGGCCGCGCAAGGTATCGTGCAGCGCCTCGAGTCCGCGCCCCTCCGTCACGCTCGTCAGGTGGATCGGATATCCGGCGTCAGCATAGGCGGCGAACTTGTCGCGCGCCGCACGCTCATCGGCGAGATCGGTCTTGTTGATGACGATGCGCGCCGGAATGTCGTTCGCCTCGGCGATGACCAGAAAGCGGTCGAGCATTCGCACGTGCGGCTCGGGCTTGGCGACGGCAAACACGACCACCACCTGATCGATGTTGGCGACGACGATCCGCTCGTCATGTGCTCCGCCGGGCGCTCGCCGGGCAAGCCTGGAGCGCCGCGGCAGGAGCTCGGCGATCGCCCACGCGCCACCGCGTGAGTCCTCCTCGATGAGCACTTCGTCCCCGACAGCGAGCTTTTCGGCGCCTTCGCGCTTGAGCCTTCCGCGCATCGAGACCTCGACGAGCATCCCATCATCGGTGCGCACGTCGTATACGCCCCCGGTCCCACGCATCACGACCCCGCGCCGCCGGTCGCCCGGCTCGCCGGACGCGGTCACGACGTGTCCTCGTCAGGCATGTCTCGCATTACTTCCCACCATGCGCGTTCCGGAATGCTTCGCTGGCCGGCGATCAGCGATTCGAGTTGCATCTTCACCTCCTCGAGCGGCATGGCACCCACCCGATCGCGGGCTTCGTCAGGCGTCTCCGCCCGGGCGAGAAAGGGTGTCTCGAGGTGCCCGGTGACCTTGGGCTCACCAGCGCCCCATCGCACGAACAGCAGGTAGGCGCCCCACGGACCATCCGGTTCGCCGGTACGGTCCGCCTCGATCGCCACGCTGTACGAGGCACCGTCGCTCCCGGCGAACGCCGCCGGACGAGCGTGCACGGCCATGTATCCGCCGATCGTGCGTTCATCGCCGCGCGAATGGTCAGGCGGAAGATGGCGGGCCACTCAACGCCGCAACCGCAGCGTTTCGCGGGCGACACTGCCGGCGATGAACGCCACGTTAGAGGGACGCTCGGCAAGACGGCGCATCAGGTAAGGATACCACTGCGTGCCGAACGGTACGTAGACGCGCATGCGCCAACCCTCGCGCACGAGCTGCTCCTGAAGATCGCGTCTCACTCCGTACAGCATCTGGAACTCGAAGCGCTCGGGGCCAATTCCCTCGCTCTTCGCGAACGCCTTCGTCGCGTTCAGCATCGCTTCGTCGTGTGTCGCGATCGCCGGATAGTTGCCATCCCGCAGCAGCGCATGCGTGCAGCGGACGAAGTTGGCATCCACATCCTGCTTGTCGGGAAAGGCGACCGAATCCGGCTCGTTGTAGGCGCCCTTGCACAGCCGAACACGCGCGTTGAGCGCGTTGATGTGCGCAACGTCGGCCTGCGTACGGTAGAGGTAGCTCTGCAATACGACGCCGACATGGGAATTGTACGAAGGATGCAACCGATCCTCGAACATTCGCAGAGTGCGCTCCGTATAATCACTCCCCTCCATGTCGATCCGCACGAAATTTCCCACCTGACGCGCCCGCTCCAGGACGTCTTGCACCACGCCGACACAGAGATCGTCGGCAATGTCGAGCCCCATCGCCGTCAGTTTGAGCGACACGTTTGCATCGAGCTTCTGGCGGTCGATTTCCTCGAGCATTCGGATGTACTCCTGTCCCGTTGCTCGAGCTTCGGTTTCGCTATTCACACTCTCGCCGAGCAGATCGAACGAGGCAGTGATGCCCTTGGCGTTCAGCCGTCGTACCGCGTCGAGCGCGGTATCGAGCGTCTCTCCGGCGACGAATCGGCTGGCAAACCGCCGCGCGATGCCGTTGCTGCGGACGAACCGGTAGATCGTCGGCTGGTCGGAGAGATAGAGAAGAACCTGTCGAAACATGCTCAGCGTGGGGAGTGCGACGCGCGACGCGCGATGGCTGGCACGGTTTCGCCGTCCCGCCCGAGGCCGTCCGCTCCTTCTGGCTCGATCATCACATGACTGTACGGAATCAATCTCTTCATCTTGTCGGCAAGGCGAGAATCTCTCGAAGTGCGGAAGGACTGAGCCTGTTGCGTGGATGATCCGCGTCTCGATAACCGAGACGGAATTCTAGACGGGCGGAAGGCGGGGGGAAAGGCGAGTGCGAACCCGCCGGAGGATCAGACCGAGGATCGGATTGGCGTTCCGCCGTCAGCCGATCACGAACACCCCTACCTGACCCCCGAAATCGTCAGGCATGGGAGTCGTTCCGGCAGGCGCTACCCAGTCGCCGCCGTCGAGGCGTACGTTCAGGCGGTGTACCCCGACCGGCAGAGTCAAACGGAATCGCCACGTTCCGTCCGGGGCGCGCTGGAGAAGTTGCGGCTCCCAGTCGGTAAAGCTGCCCATGATCTCGACTCGCTCCGCGGAAGGGGCGCGGATGACCAGGTCGTAAGTCGCGGCAGCGTCGCGTACCGGCACCAGATCGAATCGGGCGCGTACGTTGCCGTTCTCGGCCATGACCGGGTCGGCCGCAGCGCGCGCAATGCGGGCGGCGGGCACCTCTGCGTCGCCGGTGAGACGCACCCGAAGTGCCGCTGTGGCATACCGGCCAGCGATACTCCCACGGACGGGGTCGACGGGATAGCGGCCACCGCCGAGTACCAGCGCGAGGCGATCGTTGACGGCGTAGGTGCCGGTCAGCTCTCCGTAAGCTCCAGAGCCGGCGCCCTGGCTGAAAGTGCGAAATCCGCCATTTGCGTCCACGATGAGATCGCGCCAGTGCCACCGCGCAAATCCTTCAATATCGGCCCATGTGGTGTCGCCCACACCAGTGACGGAGAGCGCCGCCGTCAGGGACACATCACGAATCCGTGCCCAAGCACCACCCTCTGCGGCGATGACACCGCGAGACCCTGCGCCATAGGAAGTTCGACCGGCGCTTCCTCCCAGCCAAATGCCGCTTGGCCCGGCGATACGGTGCATCCGGCCTCGCGCCAGCGCATGCCAGAATTCGGCGAAGTCTTCGTACCGGCTGCCGCCTAACGTGCCGGCGACTTCGGCACGCCATTCGCGGGACAGCGGCGCGTATAGCGAAGCGGCGACAGCGCCCTGCAACGAAGTATTGCCGCTCTCGAACGCAAGGGCGGTTCCCCGCGCAGTGAGCGCGGCCCATGCCCGCTCCAGACGGAGCGATGGCGTGATCGACACCGCGGCGGAAGGGAGAAACCCGTCGTAGTCGACATGCGATACCCCCGCTTCGAGCGCAGCGGACGCCTGCGCGAGTGCGCCGGTGGCGGCACCGGCGCTCAGCACCCCGGCGGAAAACAGCAACGCGGCGGCGACGCCCCGTCGCACCCGTCTGCCGTTAGGGCTTTCGCGGTCTGGGGGGCGGTGTTCCGACCTGCTGGCCCGCGGTGAAGTCCGATTCGGCGCGAACCGTGGAGTTGAGCCGGATGGCCGCCGCAGCCGCCGGCGGCGCGCCGAGCGCAATGTCGCGCTCCACGTCCCTGCGGAAATCGAGCAGAGCCTCATCTTCCGACCGGCCCGCAAGCCGGACGACCGCCTGCGTCGCGGCATCCGATGGAACACCGTACGCAACGAGATCGGCCAGCACTGCCAGCGGCACCGTAAGGCGCTCGCCCGACCGCGCGCCGCGTACTGCCGTAAGCTCCTCCTGCCTGACGCCAAGCATCAACGCGCTCGCCGCGGCATCCAACTCCGCGTCGGTCGACGGACCCAATACGTCGCGCGCAGAGCGCAAACTCCCGGCGAGACGGCTCACCGCGGCGACGATTCGAGCTCCGGCCGCACCCTTGCTCGCACCCTCCAGCGCCTTGCTGGTCAGCGAGCGCGTGGGAAGTCCGGCTGCGCGAGCCGAATCCAGAATCGCTCCCACCTGCGCCGCCGTCACCGCATCGAGCCGCTGCTGCAGCCGCGCGTCCTGAGCGCCCGCCACTGGCGCGCAGACGAGCAGAACGACTCCCGACAACCATCGCATCGAGTACCTCATGAGCTTCTCTCCGCCACCGTTATAACCGAGCTCGGTACGCCGAAATCGTCACCCGCAGCCGGCGGCGCCGACGGATCGGCAGCCCAGGTGGAATCATCCACGACGAATGCGTACCGGTGCCGGCCATTGGCGAGGGGGAGCCGCACCGTCCACACCGACCGCGAGGGGCCGGCGCTGAGCGGGGTAGCATCCAACTCCCAGTTGTTGAAATCGCCGACCAGCGACACCGAATGCGCCGTGGGAGCGACGAACACGAATTGAACCATGTGCGTGGAATCCGAGACGGCGATGAGCTCAGCCTCGGGCTCCGACGTCATGGCAACCCGGCCCGCACCTTCGTCAGGCGCAAGGCGGGGAATCACGACTACAGCCGCCAGTACCGCCAGTACCGCCATCGCACCCAACGGGGAGAAGCGCACTGTCTGCGGCTGGGTGAGCCAGGCCCACCAGGTGCGACCGCGCTGTGGGGCACGGTGCGGCGGCAGCGCATGCACCGTCGCCATGACGCGTGCATCCAACGCGGGATCCATCCGCACCGGTCGCCGCAATTCCTCCGCAGCGCGCTCGATCAGTTCATCGTCAGACACGTTCCACCTCTCGTAACATCACGCGAAGCCGGTCACAGGCGCGCTTCACACGCATCTTGAGCGCCGAGACGCCTACCCCCGTCAGCTCCGCCATCTCTTCGTAACTGAGATCCTCAACGTACTTCAGCAGAAATGCCTCACGCTGTGCCTCGTCGAGCTTGCCCAGCGCCCACTCGATCGCTTCGCGCCAGGCCGCGGCTTCGGCACCGCCATCCACACCCGCCGACTGCAACGCGACCTCGTCGAGCACTATGGTACGCTCGCGCCTCGCCCGCTTGGCCCCGTGCGTCCGGCACCGGTTCACCAGAATCCGGAACAGCCACGAGCCGAACCGATCTGGATCCTCACAACGGCCCAACGAGCGGTATCCCCGAACCAACGCGTCCTGCAACGCTTCTTCTGCGTCTTCCTGGCTCCCCAACATCTGCGTCGCAAATCGGCCGAACCGATCCCGATATCGGGCGACCAGCCCGGCATAGGCTTCCACCTCGCCGGCAAGAACGCGGCGAACCAGATCGGCGTCTGAAGGCGCGGCGAGTGCGGTCACGCTAGAAAGACCTGGGGTCGAGAGTGTTCGTCACCCTGTCGGGGGTCGGGGGTCGGGGGTCGAGGGTCGAGGGTCGCGGGTCGAAATCGATGCATTCCGGGGCCGAGTCTTCAAATGTGACCAGTAGTCAGTAGCAGAGCCAGTCAGCTTCCCTCATCTTGAGCGCGCCCCGCGACCCCGGACCCTCGACCCTCGACCCTCGCCCCTCGATGAGTCTCAGTACACTCGACTGGATCGTCGTTGCCGTCTCATTGACGTTCGCGTTCGTCCCCGCGCTTTTCTTCGCGCGCCGCGGCGGCACCAGCACCGCTGAGTTCTTCACGTCGGGGCGGGCTGCGCCGTGGTGGTTGATCGGCGTTTCGATGGTCGCGACCACCTTCTCGACCGACACCCCCAATCTCGTCACAGATCTCGTGCGCCAGCACGGCGTCGCCAACAATTGGGCATGGTGGTCGTTTCTGCTGACGGGCATGATGACGGTGTTCTTCTATGCTCGAATGTGGCGCCGGTCCAACGTGCTGACCGACCTCGAGTTCTACGAGATCAGGTACGCCGGCAAGGCTGCGACGTTCGTGCGAGGGTTCCGGGCCGTGTACCTAGGGCTCGTTTTCAACTGCATCATCATGGCGACGGTGAACCTGGCGGCGGTAAAGATCGCGAACGTACTGCTAGGCTGGCCGATGACGCAGACGCTGGTGGTGTGCGCGCTGCTCAACGTCGCTTTCGCGGCGACTTCAGGGCTCTGGGGCGTGTTGGTGGTCGATCTGATCCAGTTCGGTATCGCCATGACCGGCTCGTTCGCAGCCGCCTATTTCGCCTTGCAGCAGCCGGAGGTGGGAGGCCTGGCGGGGCTCGTGGCGCAGATCGATCCGTCCACCCTGGCCATGGTTCCGGACTTTGGCGACTGGACCCTCACACTGACCGTGCTGATTGTGCCTCTCACCATTCAATGGTGGTCGGTCTGGTATCCCGGCGCCGAGCCCGGCGGCGGGAGTTACATAGCGCAGCGCATGCTCGCGGCGAAATCGGAGAATGACGCACTCGCCGGCACGCTCCTTTTCAACTTCGCGCATTACGCGGTCAGGCCGTGGCCGTGGATCATCGTGGCGCTCGCCTCGATGCTGGTGTATCCCCAACTCAGCGACATCTCGCGCGCGTTTCCGCACGTGGATCCGGCGCTCATTGGACACGACATTGCCTATCCAGCGATGCTGCGCTTTCTGCCGAGCGGACTGCTCGGCTTGATGATCGCCGGGCTATTGGCGGCGTACATCTCCACTATGGCGACGCACTTGAACTGGGGCGGCTCGTACCTGGTGCACGACTTCTACCGAAGGTTCATCCGTCCCGATGCCACCGAGCGGCACTACGTCATGGCCGGCCGCCTCGTCACGGCAGGGCTCATGCTGCTCGCGGCACTGGTCACCTACGTGCTCGATACGGCTCAGGAAAGCTTCACTCTGATAATGTCCATCGGCGCCGGCACGGGCCTGCTCTACCTGCTGCGCTGGTTCTGGTGGCGCGTGACGGCCTGGAGCGAGATCGCCGCGATGTTGACGTCGTTCATCATTGCCGCCTCGTTCTTCGTCGCCGGCAAGATGGGTTTCGCGGTGTCGTCGCACATCTCGCTGCTCATCGGGGTGGGTACAACGACCGCCGTATGGGTCGCGGTGACGTTCATCGGTCCGCAGAACGACCGGCCGATACTCGAGTCGTTCTACCGCCTCGTCAGGCCGGCCGGGCCGGGCTGGTCATCGGTTCGCGCAGCGACAGGCCTTCCGTCTTCGCCCGATTCTCTGCCGATGTCGATGCTGGCCTGGATATTGGGATGCCTTCTCGTCTACGCGGCGCTGTTCGGAACCGGAAACTTCCTTTATGGGCGGACGGCGATGGGGTGGCTCTGGGCGGCGGTCTTCATCGTCGCGTCGCTGGGGCTTGCGCGGCTGCTGCCCCGGATCTGGAAGTCGGGAGAGGTGGCGAGCTGATTACGCGCGCGGTGATCCTTGCACGCGGGCTGGGCACCAGGATGCGTCGCGCTGACGCGGGCGTGGAGCTCGATCCGGAACAGGCGCGCGCCGCGGATCATGGTGTCAAGGGAATGATCCCGGTCGGCCGGCCGTTCCTGGACTACGTTCTCAGCGCACTGGGGGACGCCGGCATCACCGATGTCTGCCTGGTGATCGGGCCGGAGCACGGTGCGGTACGAGAGCGCTACACGTCAGGCACTCGACTTTCGCGCTTGCGGATCCACTTCGCCGTTCAGGAGGAACCGCGCGGTACCGCCGACGCGGTGGCCGCCGCGGCCGATGTGGCCGGCTCCTCGCGTTTCCTCGCCCTGAATGCGGACAACCACTACCCGGCAGAGGCCTTGCGGCTGCTCGCGAAGGTCGAGGGAGCAGGGCTTGTCGGCTTCGAGCGAGACGGTCTGCTCTCCGCGAGCAACATACCGGCCGAGCGGTTGCGGCGGTTTGCGCTCGTCGATACGGATGACGACGGGTATCTGCGCGGGATCATCGAGAAGCCTGACGACGCAACATATGACCGGCTGATCGGCCGGAGCCTGGTAAGCATGAATCTGTGGGCATTCACTCCCGCGATCTTCGACGCCTGCGCTCGCGTCGCACCGTCCGCGCGCGGCGAGTACGAGCTTCAGGACGCGGTTCGCATCGCGCGCGCCGAGCTCGGCGAACGATTCCGGGTGATTCCTTATTCTGGTGGCGTTCTCGATCTCTCCACCCGTGGCGATGTGGCCGCGGTGGCAGTAAGGCTGGCTGGCGTGGACATAAGGCTTTGAGCCGCGTGAGTAATGACCTGCTGGAGCTCGAGCGGATCGGCATGTCCGAAAGGGAAGCGGCGGCGAAGGCGGTCTCGCTGGCCCGCGTCGATCGCGCGCTGCAGGGGGCCGGGGCGCAGCGCTGGAGCGCATGGGTACCGGGCCGCATAGAGGTTTTCGGCAAGCATACCGATTACGCAGGTGGGCGTAGCCTGCTCTGCGCAGTCGAGAAGGGATTCGTCGTGCGTGCCGCCGCCCGTTCGGATGCCCTGGTTTGTGTAACGGACGTGACGCGTGGCGACGTGAACACCGCCTCTCTGGACCACCCACCGGCAACGACCGCCGGCGAGAGCTGGGGGATATACGTCGACACGGTCGTCAGGCGGATCGCGGCAAACTTTCCTGATCGCCGGAACGGCGCCGACATCGCATTTCTCAGCGATCTGCCGATCGCCGCGGGAATGAGCAGTTCGAGCGCAATGATCATCGGCATCTTCCTTGTTCTCGCGAGGGCGAATGACCTGCACGGTTCACCAGGTTTTCGGGAAGAGGTCAGAAGTTCCGATGATCTCGCTTCGTATCTGGGCTGTGTGGAGAATGGCGAGAGCTTCGGGAGCCTCCGCGGCCACGCAGGCGTCGGCACATTCGGGGGCAGCGAGGACCACGTGGCCATTCTGTCGAGCCGGGCCGGCCAACTGGCGCAGTACTCGTTCGCTCCCGTAACCCGGGAGGCAACCCATTCCATGCCCACGAGCCACCTCTTCGTGGTTGCGTTCTCGGGGGTGGCCGCCGAAAAAGCGGCCGGCGCTCGCGAACGTTACAACCGGTTGTCGCAGACGGCTCGGCATCTGGTCGCCGAGTGGAATCACATAACGGGTCGGAGCGACACGTCGCTCGCCCGGGCGGCAGGTTCGGCGGCGGATTCGCCTGCTCGCCTGCGGGCCCTTGCCGCGAGAGAGGTCCAGGATTTCGACCCCCAGTTGCTCGTAAGGCGGCTCGACCAGTTCCTGCTCGAGTCGATAGATCTCGTTCCGGCCGCCGGCGCCGCCTTCGCCTCGGGCGCATGGGACGCCCTCGGCACCCTCGCTGAACGGTCGCAGCGTGCCGCCGAGGACTGGCTAGGCAATCAGGTTCCCGAGACCGTGGCGCTGGCGCGATCGGCGCGCGAGCTCGGCGCCGTGGCCGCTTCGTCCTTCGGTGCGGGCTTCGGGGGCAGCGTGTGGGCGCTGGTACCTGCCAACGATGCTGCTGATTTTGCAAACCGGTGGTCTGTCCGGTACGCCGGTGAGCACCCCTCCGCCGCCGCTCACGCGGAGTTCCTTGTTTCCCGAGCGGGCCCCGGCGCGCACGCATGGTAAGTCATTGAGGAAGCGGCCGGAGCGCGTCAGGGATTGCGCCGAGGACGGACCTTCCGTTCACTTGCCTTCGATCGCCGGTGCCCTCGCACCGAAACAGCTCCGCCGCCTTTCACATGGGGCATTGTGATGGAATCGTCCAAGGAACTCGACCGCCGGAAATTCCTGAAACTTGGCGCGGCCGCAAGCGCCGGTCTTGCTGTCGGCGCAAAGGGACTCCAGGCGGCCAGCACCGCGACGCCGCGCTCCCGGCCGCCAGCCGCGGACACCATGATCGGCGTGCCGTTTGCCAGGCACGAAGTCGTCCGCGTAGCGATCGTCGGTACCGGCCTCAGGGGGCGCAGCGTGCTCGCCGAGCTGCTCGGCGTAAGCAACGTGCGCATCACGGCACTGTGCGACATCATTCCGGAGAAGGTGTCGATGGCCGTCGATCAGATGAGACGTGCGGGGCACGACTATCCGGTGGGGCGATTCACCAGCGGCGACCGCGCGTTCGAGGAGCTCGTCAGGCGCGAGGACATCGACATCGTCTACACGGCCACGCCGTGGGAATGGCACGTGCCGGTGTGCGTCGCCGCGATGGAACAGGGCAAGCACGCCGCGACAGAGGTGCCCGCGGCCTACACGGTCGAAGACTGCTGGACGCTCGTCGATACCTCGGAGAGGACCCGCCGGCACTGCATGATGCTGGAGAACTGCAACTACGGCTATAACGAGTTGCTGGTTCTCAACATGGTGCGGGCCGGGCTGTTCGGCGAGCTCAAGCACGCCGGCGCGGCGTACAACCACGACCTTCGAGCGATCCTGTTCGAGAACAAGGACGAGGGGCTCTGGCGGAGAGCGCACCACACGGCGCGCAACGGCAACCTCTATCCCACCCACGGGCTCGGGCCCGTTGCTTTGTATCTCGACATCGATCGTGGCGACCGGTTCGACTACCTGGTGTCGATGAGCACTCCCGAAATGGGACTTACCAAATGGCGCGCCGATCATCGCGAGACCGAATCCGACACCGACGGCGAGCGTTATGTAAGCGGCGACCTCAACATCTCCCTGATCAGGACCGCCAGGGGCCGCACGATCCGGCTCGAGCACGATGTGTCGAGCCCCCGCCCCTATTCCCGCATCAACAGCGTGCAAGGCGCGAAAGGGATATTCGAAGACTACCCCCCGCGCATCTATCTCGACGGCATGACGCCCGGCCATCGCTGGCAGACCATCGACTCGTTCAAAGCCGAGCACGAGCACGAGCTCTGGCGAAGGCTGGGAGAAAAGGCGCGGTCTGGCGGCCATGGCGGGATGGACTACCTCATGGCATGGCGCCTGGCGCACTGCATGCTCGAAGGGCTGGTACCCGACATGGATGTCTACGACGCGGCCGCGTGGAGCGTGCCCGGACCACTCAGCGAAGCCTCGGTAGGGGGTGGAAGCGTACCGGTGAAATTCCCCGATTTCACCCGGGGAAAATGGAGCGAGGCCCGACGAACGTTGTGACGCGGTGAGCTCGACGCGGGTCCAACGTGTTACGAATCACCAGCTCAACCGCCTCCTGTCGGAGCGTCCTGAAATGAAACGCATATTGCTCATCGTGGCCGGCGCGCTGCTCGCCGGCACCGCCTGCTACGAAGAAGACGCCACGGGTACCGGCGCGCGGGGAGGCATCGCCAACGTACTGCTCACCGATGCGCCGTTCCCGTTCGATTCGGTCGCCAGCGTGAACATCTACGTGGTGAGCATCGCGGCATCGACCAGCTCCGACACTATCGCGGGGGGGACGCAGCAGTGGGTGACGATCACCGCGCCGCGCAAGCGATTCGATCTGCTGGAGCTGCAGCAGGGCAGGACCGAGCTGGTTGGTGCGGGTCAACTACCGGCTGGATCGTACAAGGCAGTTCGGATGGTGATCGATACCGACTCCTCGAGCGTAATCATGAACGACGGACGCGAGGCGTCCGTCCATTGGCCGGTGAGTGGCGAGTTGACGCTCAACGCACTGGTGGAATCTCCGGTGAGCATGCCTGACGCCGGAGCCGATATCGTAATCGACTTCGACGTCGGCCGCAGTTTCTATCCCGGCAATCCGTTTACGGATTATCTGCCCGGTGCGCTGCTGCCTAGCGACGAGTTCATCTTCATTTCGTGGATCCGGGCGGTGAACAGGGCCGCCACCGGCGCAATAGCCGGCACCGTCCTTGGCGACGGAAACGGTGATGGCTCTCTGGAGCCCATCCCTAACGCGGCAATCACGATCTATCACCACAACGATACGTCGTTCGCGTTGTACGGCGCCTCGGCCACCGGACGCACCGATGCGAACGGACAATACAAGGTGGCATTCCTCCATCCGGGCACGTACACCGTTCAGGTCGACCCCCTGGGCGTGGTGACGCTCGATCAGAGATGGGAGGACGGGATCAGTGTAAGCGCCGGAGGCACCACACAGCACGACATGACGCTGGCCAAGCGCAATCTGGAGTACGTCTACATCGATGGGCTATTCGTGCTCGATTCGGGGCAGTCGACCACGCTTACGGCACGGGTAGGTGACAGCTCGGGCGTGCAGCGCTCCAACCCTCAAGTCAGCTGGACGAGCAGCAACCCGGGGGTGGCGACGGTAGATGGAATCGGAAGCACGGCACTGCTTACCGGGGTCGGTCCCGGATTCTCCCAGATCACTGCCGCCAGCGGCAATCAGAGCGCCTCGGTCACCGTTTTCGTCTTCGGGGCAGACTCGTCAGGCGGTGGGGGGGGCGGGAGTGGCGGAGCGGTGGCGAACGTGACGCTCTCGCCGGCCAATGCGACGGTCAGCGTGGGCGACTCGCTGGGATTCTACGCGAACCTGACGAATGTGACCGGCGGCACGCTGAGCAATCGCCCGGTGCATTGGGAGGTCACCGACTCGACCGTGACCTGGATAATCGGCAGCTTCGGGCAGTCCCTGATCCTTCGCGCGGCGAAGGCTGGCTCAACTCAGATCATCGCGACGAGTGAGGGGAAAGCGGATACGGCGAATGTGGTTGTGACGCCGTAACGGGGGTCGGGGGTCGGGGGTCGGGGGGGTCGGGGATGAGGGATGGGGAAACGGGAAATGGGAAACGGCCTTTCCCGTTTC
>CAZPCC010000035.1:0-2722 GCA_964584905.1 uncultured Gemmatimonadaceae bacterium | reverse complement strand
ACCAGACGCTCCGAGTGCACCACACCCACCATGGCGATCGGCGCACGCAGTGCCAGGCTTGCCAGACGCGCCGGCCGGCCGAATATCTCGCGGGCTCCCGGGTCCAGCAGGAGCGCACGTGCACTCTCCGCCGTCAGGATTGACCGCCCATGGGTCCTCTGTTGAACTTCTTGCATGTCTTGATCGGCCGGTCCCGTGCGTCAGACCGGCACCCTGGCCTGTGTGGGCAGCGCTGCTCGAGTGCCGCGCCGGACGCAGATCAGATCAAGAAGCATGCACGAGAGGGGGCCATCGCGTGCCGTACGCCGCGCCAGACCGCCATTCTGGCACTCCAGGATCGGTGCTGCGCCGCGACGGTTGCCCAAATCCTTGCCTCCGCCTAACTTGCAATCTGGACCTCGGCAGCCTCGGCCGGGGCGGTTCCGGCACGGAATCTGACATTACCATCGCGAGGGCGATGGACGCCCCCCGATAAGGAGCGACAGAGTGCGGCTAGGACGCCACATTTCGAGAGGTCTCACAGGCGGTGCGATGCTGGCACTGCTGGGCGGGGCCGCAAATCAGGCGGATGCCCAACTGGCACGCGATCTCGGCCCGCTCGGCCAGCCCGCCGCGCCGATTGGGACGCCGGTGTTGCCGACGGAATCCGATTTTGCGCTCAGCCAGTTGGAGAATCAGCGCGTGCTGGACGCCCGCATCGCGACCCGCTTCAACATCAAGCGACTCTTCGAGGAGCGGGGAATCCGCTACCCGGCGGCCGAGGTGTTCATCCGGATCTTCAAGCGCGAGAGGGCCCTCGAGGTATGGGTAAGGCCCGAGGACAAAGACGCGTTCGAGCTGCTGAAGAACTACGACATCTGCGCGCTCGCCGGCGAACTCGGACCGAAGCGCCAGCAGGGCGACAGCCAGGTCCCCGAGGGCTTCTACGCCATCGATTTCTTCAATCCCGAGAGCGATTATCACCTGTCGCTCCACGTGGATTACCCGAACGTCAAGGATCGCAGCGCCGGGGGCGACGGTATCAATCTGGGCGGCGACATCTACATCCACGGCGGTTGCAACTCCGATGGCTGCCTCGCCCTGACCGACGAGGGCATCATGGAGCTGTACTGGCTCTCCGTCGAGGCGCGGGCCGCCGGCCAGCAGCGCATCCCCGTGCACATTTTCCCCGCCCGACTCGCAACCGACGAGCTCCAGCGCCTGCAGCGCGTCTTCGACGATGAGCCGGACCTCGGCGCCTTCTGGGCGACGCTTCAGCCCGGCTACGAGTTCTTCGAGCAGAACCGCCGCATTCCCGCGATCATGGTCGATGGCAACGGCGATTACGTGCTCACCGGAGCCGCCGCAAACGCCAGCGTCCCCGTCGTATCACTCGATGCGTCCCGGGCCGCCGAGCCAAAACGCCGCGCCCCACTGGGATCCCCCAGCAACGGCAACTGACAAAAAGGCCGGCGAACAGCCGGCCTTTTTGTTGGTTGTGGGATTGGGAGTGGGATTGTTACAGGGTTGGGGTGTGGTGGTGGGACCGGTCTGGTAGTGACCACTCCCGACCCACTCCCACTCCCACGTCCACTCCCGATAACACTCCCACTACCCATCCCACAACCACCTCACGAAAGCGCCGCGAAGCGCCGCCCCACCTGTCTCACCGACGCAACACATAGGCGACCTTCAGAAACACCCCATCCCGACTCCGCTCCAGTCCATCGAATGCGAACGGATCCGGCGCTGCGAGCGCCGCAGCGTACCCGAGGAAGGCGACCGTACCCGGCGTCGGCTGATACGACGCCAGTAGCTCGACGCTCACTCCGTTGGTTGTGAACGCCGCGACAGGACTGCCGCCGACGATGAGCGGATCGCCCGTGCGGGCATCGCGCAGGGCATCGCGGCGCTCGGCCCGGTACTCGAGGATGCCGCGCAGGAAGAACGCACGCACCGGCTGGAATTCGACACGCGCGCGCGGCAGCAGGGTGCGTGCGAACTCGGAGCCGTTGCGTTCGCGGCGGATGTGCTGATACGACGTCGACAGATCGATGCGCACCTCCGACGTCGGGCGCAGTGATACCGATGCGCTCGCCGTGCGTGCATCGCCCGCGCTGCCCTCCGCGAAGATCATGACGCGACCGAAGCCCGCCGATACACGGGCATCGAAGCGACGGAATGTCGGCGTCGATCCGCTCAGCTCGAACGACGGTCCGCTCACGCCATCGAGCGGCGTGTAGGGGGCCGGCCCGGAGGATGTCTCGCTCTCGTACAGCGCGAACGATTCGGGATCCAGCTCGACGAAGTCGCGACCGGCGCGTCCCGACAGCTCCCAGTCGCCGCGGAAGCGGAACGACGCGTTGAGGAACTCCGAGCCCTCGATCGCAGCGCCGCCCGAATGTCGCCAAAGGCGATTCGGTCCGAAGAACTTGGTAACGCGCTCGAGTAGAGCGCCGAACTGACCGTACCACGTGAAGCGATTCCTCAACCCCGCATCGATGATATCGTTGCGATTGACGAAGCCCGAGTGGCTCTCGAAGTCCTCACCCGTGCCGTTTACGCTGTAGTTGAAGCCGAATGCGCGGCCCGTGCGATCGAGCTCGAGCTTCCAGATCGGGGCTCCGACGGTTTCCTCCTGGTGACGCGTCCATGATCCGCCGAGCTGCGCCTCGAAGTAGTACATGCGCCCGAACACGATGCGTGTGTCGGCCGCCGCCACGCGATTGAACGCTGCGGAATC
>CAZPCC010000034.1:0-4808 GCA_964584905.1 uncultured Gemmatimonadaceae bacterium | reverse complement strand
CAACGTACAGAACGAGTCGCTTGACGACGTGCAGCCGAAGGCTTCGGTCGCGGCCAATGTCGGACAGGGCCCCGACATGGTGTGGGGGCTTTACTCCCTGCCGCACCTTTTTCCCGACAAGCTTGTCGATCTGACCGATCTCGCCGATCTGCTCGGCGAGGAGCATGGCGGGTGGGTGGATTCCGCCGTGGCATATGGCAAGTCCGGAGACAAGTGGATCGCCATTCCGGTCGCCTACAATGGCAACATGATCAACTACCGCCAGTCGGCGCTGGAGGAAGCGGGCTTCGAGGGCATCCCGGAGGACACCGAAGGGTTCATGGACCTCGCCAAGAAGCTCCACGAGATCGGAAAGCCGATGGGCATGGCGCTCGGTCATGCGTCCGGGGACGCCAATGCCTGGGTGCATTGGGCGCTGTGGGCGCACGGCGGATCGCTGGTCGACGAGAACGACAACGTCGTCATCAACTCGCCGGAGACGCAAGCGGCCGTCGAATACGTGAAGGAGCTCTATCAATACATGATCCCCGGGGTCGCCTCGTGGAACGATTCAAACAACAACAAGGCGTTCCTCACGGGAGAGGTGTCGCTGACCAATAACGGGCCGTCGATCTACCCAGCGGCGAAGGCCGGCGCGAATCCGCCGTCGGACGCCGATCAGGCCACCAAGGACGCGGCTCCGATGATGGCCGAGATCGCCGAGGACATGAACCATTCGTTCTGGCCCGTCGGTCCGGTCGGTAAGCCTACGGAGTTCCACGTCGCCTATCCGATGATGGTGTTCCAGTATTCCCAGTATCCGAGCGCGGCGAAGGGCTTCATCGAGTACATGTTCCAGCCGGACCAGTACAATGCGTGGGTCGAGGCGGCCGTTGCCTACCTGACGCCTCCGCTCAGGGGCTATCTGGACAACAAGGTCTTCACCGACGATCCGAAGCTGATCACTCTGAAGGACGTCTCGGAGCGCACGTTGACCGCCGGCTACATGGGCTCCGTCGGAGAGAAGGCGGCTGCGGCGCTGGCGGACTTCATCATCGTTGACATGTTCGCCAACGCGGCGACCGGCAATATGTCCGTCGACGATGCGATCGCCAACGCGGAGCGGCAGGCGCAGCGTATTTATCGCTGACCTGAGCCATCCCGGCCGGGCGGTCGAGCCGCCCGGCCCTTATCCTTCCGCTGGGCGGTGACCAATGGTCGACGCGACGCTGGCGAATGCGGGGACCTCCGCCTCAGCGACCGGGGAGCCCGGCATCTGGTCCCGGCTCAAGCACAACAGGAACTGGCTCGGCTTCTGGTTCATGCTGCCGGCGGCCGGCTTCCTGGTGCTGTTCCTGGCCTGGCCGCTCGGTCTCGGCATATGGCTTTCGCTGACCGACGCTCGCATCGGGCGTGACGGCGCGTTCATCGGAGTTGAGAACTTCGCGTGGCTGTCGGACGATCCCGTCTTCTTGCTCGCCGTCTTCAACACGCTTCTCTACACCATCGTCGCGAGCGTCGTTAAGTTCGGCATCGGCCTCTATCTGGCGATGCTCCTCAACCATCGCCTGCCGTTCAAGGCGTTCCTGCGCGCCATCGTCCTGCTGCCCTTCATCGTCCCGACAGTGCTTTCCGCGATCGCGTTCTGGTGGATCTATGACGCGCAGTTCTCCATCATCTCCTGGACGCTTGAACAGTGGGGCTTTATCACCCAGAACATCAACTTCCTCGGCGAGCCGTGGAATGCGCGCTGGTCCGTGATCTTCGCCAACATCTGGCGCGGCGTGCCGTTCGTGGCGATCACGCTGCTCGCGGGCCTGCAGACCGTGCCGCCCTCGCTTTACGAGGCCGCCACGATCGACGGGGCCACGCGCTGGCAGCTCTTCCGCTTCATCACCTATCCGCTGCTCACGCCGATCATCGCTGTGGTGATGACGTTCTCGGTGCTCTTCACCTTCACCGACTTTCAGCTGATCTGGGCGGTCACACGCGGCGGGCCGGTCAACGCCACGCACCTGATGGCGACGCTCTCCTACCAGCGTGCCATCCTCGGCGGCTACCTGGGCGAGGGCGCGGCGATCTCCACCGCGATGATCCCATTCCTGCTCGCGGCGATCCTGTTCTCCTGGTTCGGCTTGCAGCGGCGCAAATGGCAGCACGGAGAGGCGGATGGCTGACGTCGCCGACCGCCCCGCCGTGCGGCCGCGGCTCGTCGGCGACTCGGCCGGGGAGATGGTCGACGTCCGGACCGGCCTTGCATGGGAGAACACCTGGGCGGGCAGGCGGCGGATGCGGAGAGCGGAAAAGGCCGCCGAGGCGCAGTCCGGCATGGACTATCTCATGTCGATGCCGCGCAAGATGGTGACGATCTACCTGCCGCTCTCGATCATCGTCATCGTGCTGCTGTTCCCGTTCTACTGGATGGCCCTGACGGCCGTGAAGCCGAACGCGCAGCTCGTCGACATGGATACCTACAATCCGTACTGGGTCTCGCATCCGACGCTCAATCACATCACGACGCTCATCTTCGAGACCCACTACCTGAACTGGATGTGGAACACGATGATGATCGCCATCGTCGCGACGTTCCTGTCGATGGTCGCGAGCGTGTGTGCCGCCTACGCGATCGTGCGGTTGCGCTACCGCGGCTCGCAATGGATCGGCGGGGCGATCTTCCTCGCCTATCTCGTGCCGCCGTCGATCCTGTTCATTCCGCTGTCGCTGATGGTCGTGAAATACGGCCTCTGGGACTCGCCGTGGGCCCTGATCCTCACCTATCCAACCATCCTCATCCCGTTCTCCACCTGGCTCCTGATGGGGTACTTCAAATCGATCCCCTACGAGTTGGAGGAGTGCGCGCTCATCGACGGCGCCGGCCGCCTGCAGATCCTCACCAAGATCATTCTGCCGCTTTCGGGACCGGGACTGATCTCCGCCGGCATCTTCGCCTTCACGCTCTGCTGGAACGAGTTCATCTATGCGCTGACCTTCATCTCCTCGCCGGACAAGAAGACAGTCCCGACCGCCATCATCTCGGAGTTCGTCGACGGCGACATCTACCGCTGGGGCTCGCTGATGGCCGGCGCGTTGCTCGGCTCGGTGCCGGTCGCCATCGTCTACATGTTCTTCGTCAACCACTACGTCTCGGCGATGACCGGCGCGGTGAAGGAGTAGGCCGCTACTCCGGCGTCCGCTCTGCGATCTCCTTCAGCCTCGCGGGCTGTTTGACGCTGATCCGCTCGCGGCCTCCTGCGACCAGCCCCTGCTGCTCCCAGCCGGAGAGCACGCGGCTCACCGTGAAGAGCGTCGTGCCGGTCATCTCCGCCATGTCCTGGCGCGTGATCGGAAAAGCCACCTCTGCGGTTTCGTCCGGCTTCCGTCCGCTGACCTTGGCAAGCCGCAGCAGCAGATGCGCCACGCGGCGCTCAACCTCCTCGGTGGAGACCTCGCGGAGACGGGTATGCGCTTCCTGAACGCGCGTCCCGATCGTCTGCAGCGCGTTGACGGCAAGGGCGGGCGCGCGCTCCACGAGCCCCGCCCAGGCGGATGACGGCCAGGCCAGCGTGATGCTCTCCTCGAGCGCGACGGCGCTCGCGGGATAGTCCGGCCGGCCGAGCGCCACGGCGACGCCGTAAAGCTCCCCCGGCTCCACGACGCGCACGATGACCTGCTGTCCGGCCGGCGTGGTCTGCACCACTTTGAGGTGCCCGTGCAGCAGCACGTAGAACTCGGTGGCCGTCTGGCCCTGCTCGAATACCGTTGCCTTGCGCTCGATGCGGCGAGTCCTCGCGGCGGCGAGGATTGCGCGCACGTCTTCCTCGCCGATGCCGCGGAAGATCGGAAAGTCTTTGACCAGGGAGATGTCGGGTGCCGGCATGAGGGCCCTTCGTCCTTCGGGCCTCCGTACAATTACGGAGTTCGAAAGTCACCTTTGTTTGCTGTAGCGCAAAGAGCGTCGACGGCCACGCTCCTAGATAGAATACGTTCGCAACACGTGAAGGCCGAAAGGATACGACGATGAAACTGCTCAGCGATAGAAACGATCGGGTGCTGCTGACTGCCGCCGGCGTTCTGCTGAGCGCTGGCTTGGCTGTTGGCGCGGGAAGCGCACTGATGAGGGGCGACGCGGCCCTGATGACAAGCACGGCGCATGCGGCGCTGACCGGAGAAGCGGCGATCGCGCACAACGTCGCCGAAGCCATGCCGGCCTCCATCGTGCGTGCGCCGGTGGACTTGCCGCCGGCCGTGGGCGATCGCGGGCCGCAAACGGTTCGCGTCGAGCTCGAGACGATCGAGCGCATGGGCGAGCTCGCCGACGGGACGGACTACCGCTACTGGACCTTCAACGGCCAGGTGCCGGGGCCGTTCGTGCGGGTGAGGGTGGGCGACACGGTCGAGGTCAGCATGAAGAACCATGAGGAGAGCTGGTTCCAGCACAACGTCGACTTTCATGCGGTGACCGGACCCGGCGGCGGCGGCGTCGCCACGATCGCCAATCCCGGCGAAAGCAAGGGCTTCACCTTCAAGGCGCTCAACCCAGGGCTCTACGTCTACCACTGCGCAGTCCCCACAGCCGCACAGCACATTGCCAACGGCATGTACGGCCTGATCCTCGTGGAGCCGGAAGGCGGGCTGCCCGAGGTCGATCACGAATTCTACGTGATGCAGGGCGAGATCTACACCGAGGAGGCGTTCGGGACCGCGGGTGAGCTCACCGAGAGCTACCAGAAGCTCCTGGACGAGCAGCCGGAGTACTATGTCTTCAACGGCGCAGCGAATGCGCTTGCGGAGGACAATGCGCTCCATGCCAAGGTGGGCGAGACGGTCCG
>CAZPCC010000033.1:0-8641 GCA_964584905.1 uncultured Gemmatimonadaceae bacterium | reverse complement strand
CTCGACCCCCGCCCCCCGACCCTCGACCCCCATCAACCGTACTCCACCACCCGCGGACAAACGCACAACAGGTTCCGGTCGCCGTAGGCGCTCTCGATCCGGCCCACCGCCGGCCAGAACTTGCGGTCGCGCAGCCACGGGACGGGAAATGCGGCCTGTTCGCGCGAGTAGGGGTGCTCCCACTCCGACCGGGTAACGTGGGCCGCAGTGTGCGGCGCATTTCCTAACGGGTTGTCGTCCCGGCTCATCTCCCCGCGCTCGATCGCCGCGATCTCTTCGCGGATGGCGATCATTGCGTCGCAGAAGCGGTCCAGCTCCCCTTTCGGCTCGCTTTCGGTCGGCTCGATCATGAGCGTGCCGGCCACCGGGAAGGACACCGTGGGAGCGTGAAATCCGTAGTCCATCAGCCGCTTGGCGATGTCCTCCACCTCCACACCGGCGCTCCCCTTGAGCGGCCGCGGATCGATGATGCACTCGTGCGCCACCAGCCCGTTATCTCCCCTGTACAGCACCGGAAAATGTTCGTCGAGACGCTTCGCCATGTAATTCGCGCTCAGAATGGCGATCTCAGTCGCTCTCGTCAGGCCGTCGCCGCCCATCATTAGAATGTACATGTACGAGATGGGCAGTATGCTGGCGCTCCCCCATGGCGCCGCCGACACGGCACCAACTCCGCCGCCGTGACCTAGCGATACTACCGGATGACCCGGGAGAAATGGCACCAGATGCTCGGCAACCCCGATCGGCCCCATCCCCGGACCTCCGCCTCCGTGCGGAATGCAGAACGTCTTGTGCAGATTCAGATGACACACATCCGCGCCGATGTCCGCCGGGCGCACCAGCCCCACCATTGCGTTCATGTTGGCGCCATCCATGTAGACCTGGCCGCCGTGCTCGTGGATGATCGAGCACACCTCGCGAATCTCCTCCTCGAACACGCCGTGCGTGGACGGATAGGTCACCATCAACGCCGATAGCTGGCGCGCGTGCTTCGCCGCGTTCGCTCGCAGATCCTCCAGGTCCATGTGCCCGTCGGCGTCCGTCTTCACCACTACCACTCGCAGCCCGGCCATTACCGCGCTGGCCGGATTCGTGCCGTGCGCCGATTGCGGAATGAGGCACACCGTGCGCTCCGCCTCGCCGCGCGAGGCATGAAAGCCTCGGATCGCCAGCAAGCCCGAGTACTCCCCCTGTGATCCGGCGTTAGGCTGCAGCGAGATCGCCGCGAAACCCGTTATCTCCCGCAGCGACCGCTCGAGCTCGTCGAACATTCTGCGGTATCCCGCCGTCTGCTCCGCCGGTGCGAACGGATGAAGCTTGCCGAACTCCGGCCAGGTGATCGGGTACATCTCCGCCGTGGCGTTGAGCTTCATCGTGCACGAGCCGAGCGGAATCATGCCGTGCACCAGCGAGAAGTCGCGCGACTCGAGCGCCCGCATGTAGCGGAGCATTTCGGTCTCGGAGTGGTATCGATTGAAAACCGGGTGCAGCAGATACGGCGACGTGCGCGCCGCCGGCGACCCGTAAGGCTGCGTCTCACCCTCACCTAGCGCCCCTTCTCCCTTCTCACCGCCCAACACGCTCGCCAGAAGGAGCACATCGGCTTCGCTCGACACCTCATCCAGGGAGACTGTCAACGTTCCCGTGTCGAGGCGTCGCAGGTTGATCCCCCGCTTCACCGCTCGATCGAGCGCCTCACGCGCCGCTGCTTCGCCAAGATCGAGCCGAAGCGTATCGAAGTACGTGGCGTGGCCTACCCGAATTCCCGCACTCTCCAGCGCCCGTGCCAGCCTGCCGGTGAGCGCGCGTACTCGTGAGGCAATCCGTCGCAAGCCTTCGGGGCCATGCCACACCGCGTACATCCCGGCGATTACCGCCAGCAGCACCTGAGCCGTGCATACATTGCTCGTCGCCTTCTCGCGGCGAATGTGCTGTTCGCGCGTCTGCAACGCCATCCGCAACGCTGGACGGCCGGCCGAGTCGCGCGAGACGCCGATGATCCGGCCCGGAATCACTCGCTTGTACTCCTCGCGCGTGGCAAAGAACGCCGCGTGAGGCCCGCCGAAGCCCATTGGTACTCCGAACCGCTGTGAGTTGCCTACCGCCACGTCGGCACCCCACTCGCCAGGTGGCGTCAGCAGCGTGAGAGCCAGCAGATCGGTGGCCGCCACCACCAGCGCGCCCGCACCGTGAGCCTGCTCGCAGAGCGCGCGATAGTCGTGCACGCCGCCATCGGTCCCCGGGTATTGCAACAGCACACCGAACACCGACTCGTCGAACACGAACTCGGCTGGATTCCCTACCGCGATCTCGAATCCGCGCGCATTGGCGCGGGTGCGAACCACGTCGATCGTCTGCGGGTGACAGTCCGACGCGACGAGAAACTTCAGACGCTCGGTCGAGGCGAGCGCGTGCGCCATCGCCATTGCCTCCGCTGCCGCCGTTCCCTCATCAAGCAGCGATGCGTTGGCGATCGGCAGCGCGGTCAGATCGCTGACCATTGTCTGGAAGGTGAGCAGTGCCTCGAGTCTCCCCTGCGCAATCTCCGCCTGATAGGGCGTGTATGCGGTATACCAGCCGGGATTCTCGAGAATGTTGCGCTGTATGATCGGCGGAGTGTGCGTATCGTAGTAGCCCATGCCGATGAACGACCTGGCCACACTGTTCTGCTCCGCCATCATCCGCAGCCTCGCCAGCGCCTCGTGCTCGTTCAATCCGCCAGGCAGCTGGAGCGGACGACGGTAGCGTATGCCTTTCGGCACCGCGGCATCTACGAACGCCGCCAGCGATTCATAGCCGAGGACGTCGAGCATCTCGGCGATCTCGTCTTCGCTCGGACCGATGTGCCGTCGTGGAAAGCCGTCAGGATCCAACAGGGTCTGCTGCGCGGGTATGGTCGTCGTCATGCCTCACTCGGCCGTTAGGTTGGGCGCCGGATGTTCCCCGGCCGCCGGGAAATTTACTCGCGGGCCGCTCGTCCCGCCGTCCACTGACGGACGCTCGCGCTCCCCGCGGTTGCCAGGAGCCGTTAATGCCGCTTTCGTTCCGGACGATGCGGCTCCACACGATGGCTCAATGGCGCATGCTTCCCCCGATGGTGCTTCCGGGCGCCGACAACATGGCGCTGGACGATGCATGCGCAAGCCTCGCCCGCGACAGCGGAGAGGTAATAGCCCGCGTGTACGGCTGGACCCGCCCCACCCTCTCCTTTGGCCGGCACCAGCGCTCAGCCGGCCTGTACGACCCCGGGGCCGCACAGGCACGTGGTATCGACATCGTACGCCGGCCCACCGGGGGGCGCTCCGTGCTCCACTGGCGCGAGATCACCTACTGTGTGGCAGCGCCGGAAGAGGCTCTGGGCGCACTCCGACGGTCCTACGAACTGATCAACTCCCTCCTGGTCTCGGCGTTGCGGCGGCTGAGCGTTGAGGCCGGTGTAGCCTCCCCGGCGTCGCGCACCCCGCGCCCCGGCCCGGGCGCCTGCTTCGAGGAACCTGTGGCTGGCGAAATCGTCGCCGATGAGCGCAAGCTGGTGGGAAGTGCTCAGCGCCGGGGAGACGGCGCGTTTCTGCAGCATGGCTCCATTCTGGTGGACGACGACCAGCCACTGGCCGCCGAGCTGCGAACCGAATGCGTGTCAGCGCCAGCACCCGCCGCGACACTGCGGTCGCTCATCGGATACGCCCCGACCCTGGAAGAATTCGATGCCGCTCTGGCGGCGGCGATCGAGGCCGAGTTCGGCAGCGCTCCCGTACCGCTGCCTTTCAATGATGTGCTTGGTGCCGCGTTGGATGCGCGACGCGCTCATTACCTTTCTGAAAGCTGGACATGGCGGAGGTGACGCACCCTCCTGTGAGGCGTCTCCCTACCGTCCGTGAGCTTCACCAGGTTCGTTTCCCGTTCCAAGTCAACCGATGCGACGATTCCTCTCCGGTACCGCGCTCGTGCTGTGTATCGCCAGCTGCGACGGTGGCGCACCTCCCGAGGCCGCGAATGAATACGGTGGCATGCTGGTCATCTCCACCGGCGCCGATATCAACGGCCTGATGCCGCCGCTCATTTACACGATTCAGGAAAACAGCGTCGTCGATATCATTTTCGAAAGGCTTGCTGAACCGGGGATGGATCTCAACAGCGTTGGCGATGTCGGGTTCACGCCGGAGCTGGCGCAGTCGTGGGAGTGGTCGAAGGATTCGCTGAGCATCGCGTTTTCGATGCTGCCCGACGCACATTTCCACGATGGGCAGCCGGTGACGGCGCACGACATCAAGTTCACGTATGATGTCTATACCGATCCGCGCACCGGATCGGGCGAAGCCGAGCTGCTCGCGCATATCGATTCAGTTACTGCGCCAGATTCGGCTACAGCGGTGTTCTGGTTCGCACGGCGATATCCTCAGCAGTTCTTCGATGCGACGTACCATATGCGCATCCTGCCCAGGCATTTGCTGTCCAGCGTTGCGAGGGGGGAGCTGCGGACTGCGGAATTTGCCCGTAAGCCGGTGGGAAGCGGGCAGTTCCGGTTCGTTCGTCACGAGCCGGGTGCGATGTTCGAGGTGGCCGCCGACACAACACATGCCCGGGGCCGTCCCTACCTCGACAACATCGTCTGGACCGTCACCTCCGATCTCTCCGCGGCGATGACGCGGCTGCTGGCTCGCGATGCAGATTTTCTGGAGATGGTACCGGCCGGCAAGTTTTCGGATCTGGCCGCGGAGCCGGAACTGGCCGTGGCGCGCTATCCATCGCTAGGTGTTGGATTCCTGCAGTTCAACCTCCAGGACCCGCGCTCGCCTGCGTCGCCGCATCCGATATTCGGAAACCGCGAGGTTCGTCGCGCCATTGCCATGTCGCTGGACAGAAAGAAACTCGTTTCAGCGATCTTCGATTCGCTTGCGATCGTGGCTCAGGGACCCTTCGCTACCGTTCTGGCGACAGCTGACAGCTCGGTTCGGCAGATCGAGTTCGATCCCGCGCGCGCCCAGCAGATACTGGATTCTCTTGGCTGGCTTGACCGGGACGGAGACGGGGTGCGTGAGCGCAACAACCGGCCGTTGCGCTTCACGCTCGTATCGCCAACGTCGAGCGTGTATCGCATGCGCATGGCCATTCTGATCGAGGACATGCTGAGCGATGTGGGTATACAAGTGGTGCTGCAAACGATGGACATCAATCCATTCATGCAGTTTTCCAACTCGCGCGCGTTCGACGCGATCTTCTCGTCCTCCTATTACGATCCGAGTCCGGCTGGAATCCGGCAGTCGTGGTCTTCGGCCGGTGCGCGCAAGGGCGGAAGCAACCTGAGCGCCTATCAGAATCCGGTGTTCGATCGACTGGTGGACAGTGCCGCATCGTCAATGGACGGCTCCGCCTATCGCACGTATTACCGGCGGGCCTACGAGACCATCATCGCGGACGCCCCCGCCGTGTGGCTGTACGAGACGGTGAACTTCGCTGCGCACGACAGGCGTGTGCAGCTCTCCGATCTGCGCGCCGATGCCTGGTGGGCCAACATTGGGCAGTGGAAGATCGCGCCTGACGGGCGGCTCCCTCGCGACGGCATCCAGAAGGGACTCGCGGCGAATTAGCGTGAGGCAGCTGCTCGCAAGGCGGCTTTGGCACATGGGCGTGGTGGTCGCATTGGCCACCACGCTCAGTTTTTTCCTGATCAGACTGGCACCCGGTGACCCGTTCACCGCGCTGCTTCAGAACCCGAAGGTGACGCCGGCGCAGGCCGACGAAATCCGCGCGCAGTGGGGCCAGGACGGGCCGATGGCTCAGCAGTACGCCACCTATCTCGGCCGGGTTGCGAGCGGCGACCTTGGCTTCTCGTTTACGCACTGGCGTCCGGTCCGAACCCTGGTTGCCGAGCGACTCCCGCGGACGCTGCTGTTGATGGGACTGGCTCTGACGTTGAGCTTCGCGATCGGCATGGCGGTGGGCATCGTGCAGGCCCGTGTCGCCGGCAGCCCTGCCGACAAGGCGTTAGGCGCGGTGTCGCTGTTCTTCTACTCGTTGCCCGACTTCTGGCTGGCGCTGGTGGTGCTGTACGTGTTCGGCTACAAGCTGGACATCTTTCCCACCAGCATGATGCCGTCGTTTCACATCGCCTCGTTGCCGTGGTGGGAGCGGATTGCCGAAGCGGCGGTGCGTTTGACGATGCCGGTCGTCACGCTGGCGCTGCTCACATCGGCGCTGATCGCGCGATACCAGCGGGCGGCCGTGCTCGACGTGTCGGGCCGGGACTTCGTAAGAACCGCTCGCGCCAAGGGGGCCGGGGAGCGGCGGGTGATGATGCGCCACATTCTGCGCAACGCGCTCCTGCCGGTGATCACGCTGATCGGACTGGCCGTACCGGCGCTGCTTGCCGGAGCGGTGTTCGTCGAGCGCATCTTCTCCTATCAGGGCATGGGCTCGTTAACCGTGGACGCGATCCGCAACGGCGATCCGGAGCTGGTGGCGTCGCTGGTACTCCTGATCGCCGTGCTCGTCTCGATCGGCAACCTGTGCGCCGATCTGCTCTATGCCGTGGTGGATCCGCGGCTCCGCACTCGTGCCTGACGTGAACACCGTCGCCTGGTTCGCCACCGCGGTGCTGATCGCAATCGGGTGCACCGCCGCCGCGCGGTGGCGCCGTGCGGCCATTTCGCATGAGGGACCGTGGCGCACCGCGGTGCATCGCTTCCGGAGCCACGGAGCGGCAATGGCCGCCGTTTACCTCCTCATAGCGCTGGTGGTGGTGACGATGCTGGCTCCGTGGCTGGTGTCGTTCGGACCTAACGACACACTGGTCGCGCCGACCGTGCAGCCGCCTTCCCTCGAGCATCCGTTCGGAACCGATTTCGTCGGCCGCGATGTGCTCAGCCGGGTGCTGTACGGCGGCCAGATATCGCTCCCGGTTGCGTTCCTCTCGGTGCTGCTCGCCGCGACGATCGGAACCGGCTACGGTGCGGTCGCCGGGCTGGCGCGGGAGCGCGTCGACGCAGTCATGATGCGCTTCATAGATGCGGCGCTGGCCATTCCACGACTCTTTCTGCTCATTGCCGTGCTGGCGATCTGGGGAAATCCCAGCGTGCCGCTGCTCATCCTGCTGCTCGGCACCACCGGATGGTTCGGAGTGAGCCGGCTGGTTCGGGCGGAGGTTCGCGCGCTGCGGAGCGACGATTGGATGGTCGCCGCCGATGCGTTAGGCGCCACCCGCATCCGGCTGCTATGGCGGCATGCCCTGCCCAACGTCCTCTCCCCGGTGATAGTTGCCGCTACTCTGGGTGTCGGGAACATCATTCTGCTCGAGGCGGCGCTCGGATATCTGGGCCTCGGCCTTCAGCCGCCCACCGCCAGCTGGGGGAACATCATCCAGGACGGCACGCAGGAATTGTTCACGGTCTGGTGGCTGTTCCTGTTCCCGGGAATTGCCATCGTGGCGACCACCATGTCGTTCAACATCGCG
This sequence comes from uncultured Gemmatimonadaceae bacterium, assembly GCA_964584905.1. GTDB lineage: Bacteria > Gemmatimonadota > Gemmatimonadetes > Gemmatimonadales > Gemmatimonadaceae > JALZIF01. Next base: position 1,191 of record CAZPCC010000033.1, on the reverse strand, counting down.
GGCGACGCCTTGCGCGACGCACTCGATCCCCGCCAGGTTGGGCGGCGATGACCGAGCCACTTCTCGCAGTCCGCGACCTGCGCACGTACTTCCCTACACCGGCCGGCTTGGCCCGCGCGGTGGACGGCGTGACCTTCGACATCGCCCCACGCGAGACGGTCGGGCTGGTGGGAGAGTCGGGGTGCGGCAAGTCGGTCACCTCGCTCTCGATCCTCCGACTCATTCAGTCTCCGGGGCGCATCGAGGCCGGCAGCCAGGTGCATTTCGAGGGCACCGACCTGCTGACGCTCGATGAGCGCCGCATGCGCGCGGTCCGCGGCGCGCGGATCGCGATGATCTTCCAGGAACCGATGGCGGCGCTCAATCCCGTTTTCACCGTCGGCGACCAGATCGCCGAGGTGGCGCGGGTGCATACAAAAGTGTCCCGTCGCGACGCATGGACGCACGCCGTCGACAACATGCGCCTGACGGGAATCAGCGATCCGGAGGAGCGGGCGCGCCAGTATCCACACGAGCTTTCCGGCGGCATGCGCCAGCGCGTGATGATCGCCATGGCGTTGATGATGAGCCCCGCGCTGTTGATCGCCGACGAGCCGACCACCGCTCTCGACGTAACCATCCAGGCGCAGATTCTCGAGCTGTTGACCGAGTTGCAGCAGAAGGTCGGCATGTCGATCCTGCTCATCACGCACGACCTGGGCGTGGTCGCCGAGACTGCCTCGCGCGTGCTGGTGATGTACGCGGGGGAGATCGTGGAGGAGGCGCCGGTCAACACGTTGTTCGCCGCGCCGCATCATCCGTACACCGAGGGACTGCTTGCCGCGGTGCCGCGGTTAGGCGAGAGCCGCGACCGGCTGGCGGTCATCCCCGGTGCGGTGCCCCCGGCCACCGACTGGCCGGCCGGCTGTCGCTTTCGCGAACGGTGCCCGTACGCGTGGGACCGCTGCGCCGCCGAACATCCGCCGCTTTATGCGATCTCGCCGGGGCAGTGGTCGCGCTGTCACCTTGCGGAACAACCGGAGCGGCGCGCGTTGCGCACCGCTCTGGGTCGGGGGTCGGGGGTCGCGGGTCGCGTGGCGGAACTCGGTAGGGGCGTGCCGCCACAAGCTCCCCCTCGACCTGCGTTTTGACGCTCGACGCCCGCCCCTCGACCCTCGACCCTCGACCCCCGACCCCCGACCCCCGACCCTC
>CAZPCC010000032.1:0-2088 GCA_964584905.1 uncultured Gemmatimonadaceae bacterium | reverse complement strand
AGTACACCTTCTTCAGCACCTCATCCGGAAGGTCGATTCCGTAGAGCTTCCACGATGCGTGATAGTCCCGGTAGTAGTCGAAGTAATCATCCCGGGTCTCGAACACGCGCCAGTAGTAGGGATACTCGGCGGGTTGATACGAATCCTTGCCGAACAGGATGCGATCCTGAAAACGCACGAAAAAGTCGTGCGCGGCGCGCGGCTGCCGGCCGATGTCGTAGAGCACCGCTCCGACCTCGGTGTAAACGTTAGGCATGGCGTCCATCATCTTCGCCAGCCGGCCCAGGTCGTTTGCGTGCCACCCCATGTGCGCGATCACGAACGTCGTGTTGCGATTGCGGCGCAGCATGTTGTCCCGCTCCGTCATCAACTGTTCGAAGCTTGGAAACTCCTCCGCCGGATAACGGCGGCGGGGAAACAGCGCGAGCTCCAGCCACCGCTCGTTCGTGTAGTCGATCGGCTGCCAGAACTCCTGCGGGTCGGCGGTGTGGATGAACACCGGTAGATTGAGCCGGGCCGCGGCTCGCCATACGGGATCGAGGTCGGGATCATCGATTCGGAGCCGCGTGCCGTCTGCCTTACGAGTGCTGAGTCCCAACCCCTTGCCTATCTCGCCAATGCCAACGGCGCCGGCGGCAACGTCCGCCTCGAGCTGCGCGACAGCCTTTTCCGCCCACCCGGGGCCAACGTCACGGAAGTTGATGCCGGTGAGAACGCGGATGCGGTCCTTCATCCCTGGTGAGGCGCCGATGCGAGCCACCAGCTCCTTCAAACGGTCGCCGGATACACTGTTGGCCGCGATGATGACCCGGATGTTCAGCTCATCCAGTTCCGCGCCAAGCGCCTCGATGCCTTCGGCGGTACCGATCTGCGAGAAGGGGTGCCCGTGGAAATCGATGGCGGGATACTTGGCCTTCGGAACCGGGTGATCAGGCGTGACCAGAGTCGAGCGCGGGCGGTAGTCGAGGATGCTCGGTGCAGGCATGGTAGGAGCCTGGCAGTTGCCCGGACGAACTTCGGTCATCCCGGCCGGGCACGACTCGCCGGGCTGGATCCGCGCGCCACCGTCTGCCTGGCCGGGACCGCGCGCTTGTGCGTGGGCGGCAAGGGGCAGAGCAAGGGAAAGGATCAGGCTTTTGAGAACGACGGTAGTGCGCATCAGGGCTCCGGACGGTCGGTAGACCTGGAAATCTGCATCGGGGACGCGACCTGGTACAGCGCGGGTCTCGCATTCAGGAGTTCCCGGACGGTGGTAACGCGGTATCCGCGTGCGTGAAGGCTGTCTATGACAGTGGGGACGGCGGCGCGCGAAGTTGCGCGGCTCGTATACCAGGGGTGAAGCAGTATGATGGAGCCCGGCCGCACGCGCGCCAGGATATGCGCGACAATTCCGTCGGAAGTCGCGGCTACATCCGGATACGAGTCCGGCTCCAGATCCCAGGTGACGGTAGTTCGGCCGGTGCGCGCGAGATGCCGGGGAAGCACGAACAGCTTGTAGCCGTAGGGCGGGCGAAAGTAGATAGGCTGCTTCTGCCCGGCCGCCAGAATGAGCTCGTCGGTCTCCTCGATCTCGCGCTCTACCGTGCCCGGTGCGACGAAGATGAGACGGCGGTGCGAGTACGAGTGGTTGCCCAACTCATGGCCGGCGGCGACGAGCGCGCGGCCGGCCTCCGGCGCCCTGGCCAGCTCGGCTCCGGTCACGAAGAATGTCGCGTGAACGTCACGGGCGCCTAGCGCGACAAGGAGCGTGTCGACGACTCCGGCGACGGGGCCATCGTCGAAGCTGAGTGCCACGACGGAATCGTCTGTCGGCACGTGCGCCACGATGGTGCCGAACAGCTGGGCGGTGCGGGACCGCGCCAGATGGCGGAGGCCGGCTACCGCTGCTCCGACCGTAACAAGCGCCGCGATCGCGGTTATCGCTACTCGGCGCACGATATGGAGAATTCTTGACCTCTCATGCGCTTTTCAGCAGCCAACCAGGAATAGCAGCGAGATGAAGATGCGAAAAAAAACGACCGGGGCCACGGTGGCGCCAGTCGTTCTTCGTTTATCCCAAGTACCGACCGCCGCCACGTGTCCCGGATG
>CAZPCC010000031.1:0-2011 GCA_964584905.1 uncultured Gemmatimonadaceae bacterium | reverse complement strand
TCGGCTCGGGCTCGAGTTCGGGCTCGGGCTGGTAGACAGGCTCGGGCTCGGGCTCGACCACCTCGGCGGCGGGGTAGATCGGCTCGGGCTCGGGCTCGACCACCTCGGCCTGGTAGATCGGCTCGGGCTCGAGTTCGGGCTCGGGCTGGTAGACAGGCTCGTAGGCGGGCTCGGTGCCGCTGGAAGGCTCTTCGACCCAGGTCCCGCTCGATGCCGGTGCGGGCATGTCGGACACCGGCCACATCGCCGGTGTGGACGCAACATCGGGTGCGCTGGCGACCGCGTCGGGTGCCATCGCGAGGGTGGGAGCGGCAGGCGCGGTGCTGGCGAGCGACGCTGCGACCCGCTCGGCAAGGTCATCGGTGCCGGCAATCGGAGCGCACGAGCGGCACCGTCCGGCTGCCTCGTTCCAGCAGTTGACACACGTGTACTGCCGGCACCCGATGCAGAAGCTGAACGACTCGTGGAAGGCGTCGAGCTGGGCGGAGGCGATCTGATCCTCCTCCGCGCGCATCGCATCGGTCATGGCGTCGGAGAGGGCGTCCTGGCTGGTCAGGTAGTTGCGCAGGCCACTGACGAAGCCCCGCGTCTTGCGCAGGGGGTTGAGGCGGGTGGGCGCCTTGAACTCGTAACGCGTCCCGCAGCGTTCGCAGAAGGATTCAGTCAGCGTATCTGGCAACGGTGCTCTCCCCCCGAACGCAATGGAGGCGATCAGGGACGCGAAGTATAGGCATCGCCCCCCGCCAGACCCTATACGCGCTTTGGTACCCCCGTCCCGGACGTTCGTACCGCGCGTGCTAGGATCGGCCGCGATGGGCATCCTGTCGCGCGTCGAGTCGTTCCTCGAGCGCTTCCTCGAGGCTCCGGCCGGCCGCCTCGGCGCGTCCATTCAGCCGGTGAGCCTGGCGAAGCGGATCGAGCGGGCGATGGACACCAACAAGATCTACCGGGATTCGGGCGTCATCGTGCCGAACCAGTACGATCTCCATCTGCATCCGAAGGACTACGCCGCGTTCGCCTCGTACCACACGTCGCTGGAGGATGACCTCGCGCATGGCGTGCTGGCGCGGGCCCGGCACGAGCGCTACACCCTCGTCGCTCGGCCGCGCGTCACGATCACCGCCGACGACACGACACGACGCGGGGAGATCCGCGTGGCGGCCAACGTGATCGACGAACGAGGGGACCGGCTGCGCGAGGCGTCACCCATGCCGGCCAGCTCGGACACCATGGTCTTCGACCGGCCCGCCGATGGCCATGCACCCGACTCGGCACGGCGCGCCTACCTGCTGGTCAGCACGCGCGGCAGTCGCTCGGTGCAGTTCGACCTGGGTGGGCCGCTCATCGGCATCGGTCGGGCGAGCGACAACGACGTCATCGTGGACGACCCGATGGTCAGCCGACATCATTGCCAGCTGAAGCTGCAGCACGGGGCATACGGATTCGCCGACCTCGGCAGCATCAACGGATCGATGGTCAACGGTCAGCTCGTGAGCCAGATCGCGCTCGGCCCAGGCGATGTGATCGAGATCGGCGATACCCAGATCCAGTTCCAGGTGCGGCAATGACGGGCGACATCCTGCGCCTGCTTCTGCTGGTCCTGCAGCTCGGCTTCGTCGCGCTGCTGTACCTCGTCCTGATGCGCTTCGCCAGCTCCATGCTGCGCGACCTGCGCAGCGCCGAGCAGGTGCAGCTCGCATCCCGCTCGGGGATCGGCCGCCTCTCCGTCCTGGAGTCCCCGTCGGATGAGCCGCCGCATGGCTCGACCATCGCGCTCGGACCGATCAACTCCATCGGCCGCAACGTGAACAACACGATCTTCGTGGAGGACGACTTCGTGAGCACCAACCACGCGATGCTCACCTTTCGTGGCAGGAGCTGGTTCGTCGAGGACCAGGGCAGCACCAACGGGACGTACGTCAACGGTCCTCGCATCGACAGCCCGGTGGCACTCAGCTTCGGGGACGAGCTGACCATCGGCCGCGTCCGCATGCGGCTGGATCGCTGACCG
>CAZPCC010000030.1:0-4771 GCA_964584905.1 uncultured Gemmatimonadaceae bacterium | reverse complement strand
TATACAAGGACGGCAACTACACATTCAAGAAGAGTGGCGCCGGCACCCGCGACGCGAACGGGATGATCGAGCTGTACACGCAGTGGATGGAGACCTATCCCATCGTGTCGATCGAGGATGGGCTGGCCGAGGACGACTGGGACGGGTGGGCGGCGTTGACTACGGCGTTAGGTGACCGCGTGCAGCTGGTGGGGGACGATCTGTTCGTAACCAACACCGAGCGCCTGGCGCGGGGTATCGAGAGTCGTGTCGGAAACGCCATTCTGATCAAGGTGAACCAGATCGGCACGCTCACGGAAACGCTGGAAGCGATCGAGATGGCGCGCTCGGCGGGCTACCTGTCGGTGATTTCGCACCGGTCCGGCGAAACTGAAGACACCTTCATCGCCGACCTCGCGGTAGGCACCAGCGCCGGCCAGATCAAGACCGGCTCCGCCTCACGCTCCGACCGGGTAGCCAAGTACAACCAGCTTCTGCGAATCGAGGAGGCGCTCGGTGAGGCGGCGGAGTATCCGGGCGGCGCGATCTATGGGTTGTGAGTCGCGGGGGTCGAGGGTCGTGGGTCGAGGGTCGGGTTACGCCATTACGAAGCATGACCTGTGGGTGATCCTTGCTCCTCGGTTTCCATCGTAGCCTTACGCGAACGTCTCGATCCTCGACCCTCGACCCTCGACCTTCGACCCTCGACCCTCGACCCTCGCATGCCCCGCCGCCTTCTCCTTGTCGCACTCGCAATCGCCGCGCTGATCTTCATCATTCAGGGCGGCGAATTCGGGACGTGGGATCTGCTGCGGCAGCGATCGCGCCATGCCGAGCTGACCGCGGCGATCGACTCGCTGGAGCGCGACATCGATTCGCTCCAGAAGGTCAAGCAGGCAGTGGAAGAGGATCCGCTGGTACACGAGCGGATTGCGCGCGAGGAGTTCGGATTCGTGAGGGGAGACAAGGAGATTCTGTATCGTTTTCCAGCTGGGGAAAGGGACTCGAGTCGCGGGGCTGACGAGCCTTGACCGAGTGTGCCGGTGGGCTATATTTGACGTCACTGACGCGGGGTGGAGCAGCCTGGTAGCTCGTCGGGCTCATAACCCGAAGGTCGCGGGTTCAAATCCCGCCCCCGCTACTGTGAACGGCCGGGCCCGAAAGGGTCCGGCCGTTTGCGTCGAAGGATCGAGGCAGGGTAGCTCAGCCGGTTAGAGCACGGCACTCATAATGCCGGGGTCGCGGGTTCGAGTCCCGCCCCTGCTATTCAGTAGTGCGCAAGCTAGGCTCGAAGTCGCTGTGACCTTCAGCGGCCGGCCCGGCGCGAAGTTACGCGGGTGCGGCTACTCCGGAAACCACGCGGAAGGTATCACGCGCGATGAGCAGCTCCTCATCGGTGGGAATCGCCCAAAGCGCCACCCGCGTACCCTCGCGGTCGAACCGCCCTTCGCGGCCGACAAGGCCCTCGTTGCGCGCTTCGTCTACACCGATCCCGAGCCAGTCCAGCCCTTCGCAGATCCGCGCGCGGATCGTCGGCGCGTTCTCGCCGATTCCGCCGGCAAACACGATCGCGTCCGCCCCGTTCATCGCCGCCAGAAAGGCACCGAGGTACTTCTTCACCCGATAGCAGAACAGCTCGATCGCCAGGCGTGCGCGGCGGTCGTCATGCTCGGCGGCCTCGGCGAGAAGCTCTCGCATGTCGCCCGTCAAACCGGAAACGCCAAGCAGTCCGGACTGCTTGTTGAGCATCGTGTCGATTTCGGGCAGGCTCATTCCCTCCTTCGCCGAGATGAAGTCGAGAATGGCCGGATCGAGATCGCCGGACCGCGTGCCCATTACGAGTCCCTCGAGCGGGGTGAAGCCCATCGAGGTGTCGATCGATTGGCCGCCATCGATCGCGCACGCCGAGGCGCCGTTGCCGAGGTGGAGGGTGATGATGCGGGTTGTCTCACGCGGGGTGCCGGTGATCTGCCTGTAGCGGTAGGCGACATAGCGATGCGAAGTGCCGTGAAAGCCATATCGCCTGACGCGGTACCTCCGGTAGTACTGGTAGGGAATGGCGTACAGATATGCGGCCTCCGGAAGGCTGTGATGAAATGCGGTATCGAACACCGCAACCTGCGGAATGCCCGGTCCGAGCGCGGCACGGACGGCAGCGATTCCGCGGAGATTGTGTGGATTGTGGAGGGGCGCAAGCTCGATCAGTTCTTCCAGCTCGCGCCTGACCTCGTCGGTGACGCGCATCGAGCGCGAGAAGCCCTCGCCGCCATGCACCACCCGGTGGCCAACGGCATCGATCTGGGAAAGGCTCGCGATAGGCACGCCCGACTCATCGCTGGTGATCCAGCTGAGAATGTACTCGATCGCCGCTGCGTGATTTCTTATCGATTCGGCGTGCTTGATCGCCGGCCGACCCTCGGCGGCCAGAGTAAGGATCGCCTGGCCACCGATTCGTTCAATGACCCCCTTGGCCAGCCGGCGATCGTTCGCCGCGGCGATCGCCTCATCGTCGGTGTCGATGAGTTGGAACTTGATTGTCGATGAGCCGACGTTGAGAACTAGAATGTGCACGAAGTTCCGGGTTCGGTGGGGAGTGGTCCAAATGACACGCTACGTGCTTTTCTGGTCGGAATCTACGTCATTCGACGTATCGGCCAACCGCCCGCAATAGCCGATCATTACCTCGCGACCGATTGCGCGCTGCAGGTCGGCGCAAGTTGGCAACCCACCTCGCGAGGAACGTCATGCGCCCCACAATTCTGGCCGTTGCCGCCACGCTGCTTCTCATGACGCCGGCTTCTGACGCCGCGAGCCAGGAACTGGCGACTCTCGCACCCGGCACGCGCATACGTGTGACCGCCCGCAAGAACCTGGGACCGATCCCGGAGGTTGGTACGGTCGTGACTGTGTCCGGCGACACACTCCGGTTCACGTCCGACCAGAACGGGCACCAATTCGTACTACTGAGCCGTTCCATTGACAGGCTTGAAGTCAGTACCGGTCCGGGTTCATCTATTCCGAACGTCCTTAAAGGTTCTGCCTTCGGCGCCGCAGGGGGCGCGGGCGCTGCGTTCGTCATCACGTTCATTGTGCAGAATATCACGCCGGACTGTTTCATCTTCTGCACTGAACCCACAACCGAGGAAAGCGAGCGCAGGGACGCCAACGACACCCGCACCCGGCGGCAGGCCGCCGTCGCCGGCGCCGCGATTGGGGCAATCCTTGGTGGAGTGATCGGGTCGCGCAAGCCGGGCGAGCGATGGACGAAGGCAACCCTCGTGTCGCGCACCCAGTTGGATGTCAGCATTCGCCCGCGCGGCTTTGGAGGGATCGCACTCGAGCTGTCGGGGAGCTTCTAGGTTCTCTCGACAGCCGCTGTTGACGGCCATCTTGCGCTCCGCCGCCTATCACGAGGGGCGATGGCCGCTCTGCCAGTGCCGGAAGATGAGGCACGCCCCATGCGCAAGTACCCTGGGCGTCCGCTCACCGATTGTGACCCGTGATGCTCCATACTGATGCCGTCGTCAGGCACGGTGACCGAGTCCTGGCTCCGCGGCTGTTCGTGTTCGACTCGTCCGCCCGAGTTGCGAGGGGCAATGTCGCCCTCGTCGTTTACGGCTACCGATTGTCCTTGCCCCATGGGAGGAGTACGTTCGGTACGGTGTCGTGGACAGGGCTGACGCACCGGTCGATGAACTCAGAGCGCGGGGGGGAATGCGGATCCTCATACTAGGTGCGGGCGACGTCGGTTTCCATCTGGCGCAGCAGCTGGCGCGCGAAGATCACGATGTCACCCTGGTCGAGCAGGACCGCGCCCGCGCCCGCAGCATCCAGGACACGATGGATGGATTGGTAATCGAGGGGAACGGCGCCAGCCTGGTGACCCTCGAGCGGGCCGGGATCGAACGGACCGACTTGCTGCTCGCGGTGACGAGTCACGACGAGATCAATATCATGGCCTGCCTATCTGCCGCCCAGTACAAGGTGCCCAAGCGGATCGCCCGCGTTTCAAAGCCTGACTACTACGATCACACAGGGATCCTGCCTCCTGAGCGCCTCGGCGTGGATCTGATGATCAATCCTGAGCGCGAATGCGCATTGGAAACCTACCAGTTGCTGCAGAGCGCGGCCGCTACCGAGTTTGCTCAATTCGAAGGGGGGCTGGTTCAGCTCATCGGAGTGCGGGTGAAGGACGGCGCACCCGTCGCCGGCAAGCGGCTACTCGAGATCGGCAAGATGACGTCGAATGTACGTGCGCTCGTCGTCGCCATAGCTCGAGGCAGCCAGACGATCATCCCGGGCGGCGGTACACGCATCGAGGCCGGCGATCAGGCATTCATCATGGGAGAGGCGTCACACATGACCGACGTGCTGACGCTCGCCGGTTATGACCGTTTCAACCTTCGACGGGTGGTGATTGCCGGTGGCAGCCGCGAAGCCTGGTTCCTGGCGAGGTTGCTCGAGGAGCATCGCATCGATTGCACTATCCTGGAATCCGATCGTGCTCGAGCGGTAGATCTCGCCGAGCGGTTGACACGCAGCCTGGTTCTGCACGGCGACGCAACGGATCTCGAACTGCTGGAAATGGAGGGGATTGGTGATGCCGACGGCTTCGTGGCGTATACAGGTAGCGATGAGACCAACTTGCTTTCCTGCCTCCTCGCAAAGAGTCTTGGCACCCGAAAGGTCATCTCGCTGATCGACCGATTCGACTACGTCCCATTGGTCGCCCGCGTAGGGGTGGACGCGGCTGTCTCTCCGCGAGTGGCAGCGGTGAACGCCATCATGAGCT
>CAZPCC010000029.1:0-3587 GCA_964584905.1 uncultured Gemmatimonadaceae bacterium | reverse complement strand
GGTCGTCGACGAACTGCGGCAGCTCCTCGCGCAGTATGTCCTCGACCGAGAGCTCGGTGTTCACATGGCGCGAGTAGACGAACTGCAGCGTCTCCTTCTTGGGGAATCGCGACGCGCGCTCGCCGAAGCCGAGGGCGTTGCGTGCGATCCCCATCAGATCCTCGGAATCGCCCTGGTCGAGGATGGAGAAATTCTTCGCTATACCGGCGCGCTCGCCGTACGCACGCAGCAGGCGGTGCGCGGTGGCGTGGAAGGTTCCGCCGTGCACGCGCGAGCCCGTGCTCCCCACCAGCCGCTCGACCCGGCCGAGCATTTCACGCGCGGCGCGGCGGGTGAAGGTGAGGAGCAAAATGCGATCGGGGCGCACGCCGCGCTCGATCAGGTGCGCGACCCGATAGACGAGCGTGCGGGTCTTTCCCGTGCCTGCGCCGGCGACGATGAGCAGCGGCCCATCGCCGAATTCCGCGGCGGCGCGCTGTTCGGGGTTGAGATCGGCGGTGAGGGCGCCGGCGCCGGGGCGCGGAGGGGCTTCGGAATGCACGCTGCAATATACGATGCGGAGCCGTGCCGGTCCGGCCTCGAGGAACGCATGCCGGCGCCAATCCTCGCGACCCCGCTGCGGAGTTGTGGCGCGGTGGATCGCGCGTAACTTCCCGGCATGGACGAGCCCAAATCAGTCAGCCGCCGGTACAGCGACCGCGAGATCGCACTGATCCTCACGCGCACCGCCGAGATGCAGGCGACGCGGGCGGCTGAGTCGGAGATCACGGCCGGGCTCACGCAGGACGAGCTGGAGCAGATCGCCGCCGAGGCGGGGCTCGACCCGCGCTACGTGCGCTCGGCTATTGGTGAGCTGGATGCCGGCCGGGGGACGCGCCAGTCGCGCTGGCTGGGCGGCTCGACGTGGATCCAGCTGGAGCGGTCGGTGGCGGGGGAGGTGCCACAGCGCGAGTACGAGGCACTGGTGGAGATGATCCAACGCACGTTAGGCGAGGCCGGCCAGCCGTCGGTGCTGGGCCGCACGCTCAGATGGATCGCGCTCACGTCGGTGAGCGGGCGTCACGCGCACGGACGCGAGGTGGAGGTGGCGATCGCGGCGCGGGACGGCCAGACGACGATCCGCATCCAGGAAAAGCTGCGTGCGTTCGCTACCAATCTTTTCCTGCCAGTAATGATCGGCGGCGGAAGTACTGCGGGAATACTGGCTGGCGCGCTCGTCGGGTCCATGTTCGGCCCGGTAGGCGCGGTAGTTGCCGTGACTGCTGCGTTAGGTGGCACTTATGCGCTGGCGCGCGGGATCTTCGGCGCCAAGTCGCGGTCGCGGGCCGAGCAGCTTCGCGGGCTGATCGACCGTCTGGCCGAGCACATCGCGGCGACGGCCGATCCGGCGCCTGACGATTCAGTGGGGCCGCCGACGGCGCTGGGTGAGGGGCGTTCTCGGGAGCTACGTGGAGGCGGGGAGCTGTAGATTCTGTCGGCTTGGCAGCTCTGAATGCATCGCGAGCGTAGAGCTCCGCCTTATTTACCGCAGAGGGCGCAGAGGGGCGCAGAGGACAGCACCCCTACAAAATGGCCGGGTCTCAAATTCTATGAACGAGGCGCTTGATGCCATCTTTCAGGTGCACTACGTGGAAGTTGATCAATAGGCCCACGCGGTGGCCGCTCAGCTTCAGATAGGAGAGTAGTTGAGCTTCGTGGAGCGGCACGAGCTTTCTGACGGCCTTCAACTCCACAAGCACAGCGTCGTCGACGATCAAGTCTGCGCGGTAGCCGAGCTCGATCTTTGCTCCCTTGTATGTAATGGGAAGTGGGGCCTGAGTAGCTACCTGGAATCCGCGCAACCTGAGTTCATGAGCCAAGCACGCTTCGTACGCTCCCTCTAGTAGTCCCGGACCCAAGGCGGAATGCAGTTGCATTGCCGCATCAACGACTTCGCCGCTACGGAGATTTATTTCGGCGCTGTCCATGGTTTTTCTCGCTGTCCTCTGCGCCCCTCCGCGTCCTCTGCGGTAAAAAATGCGGAGCTGGGCGTCCGAGACGATGCCCGTGAAGAGAATTAGAGCCACATCCCACGCCATGATGCAGCTCCACAGTCAGCGAAGCGTCACACTCGACATTGCGGACCGCGTTCAAACGACAATCGTTTCGTCATCGAGCCGCAGTTCCGCAAGCTCGACGCGCCGAACCTCGAGTCCAAACACCTCGGCGAACGCCCGCTCAGCCTCGGCCGCCACGTTGGCCAGCACCAGATCATCACGCGATGTCTCGCGGGCGATGCTGGTCATTACGACATCCTGAATGCCGCAGGGCACGATCAGGTCGAAGTACGAGAGGTCCGTCGTGACGTTGAGCGCGAAGCCGTGCCAGGTGACCCAGTCGCGCGCGTGGACGCCGATCGAGGCGATCTTGCGGCCGCGCGTCCAGACGCCGGTGTAGCCAGTGTTGCGCTCGCCAGGCACATCGTACGCGGCGAGGATACGGATCAGCGCCTCCTCGACCTGGCGCAGATACCAGTGCAGGTCGCGCTTATGGCGTTTGAGATCGATGATCGGGTAGCCGACGAGCTGCCCGGGCCCGTGAAAGGTCACGTCGCCGCCGCGCTCGACCTCGAACCGCTCCACCCCGCGCGCCGCCAGAAGCTCGGCCGGCGCGGTGAGATGCGCAGCCTTCGCCGTCCGGCCTAACGTCACGACCGGCGGATGCTCGACGAGGAGCAGGATGTCCTCGGGAATGGCACCGGAGATCCGCGCGCGGGCGATGGCGCGCTGGAGTTCCAGAGCCTGAGCGTACGGGACGGTGTGGAGTGGCGTCGCTAGCAGAAACATGCCGGGAATCGGGAATTGGGAATCGGGAATCGAAACGACTCGGGATCGGCTGCTGTTCCGATTCCCGATTCCCGATTCCCCATTCCCGACTAGAGATGGATCATCTTCCCAAGCGAATCCAACGCCGCCTCATGCACCGCCTCGGCCAGCGTCGGATGCGCATGCACCGCCAGGTCCACTTCCTCGACCGTGAACTCGTTCTCGCGGGCGACCACCAGTTCGTGGATCAGCTCCGTGGCGTGGGCGCCGATGATGTGGGCGCCCAGGATCTCGCCGTACTTGGCGCTGCTGATGATCTTGACGAAGCCTTCGGTCTCACCGCTGGTGCGCGCGCGGCCGTTTGCCGAGAATGGGAACTTGCCGACCTTGTAGTCGAGCTTCTGCTCCTTGCACTGCGCTTCGGTGAGGCCTATCGACGCGACCTCGGGGTGGCAGTAGGTAGCGTTAGGAATGTTCCCGTAGTTGATCGGGTGCGCGTGCTCCCCGGCGATCAACTCGGCTACCATCACGCCCTCGCGCGATCCCTTGTGGGCGAGCATCGGCGGGCCGGCCGCGTCGCCAATGGCGTAAATGCCCTTGGCGGCGGTCTCGAGACGCTCGTTAACCTGGATGAAGCCGCGGTCGTTGATCTTGATGCCGGCCTCCTCGAGCCCAATGCCGTCGATGTTAGGCGCCCGGCCGGCGGCGACGAGCACTACGTCCACTTCGAGCGGCTCTTTCTTGCCGCCGGCTTCGACCGACATCTTCACGCTAGTCTTCCCG